>CAZOWW010000141.1:0-14145 GCA_964583765.1 uncultured Kineosporiaceae bacterium
CGTCAAGAGCGTCCTCACGCTCATCCTCAACAACTGATCAACTGGAAAAGGCCCCAGGAGCCCGTCCGCGGGGGGACTCACCGCCGGGGGTCGCCGTCCGGCGCGACCAGTCCGTGGCGCAGTGCGAACACCGCAGCCTGGGTCCGATCGGAGACTCCCAACTTCCCGAGCAGGGAGCTGACCCGATTGCGGACCGTGCCCTCCGCCAGGTACAGCGATGCCGCGATGTCCGCATTGGACAGCCCGCGAGCCAGCAGGGCGAGGACGTCCCGCTCCCGGTCCGTCAGCGTCTTCCAGCCCACCCCGTCAGCCGGCCCGGTCGTCGGCGCCGTGCTCGCCATGCCGGTGGACCCCGTGCTCGCCATGCCGGTGGACCCCGTGCTCGCCATGCCGGTGGACCCCGTGCTCGCCGCGCCGGTGGACCCCGTGCTCGCCACGGCGGTGAACAGGGTGCCGGCCACGCCGGGATCGACGGGAGTCCGGCCCGCCATCGAGTCGGTGATGGCGGCGAACAGTTGTTCCCGGGGGAGGTCCTTGAGCAGATAGCCGGCCGCTCCCGCGCGGATCGCCTCGAGGACCCAGCCGTCCGTGTCGTACGTGGTCAGCACCAGCACCCGCACCGCGGGGAAGCCTGCCCGGATCCGTCGGGTCGCCTCGACGCCGTCCATCACGGGCATCTTGAGGTCCATGAGGACGACGTCCGGCAATGTGCTCGCCACCAGGGCGAGCGCTTCCTGGCCGTGCCGCGCGCAGCCGACCACCTCGAAGTCGGAGGAGACCGCGAGGATCGCGCGCATCCCCTCCCGGACCACCTCCTGGTCGTCGCAGAGCAGCACGCGGATCGGCATCAGGGAATCACCTGCTCCACAGCGTCCACAGCGTCCACAGTGTCCTGACCGGGCCGGAGCGCCTGGTGCTGGCCGGGCACCCGGAGCCTCACCGTGGTCCCGGCGCCGGGCCGGCTCGTCACTTCCAGCGACCCACCGACCAGGCGGGCCCGCTCGTGCATCCCGAGCATGCCCAGGCGCGGCGGCACCTCGCCGGGGTCCTGCGGAGGCGAGTGCCGGGGATCGAAACCCGAGCCGTCGTCCGCGACGGTCAGCTCGACCGTTCCGTCGTCCAGCCGGAGTCTCACCCGAACCTGACGGGGCCGGGCATGCCGCGCCGCGTTCTCCAGCGCTTCCTTCGTCACCTGGTAGACCGCATGTTCCACGGCTCCGGGCAGCGGAGACCAGCCGCGGTCGACCTCCACGAGCACCTCGGCGCCGCTGCGCGCGCCGACCTCCGCCGCGTACCGGGCGATGGCGCCCGGGAGCCCGAACTCCTCGAGCGGCCCGGCTCGCAGGTCCGCCAGGGCCCGGCGGGTCTCGACCAGGCCCCGGCGCACGCTCACCAGCGCCGCGTCGGTCAGATCACGCGCCCGCCGCTCGTCGTCCTCGCGGACCGCGCGAACCGCCTCCAACTGCACGGCCAGGCCGCTCAGCGTGTGCGCGACCGTGTCGTGGAGTTCCCGGGCCAGCCGATTGCGTTCCCTGGTCACGGCGAGTTCCTCCAGCATTGCGGCCTGGCCGGCCAGTCGCCGGTTTGCCTCCTCGAGCGCCCGCCGGGCGGCGCGCTGGTCCCGCAGCAGTCGGCTGACGATCAGGCCGACCGCCAGGTGCCAGATCATGCGGACGAGAACGACCCGGTCGTAGCCGAGCGCGGCAGTCGCCTCGGGATAGCTCGCCTGGGTCGCGAGGAGATCCGCTCCGGCGACCGCGACGGCCACGCCCGACACGGCCACCGCGCCGAACCGCCAGGCGGCGACGAGCAGCGGGAAGAGCAGGAACAATTCCAGTTCCCCGGTCGAGGCCAGGTAGTCGCTGAAGGGATGTCGTTCCCGCGCCAGCATCCACTCCCCGCCGAGGACCGGTGCCAGCGACAGCGCAATGGCCACCGGGACGTTCGCGGCTCCGGAACGCCGGGCGAGAGCGGGCAGGACGACCCAGCAACAGAGCACCGCGGAAGCCAACACCGTCATGACGAGCAGTTGTCCGGAATGGCGGGCATGCGCGGACCCGCGGAAGGCCAGCAGCGCGGCCACCACCGCGATCGCCAGGAACTGCGCCACCGCGAGGTGGCGGAAGAGCCGCAACGACGCCTGCTCCTGCCGGCCCTCCACCACGACGCCCACGCCCTTCCCGCTGCGGTCCGCGCTCACTCTAGCGAGGCATTTCCGCAGGTGAGGCGATACCCGCGCGACCGATGACCGCAGTCACGCCACCAGTGACTGCGGTCATCCGCGCCGGCGTCCTCGACGTGCGGGGACGGTGACGGGTGGCACTTCTGCGCGGGTCCGAGATCTCGACACGATTTCCGCGGCCACTTCCGTCAGAGCGAAGCGGCCACTTCCTGTCGAGCGAGAAGGAGCGCGACCGTGTCCCGGACCGACCAGCCGGCCGACACCCCGACCGGCGACCCGACGAGGGTCCGTCACCGAAAGACGCGGGGAGCCTTCTGGGCCACCGTGTCGATGTATCTGCTCATCGCCTTCGAGTTCTTCTACATGGCCTCACCGTTCGCGGCGTACTTCTATGCGGCGTACGGCCCGAGTCTGAACTTCCTGAACGAGAACTCGGCGTTCTCCTGGCTCAGCCGGGTGTTCCTGCCACACGTCGCCGCGCAGACGAAGAGCCCGATCCTCGATGCCCACAACGTGATCGGTGCCGTGCTGGCGGTCGGTGGTTTCGCCGGCTTCTGCGTGGGGGCCGCGCAGGTGTATTACCGCAAGCTCAGGCGGCGGGGCATGGCGACCCGTGGGATCTACACCCGGGTCAGGCACCCCCAGTACACCTGCCTCATCGTGAGCAGTGCCGGGATGCTCCTGCTGTGGCCGCGGTACCTCGTCCTGATCTCGTTCGTCACCATGCTGTTCGCCTACTACTTCCTGGCCCGGGTGGAGGAACGTGAGTGCTCGGCGAGATTCGGAGCCGGCTATGACGCGTACCTGCGGCGGACGCCCATGTTCCTGCCGCTCCGGCGGCCACGGTCACGGCGCCGGACCGGGCGCTCCACGCCGCCCCGGAGCGCGGCCGTGCGGGCGGGACTCGTCGCGGTGACCTACCTGTCGGTGATGGTGGCCGCGGTCGGTGCGGCGGGCGTCGTCAATGAGTGGGCGCTCGACAGCCTCTACGCCAGGTACCTGCCGCACGAGGTGTACCTGTCGGTGACGCGGTTGTCCGACCAGGACCTCGCCCGGATAGGCACCCTGCTCGCCGGCAACCCCGACGTCGCCGCGGCCAGGGTCGGCGCCGACCCGGGCGACGCGTACATCGACTACGTGCTTCCCGCCGGCTGGTACATCTCGGAGACCCTGATGGCGCAACGACCGGGCACCGAACCCCTTCTCGGGTCCGGCTACACCGGCACCAGCTACCGCGTCGTCATCACCCGGGCCCGGCTACGGAACCCGGCGCGCGGACGGGACATCCTCACCAGCGTGCTGAGGCGGACGCCCGTCCTGGAGGTGGTCGTGGACCTGCGACGGAATCTGGTCACCCAGGTGCTGCCGCCGGACGGCTCGCCGCGGTACGAGGGAATCCCGGTGCCGGTGTTCTGATCGGTCCTGCCTCTGCGGTGGGACGGGGCCGGGTCTTCGTCCTCGGCCGGGCGGGGCTCTGCCATCGCCCGGCCGCCCGCGGAGCCGCCTGCCGGGGCCGGGTACCCAGCCGACCGGGCGGCGTCTGATCGCCGGACAAATCCCTCGCCGAACCGTTGACACGCTCTCGGAAGCGGCCTAACTTCGCGGGGACAAAATGCCGGTGCACCGACGAGCCGGTTTCCACGGCGCCCACTCGTATCCGTATCGGGCCGGTGTCAGGGGTCCGCCGCGAATCCCTGACGGTTCACTCGCCGAAGCCTTTTCAACCGGCGGTCGAGTCCTCGCGGGTTCGCGATCCCTGCAGAGATCCCCGAATCGGAGGCACAGCATGCGCCGAACCACGATCCATCGACTGATCGCTCCGGCCGTTCTCCTGGCCTGCGCCGCAGCGGTCGGCTCCGCCCCGGCGGGCGCCTCCGCCCAGGCCCCGGCAGCGGCGGTCGCCGTCCGAGGTCAGGACCTGCCCGATGCGTGGACCGTGAGCGCCCGGCTGAGGGCTCGGCTCGGTGACCGCACGGCGGGCACCTACCTGGATCGTTCGACGGGCCGGGTGGTGGCGACGGTCACCGATGCCGCCGCTGCCGCCGAGGTGACGGCGGAGGGAGGTGTGCCGAGGATGGTTCCACGCTCGAAGGCACAGCTCCTGGCGGCCATGACCGAACTCGGCCGCACGGCGCGGATCGCCGGCACCTCCTGGGCGGTGGACCCGGTGACCGATCAGGTCTCGGTGCAGTACGACACCTCCGTGACGGGGACGGCGCTCACGCGGTTGCGGTCGGCCGTCGCGAAGCTCGGAGCCGGCGCCCGCCTCGAGGCGACGACCGGGACGTACCGGACGTTCATCTCGGGTGGGGACGCGATCTACTCCACCACGGCCCGCTGCTCGCTCGGGTTCAACGTCCAGCGCAACGGTACCTACTACTTCCTCACCGCCGGTCACTGCGGGAACGGCAGCAGCACCTGGTACGGCCCGAGCCGGAGCAGCTCGCTCGGCACCCTGGTCAGCAGCAGCTTCCCGGGCAACGACTACGCCCTGATCCAGTACACGAATCCGAACGCCACCCATGAGGGTGCGGTCGGGAGCCAGCCGATCACCGGAGCGGCTGAGGCGATCGTGGGCATGTCGGTGAGCCGGCGAGGCAGCACCACCGGGGTGCACTCCGGAACGGTCTCCGGACTCAACGCCACGGTCAACTACAGCGAGGGCAGCGTGAGCGGCCTGATCCGGACGAATGTCTGCGCCGAGCCGGGGGACAGCGGCGGCTCGCTCTACTCCGGGAGCATGGCGATCGGTCTGACCTCGGGCGGCAACGGCAACTGCACGTCAGGCGGCACCACCTACTTCCAGCCCGTCACCGAGGCGCTGTCCGCCTACAGCGTCACCCTTGTGACGTCCGGCTCGACCCCGGCCACCCAGTCCACCACCACCAGCACGACGACGCGGCCCACGACGTCGACCACCTCCACGACGACATCCCGGTCCACGACCTCGACGACCGCCGGCGGGACGGCCGGATGCGTGGCCGCCTATGTGATCGCCAATCAGTGGCCGGGCGGTTTCGTGGCCCAGGTGACGGTGCAGAACACCGGAACCGCGGCGACGAAGGCCTGGACCGTGCAGTGGACCTACGCGAACGGTCAGGCCATCACCTCCTCCTGGAACGCCGGCCTCTCGGTCAGCGGTGCGACGGTGGTCGCGCGCAATGTCGACTTCAACGGTGCGATTGCTCCCGGAGGGAACACCTCGTTCGGATTCCAGGGCACCTGGAACGGCACGAACAGCGCCCCGACCCCGTCCTGCACCGCGAGTTGACCTCGCGAGGCAGCTCCACCCGCACGAACGAGGTCGGAATGCGCTCGCGCGGGACCTGGTTCACCCGCGGGAGGTGCCCGTGGGTGACCGAGCAATGCGGCCCGTGGGCGAACGAGCAATGAGGTAGGCCTCCGGGAGCGGTCCGGTCTTGCCGCCGCCCCGTTTCCCGGAGGCACTGAACCCGGGCCCAGGAACATCACCGCGTTCCGGTGACCTGGCCGGGGAATCCGCCGTTGTGCGGGCGCGATCCTTCATCCGTTGTGCGGGCTCGGTCCTTCATCGCAACGCGCGAGAAGAACCGATCAATGCGACGATTCGACGATGGCCAGCCGACGCCAACCGACGGTCCGTCAGAACGCGCCAGGGGATCTGATCGCAGGTGACGCCCATGCCGGCAGGGGCATCGGATCAGCTCTGCGAGCCGGACCGGACGCGATCACGGCCCTGCAGCGCAGCGCCGGCAATGCGGCGGTGAGCGCGCTCGTCGCGGCGCATCTCCCGCGTCGTGGTGCGTCCGCGGTCGGCGGCGTGGCGGGGCCCGGTGCCGTGGGCGGCCGGACCTCCGGCGGGCTCGCCGTCCAGCGACACGCGTCCTTCGAGCACACCCTGCTCGGGAACACCTCCGCCGATGCCTTGAGCGAGGCGGCGGTGTCCCGGGAGCAGCGCGGTCACCTGCTCAAGCAACTGGCCGACCAGGCCAACTTCTTCCTGAACGACCCGGGCGCGGACCCACGGAATCGCTTTCCGGACGTGCGGTGGGTCCAGTTGCACACGTCCGGCCTGTGGCTGAGCTACGGCGAGCTGACCTCGATGGCCGACTACCTGCCGTCCAGGCTCGACGATCTCGGACGGGACGTCGTGGAGCCGGTCCTCCAGCGCATGCGACGGCTCAGCGCCGCGCAGTGGCTCAAGATGCACGGGATGTACGGCGAGAACGAGTTCAAGGGCGAAGCGGAGTCCGGCGGCTGGGAGTTCCTCCAGTCCGTGGGGATCGAGAAGGCCATGGACAAGGCAACCGCCGGGCTCGGGGCGGATCGGTACTTCGCCATGGTCGCCCGCAACGCCTGCCATTTCGCCCCCGACAGCTGGCATCGATGGGCCAGGTTCCACGAAGAGGCCACCGATCACGCCCTGGCCTACTTCCGGGGCAAGGGCGAGAAGGTGCCCGTCGCCAGTGTCGACGACAGTCAGGACGAGCACCTCCGGCAGGCCTGGGTCGCCAACGGATACGGAGATCATTTCCTTCAGGACTCGTTCGCCGCCGGGCACCTCATCAACAAGACCTTGGTCATGCAGTGGTTCGTCGACTACGTGAACAAACTCTCGTCGAAATGGTGGGACCTACTGGGGCGCATGTGGTGGGGGGACGACACCAAGCCCTGGTACGGGATGCCCGGCGAGGACGTCCTGGCGAACATGGGCGCGAGTCGGCAGCCGGGTATGGCGGGGCGCGAGTTGTACCGGCCCCCCACGGAGAGCGGCACGACGTCCATGGACCGATCCCTGGGGGACACGACGACCGATCCGCAGTCGGCGCAGGAGCGGGAGAGCCACGAGGGACGTGTGGCCGGATCGGGGGTCGTCGCCGCCCCGGGGCGCACTCGTGAACAGAACTACCAGGCCTACTTGAAGTTCCTGAACAGCAGCTTCCTGCAGATGGCTGCGGGGGAGACGCACGACTACTTCAATGCGCGCGGGCTGACGGTCGTCAACGATCGCGGCGATCGGATGCGTGTCGGCGGCGACAACACCCTGCTGACCGAGTCCGGGGGGCTGGGTGCCCGGGTCGCCGCCGAGGCCGCGGAGCTGTCCCGGCAGGCCATCGAGGAACTGACGAAGATGGGCGAAACCGACAAGACGGTCGGCCGGATCGCGGAGCTGTGGCCCACGAAGGTGTGGGTCGGCGGGGAGGACGGTCAGGCCCTGCCCCTGTCGGACTGGCACGACGAGGTGCTGCGCGGCCTCTGCGAGAAGGAGATCTTCCCGGGAGTGGTCGACTCGTTCAACAGCAAGGTCGCCCGCGCAGGCCAGTCCGAACTCGTCGCGGGCGGGGTCGGCGAGCCCGAGTCGCGGCCCCCGATTCCCTCCGAGCTGGGCGACTTCGTGACGCCCGGCGGCGATCCCGCGGGGTGAGCGGTGATCTGCCGGGGTGAGCGGGTGAGAACGACCGGCCCCACCCGCGGCTGACCGATCAGGAGAGTTTGATCGAGTCGATCACCGTGTGCTGCCAGCGCTGGAGATCGCCGGGTTGGCTGTCCAGGAAGTAGATCAGATACCCGCCCGTGGCGTGGGCGTTCACGAGGATGTAATAGGTGGCGTACACCCCCTGGGGTGCCCCGGTGCCGTTGCCTGCCTCCTTGTAGCCCGTCGCCTTGAGGGCAGGCTTCCCTGCAATCGTCGTCGCGCCGGCCTGGACGTTCGCGTAACCCCGATCGGTGAGGCTCTGAGCGGCGAGCTCGGGTGTGGCTTGCGGGTCGGCCAGCGGATCCGAGGCCGGCAGACGCACCCCGAAGAGGAATGCCGGGCCCGACCGGGAATCATCAAGGTGAGCGCCGATGACGAAGAAGTGTTGGAGCGTGGTGTCGTCCAGGTCGGGTATTCCACGAGCGCTGGATGATCTCTGGCTGGCGTCCAGCACCCACTGGTGGAACAACTCGGCCTTGGTCGGGATCTGCTCCCACCCTTGAGGCAGCGCCAAGGTGATCTCGTCCGGAGGGTCCATGATCCAGACCTGCCCGTGCTTGACCTTCGTCGATTGCGTCTGAGGCCCGCTCGACCCGTGGCGCATGACCATGACCATCGTCGCGGCCATCATGATGACGGCCAGCACTCCGCAGCTAACGATGAGCGCCTTCGGCAGAGGTCTGGGCAGGTTCCTTGCGGGCGGATGCGTGGGTACCCATGACCCGCTCCCCTGGACGGCGAAGGGGTACTGATCAGGGGGCGGGTACTGCGTGGTGGACGGCCATTGCCCCGGGGACTGGGACTGGTCAAGTACCGGGGGTTGGTTCTGTCCGGGGGACTGGTCGTGCATCGGGGGTTGGTACTGCCCCGGGAACGGGTTCTGGGCGGCTGCCTGGTCCTGGGGAAACGACTGGTTCTGTGCGGGGGGCAGGTGCGGCGGGGAGGCGTCCGGCACGCCACCGGCTGACCCGGACGGCTGAGGCGTGGGCTGCTGCGTCACGATCTTCTGTCGGCCTGCCCGGGGCAGATCTTCACCGCACGGTCGACGAGCGGGGCAGCCGAGGCCGCCGCTCCCCGTGCGGTCGCCGGCACGCCTCCAGGTCCTCTGCCAAGGTGTGCCCAGCCGTCCTCTTCCCTCGGGCACCCGGCCACCGCGTCCCGTTTGTCCCGGTCCGGCTCGTGGACTCCGGTGCCCGAGGCGTCGGTGTGAGCCCGGTGTCCCAGGTCAGCGAGCGGGCTCGGTCAGTGGGGGTGAGGGGTCTGGTTCCGGGGCCGGTTCCGGCGACGTGGTCCCGGTGGTCCGCGCCACGACGATCCCGTAGCCGGCGAGCGCGATCCCCAGCCAGAACCCGGAGGCCGGAACGGCGAGGGCCCCGAGCAGGAAGCAGCTGAGCGAGATCCAGCCCATCGACTCCGGGACGGTTCCGAGCCGTCGCTGCGCCCACCGGGTGACCACCCCGACGATGAGGAAGGGGACACCGAGGTAGAGGAGCCAGAAGAACGCCTCCCGTTCCGGGTCGGCCACGCCCGCGTTCAGGTAACCGTCGCCGAGCATTCCGCGGAACTCGTCCCACCCCATCACGGTGATCAGCACGAGGTGGAGCACCCCGAGGCCGATCCACAGTTCACCGATTCGCTGTCGCATGGCGTCGCCCATCCTGTCCGGTCTCTCTCGTCGTTCCAGGCCGCTCGTCACGGTCTCCGCGAACAGTCCGAGACTTCACCGCCGACGCCGGGACCCGCATCGGAGGACGGTCGGGCGGCCCTCGTCCGGCGGTCTGAGACCGCCGCGGAAGGACGGGAAATTTGCTTGCTCGGGGCCTATCTCGGACGGACGAGTCCGTGGTCGTAGGCGAAGATCACGATCTGGACCCGGTCCCGCAGCCCGAGCTTGGCGAGGATGTGGCCGACGTGCGTCTTGACCGTCGCCTCGGACAGCTGCAGCCTGCGCGTGATCTCGGGATTCGTGAAACCGGAGGCGATCTCCAGGAGCACCGTGCGCTCGCGGTCGGTGAGGCAGGAGACGGCCTCCTCGTCGACCTCCGGACCTCTCCCGCGCACGAGGTGGTCGAGCATCCGGCGGGTCGTCGACGGGTCGATCACCGCGTCCCCGGCGTGGACGGCGCGGATCGCCGTGAGCACCTCGGCGGACGTCGCGTCCTTGAGCAGGAAGCCGCTCGCTCCGGCACGTAGTGCGGCGTAGGCGTACTCGTCGAGGTCGAACGTCGTCAGCACCACGACTCGCGGTGCTCCCGGAGCGGCGAGGATGCGGCGGGTGGCCTCGACCCCGTCCATCCGCGGCATCCGGATGTCCATGAGGACGACGTCGACGGGGGTGCGGCTGACCAGGGCGACGGCCTGCTCGCCGTCCGGGGCCTCTGCGACGATCTTCATGTCGTCGCACGACTCGACGACCATGCGCAGGCCGAGGCGCACCAGCTCCTGGTCGTCGACGAGGGCCACCTGGATCATCACGGCCTCCTCTTCGCGGTGCGCCGGGGAAGATCCGCGCGGACGACGAACCCTCGTTCCCGTGGTCCGGCGACGAGGTCCCCTCCGACCGCGTGGACCCGCTCGCGCAGGCCGGGGAGTCCGACCCCGGACCCGGGGACCTGGTGCCGGGTCTGCCCACCCTCCGCGCGGTCCCGATGCCCGCCGTCGTCCTGGACGAGGAGGATCAGCCGATCATCGTGCCACTCCAGCTGGATGTCGACCCGTGCCTGGTGCCCGGCGTGCTTGACGGTGTTCGTGAGCGATTCGAGGACGACGTGGTACGCCGCGAGCTCCGCGGCCGCACCGAGGCCGACGGCCGTTCCCGACTCGGTGCGCGTGATGAGGGTTCCCGAGGCCGAGACCCGCTCGCAGAGCGCATCGAGATCGGCGAGCGACGGCTGCGGCGCGGACGGCACACCGGGGTCCGTGCCGGTACCCGGCCCCGAGCCCGCGTCGCCACCGGGAGAGGTCCCGGTCGCGGTACTGATTGTGGTAGCGGTGCCGGGGGAGCGCAGGACCCCGAGCATTCCGCGCAGGTCGTCGAGCGCGTCCCGGCCGCAGGCGGAGATGGTGTTCAGCACCTCCACGGCCCGGTCGGGGGAACGTGGCGCGATCAGGGCCCCGCCCTCCGCCTGACGGACGATCAGCGCGAGGGAATGGGCGACGATGTCGTGCATGTCCCGCGCGATCCGCGCCCGCTCGGTGAGGATCGCCGAACGGGTGGCCTCGGCGCGTTCGGCGGCCGCCAGCCGGGTGCGCACGGCCCTTGCCGTCCCGAGTCCCCAGGCGGCGACGACGGCGACGAGCAGCGCGACGGTGACATAGATCAGGTACTGGGCGCGGGGGTAGTGGCCGGGAACCGTCTCGCCGATCCGGAACCCGGCGAGCCCGACCCCGCAGACCGCCCCGAGCAACCCGAGCAGGCCGGCCCTTCGGGAGGCGTTGACCGCCACCCCGTGAAGGACCGGCAGGAAGACCAGGCTCGACGGCAGGAACAGCATCGGGAACCCGACCAGGACGGAGTCGGCGGGCAGCAGCCGGCCGTTCGGGGCGATCACGACGACGAGCATCGACGCGCAGGCCACGGCGTATCCGGCGAACGGGACGGTGCGGCGGGCCGCAGGCGTCAGGTGGAGGACGCAGAACGAGGTCAGGACGGCGGCGGCCCATCCGGTCGGCAGGCGCAGCGCGAGCATCGAACTGATCGTCGTCGGGAGGAGCACGACGGCCAACGCGCCGGCGACGAGAGCGTCGCCGGCGAACGGGTGCGTCCGCAGGACGCCGGCGAACGGGTGCGTCCGCAACCCCAGGTCAGGACGGCGGAGCGAGGCCGCCGGCCAGGGGAGGCCGGGCCGGGGCAGGAAGGCGGAGACACGCGCCACGAGCCGACCGACCGGTGCCGGGGTCCCGTGGGGGCGTGCGCTCACCTCGTGATCGTAGGTGACGCCCTCGGGGGTGGACCGCTCCGACAGGTGCCGACCGACCCGGTCGGCGGCGATGCCGTTCTCGGTCCAGTCCCCGCCGTCCCGGTAGTGGAAGACGAGGCCGGAGGACATCTTCTGCAGTCCGGCGATGTCCTGGGGGAGGCTCTCGAACTCCGCGGCGAAGCGGCCGGGATCGGAGAACGGGCTCTGCCGCGTGAAGACCTGCCGTGTCGTCTCGTCACCCATCGGTTCCCCTGCTGATCTCGCCCGGTCTGTCTCGTCCCGCGGCGTTCAGCCGGGGTCGCGGGAGGCGTTCGAGCGGATGTCACTCATGACGATGTGCCCGTCGGCCTGGTACATCCCGGGGGATATGTGGGACCAGGGATACCCCCCATGCATTTGCTTGGCGGTCAGGAGCTGGCCCGCGTACTCGATCGTGATCAGCCCGCTGTCCGTCACGGCCACCCGCAGCAGCCCTTCGGCGGGCTGGAGCGGCACGTCACCGTCGTTGAGGCCGTCGACCGGATCGGCCTCGATCTTCCATCTCGTCGGGCAGACCCCCAGGAAGAAGCCCTGTTCGTCGCCGTTCCCCTGGGGGTCGACGCCCACGCGCAGGCGGAAGCCGGCGCAGCTGTTGGAGTCCCTCAGGCCCGAGATGTGCGCGCTGGCCCACTGGGCAGCGGTAGGCGTGCTGCCGAGGGTGGGGGCGTACGCCCAGCTCCAGTGCGTCGTGCTGCGGAAGGACAATCCTTGCGGGGCCGCCGGTCCCGCCGAGACGGAGGACCGTACCTGCGGGGCCGCCGGTCTCGCCGAGGCGGAGGACCGTTCCGCCGCGGGGGTGGGATGCCGCCCCACGGCCCAGAACGCGGCCATGAGCCCCACCACGAGGACGACCGCGAGGGCCGCCACGAGGACCGGGCTGGCGGCGGCGAACCGACGTGACACAGGGGGCCGCTCGTCCGCCGCTGCCCCGGCCGGGCTGCCGCTGGCCCCGTCGTCCGCGAGCGGGCCGCCCACCCGCCGGGTCCGCGGGTCCGGCTCCGGGGCGTGCAGCAGTTCCTGGTGGACGGCCTGCAGCTCGGCGCCCGGGTGGACCCCGAGATCCTCCGCCAGTCGCCGCCGGAAGTGGTCGTACGCGGTGAGTGCCCCCGCGCGGTCACCCGCATCCGCCACCGATTGCATCAACGCCGCGTGCAGGCCCTCGTGCAGGGGCGCGATCGCGGTGATCTCGCGCAGGGTCTGCGCCGCGGCAGCCGGGCGTCCGGCGGTGCGGCACAACCGGGCGTACTCCAGGGCCGCGGCCACTCGGCGTTCTCCGGCTGCGACGACGACCGGCAGCGTGGCGGCCGCACCGCCCAGGTCTGCGAGGACCGGGCCGCGCCAGCACCGCAGGGCGGCCTCGTAGTGTGCACTCGCACCGTCCTGGTCCCCGTCCCGCAGGAGCCGCTAGGCCGCTGCGCAGAGGTCGTCGAAGCGTGTGAGGTCCACGGCCTCGCGGTCGACCTCCAGCCGGTAACCGCCCCGCTCGGCCCGGACCATGCTGTGGGCGGGACGACCGGCCGTCCGCAACTGCGACCGCAGCCGGGAGACGTAGACCTGGACGAGGTTCACGTAGGTGGCCGGCGGCTCACCGCCCCAGAGCACCCCGGCGATCTCCTCCCGCGGAACCACGGCGCCCGGGTGCAGGGCGAGTACGGCAAGGAGGGTGCGCACCATGGCCGGGCCGATCTCGATCAGCTCACCGCGGCGGCGTACCTCCAGGGGCCCGAGCACCCCGATCTCCAGACGCCTGCCCGCGCCGGCCTCGTGATCCACTCGTCCTGCGTCCCGACGCATTCCGGCGTACCCCCTCACCACGTGTCCCGCCGTCCTGTTCGGCCGTGGCCCCCGCCGGCGCGGAGCCCGCGACCGTCGCCGTGGGGACCCTAACGGACTTGCCGGTTCCGTGCCTTCTCGGTGGCCCGTCGAGATCCAACGACCCAGGAGGCGTCGGGCA
Source organism: uncultured Kineosporiaceae bacterium (assembly GCA_964583765.1). Taxonomy (GTDB): domain Bacteria; phylum Actinomycetota; class Actinomycetes; order Actinomycetales; family Kineosporiaceae; genus CAZOWW01. Next base: position 13,551 of record CAZOWW010000141.1, read on the forward strand.
ACGAGGTCCCGACGGTGCCCTGAGCTGCCACTACAGCGGCGCTCCAGCGACTACAGGCTCGCTCCAACGATCCGACAAGGGCTCCCACCTAGCGTCCGGACCGGTCTCGGCTGTTCGCGGAGCCATCGTCGCCGGCTCTCGCCGGCCGCCCTGGGGGTGATCCTTTGTTCTTCCGGTCTCGTGCTGGGTTCCGCCGATCTCCTGCTGCGCTCCACCGACCGCGTGCCGGGTGGCTCGGGTACCGGGCCGCTGCTGTGCGCGCCGTTCGTGGCCTGCGCGCGCTCGTGCTCGTGGTGGTCACGGCGCTCACCGCTGGCCTGCTCAGCGTCGCGGACCTGCCGGCCCTTGCCGCAGGCACCGCGCAGACAGGCCTGCGGCCGGGTGACGACACGGGCAACCGGGTGCGCCTTCCGGCCTCCCGGAGCAACCCGTGGCGCGCTCCCGTGCCGAAGGATGTCCGGGCCCGCCCGCTGCACCTGCCGTCTGCGGGGACGGTGACGGTGACGGTGCGCCCGGGAGGGGTGGGCGTTCCGGGATCGCCGTTCACGGTCGGCCCGGTGACCACCACGGCTGTGGGGACCAGCACGGCTGTGGG
>CAZOWW010000142.1:0-13991 GCA_964583765.1 uncultured Kineosporiaceae bacterium
CGGGACCGACGGACCGGCGGGCGCGGGTTCCGGCAGCGCGAGCACGTTCGACGGCAGCGCCACCGGCAGCGCCGGTGCCGCGGGGAACTCCGCCCGCTACGCGACCTTCAGCGTCGAGTCCTGGGTGCGCACGACGTCCACCACCGGTGGTCTCGTGCTCGGCTACGACCTCTACCAGAGCACGGACAGCCAGAACGCCGACCGGTTGTTGTACCTCGACGCCGCGGGGCGGACGCACTTCGGGGCCTTCGGCGGGGCCAACGTGGCGATCGTGGGCGGCGCCCCGGTCAACGACGGGCAGTGGCACCACCTGGTCGGCACCCTGTCGGACACCGACGGCGCCCGCCTGTACGTGGACGGCTACCAGGTGGCGGCCGACCCGACCATGCGCAGCACCTCCGTGGTCTCCGGGTACTGGCGGGTCGGGGGTGACCGCCTCCTGGGGTGGGCCGACGCGCCGACCACCTACCTGACGGGCAGCATCGCCGACGCCGCGGTCTACCCCGTGGCGCTCGACGCCGCGCAGGTCCTGGCCCACGCCGGTTCCCCGGCCCCGGCGGCTCCCGCCGCGGCGTTCGCGGCGGTGCCCACCGGGCTGACGGTCGCGGTGGACGCCTCGGCCTCCCTCGCCCGGGCCGGGAGCCTCACCTCCTACGCCTGGGACTTCGGGGACGGGACCACAGGCACCGGGGTGGCCGCGTCCCACGCCTATGCCGCGGCCGGTACCTACTCGGTGGTCCTGACGGTCACGGACTCGGTGGGGGGCACGAGTGCGGTGACCCACGATGTCGTGGTCACTGATCCGGCTACTCCGTAACTCTCGGTCGATCTGACGACGCCCGTCCCCGACGACTCCGGTCGTCGGGGACGGGCGTCGCTACGCTGGGTCCTCGACAGCACCGCGGACCACGCCGCGACACCTCGCAGGCGGTCCGCACCCCCGCCAGGAAGGGCCGGTCATGTCCGCTGCAACGTTCCCCCGGGTCGCGGTGCTCTACGGCGGGACCTCCGCCGAGCACGAGGTCGCGTGCGCGGGAGGTGTTTCCGTTGCCCGGGCCCTGCTCGGCCTCGGCTGGCGCCCGGTGCTGGTCGGCCAGCGCCGTGACGGCGCGTTCGTGATGCCGGACGGCGAGGCGGCCGAACTGGTCGCGGAGTGCGGGGGGCCGCGGGCGATCGACGACAGCCTCCCGGCCAAGGGCCGTGAGGTGGAGTTCCGGCCCGCGCCGTGGGGACCCGGGGCGCTGATCACCGTGGCGGGGCGGCCCGAGGAGGTCCTCGCCGAGGTGGACGTCGTCTTCCCGGTGCTCCACGGGCCCGGAGGGGAGGACGGCTCGGTCCAGGGCTACTTCGAGGTGCTGAACGTGCCCTACGTGGGGTGCGGGGTGCTCGCCTCCGCCGTGAGCATGGACAAGATCCTCATGCGGCGCGCCTTCCAGGCCGAGGACGTCCCGAGCACGCCCTATGTCTGGTTCGACGAGAAGCGGTGGCGCGCGCTGACGGACCCGGCCGCCGCCGTGGCGCACCTGGGTCTGCCCTTGTTCGTGAAGCCGGCGAACATGGGCTCCTCGATCGGGATCACCCGGGTGTCGGACCTGGCCGCCTTGACACCTGCGGTCGAGGAGGCGCTGCGGCACGATCACCGCGTCCTGGTCGAGAAGGGGATGTCCGGGCGCGAACTGGAGTGCGCGGTGCTCGGCGGCCTGGCCGTGGAGGCCTCGGCCGTGGGCGAGATCGTGTTCGGCGGCGGGTGGTACGACTACCAGGCGAAGTACCTGGGTGAGGAGGACCCCGCGGTGGTGCCGGCCGAGCTGCCGCCCGCGGTGGTCGAACGAGTGCGGGAGATGGCGGTGCGGGCCTTCGGAGCGGTGGACGGCTGGGGTCTGTCCCGCGTGGACTTCTTCTGGGACGAGGCACTGGACCAGCTGTGCGTCAATGAGATCAACACGATGCCCGGGTTCACCTCGTACTCCATGTACGCCAAGGCCTGGGCGGCCGCCGGGGTGTCGTACGAGGAACTCGTGCAGCGCCTGGTCGAGCTGGGGTTCGAGCGTCACCGCATGACCCGCCGTCGGCACGCGCACGGCGTGGGCTGAGGTGCCTCAGCGGGCCGCGGGTTGGTTGGTTGGCCCCGCGGCCGAGGTGTCCCCGTGGGCTGAGGTGCCTCAGCGGGCCGCGGGGCGGGGCACCGGGAGGGGGACGGCCGAGGGCCGGGGCGGCCTGCGGTCCCTGGATCGTTCCGTCCGGTCGGCCACCACCACCCGGTTACGGCCCTCCGCCTTGGCCCGGTACAGGGCCTGGTCCGCAGCCTTGACCAGGTCGGCCGGGGTGGGCAGGTGCCGGTCCCGGGACGTGGTCGTGGCCACGCCGACGCTCGCCGTCACCAGCGGTGCCACCGTGGATGCCGGGTGCGGCAGAGCCTTCGCGGCGAGCAGTTCCTGGAAGCGCTCGGCCACCGCGAGCCCCGCGGCGATGTCGCTGCGTGGCAGGATCACCGCGAACTCCTCGCCCCCGTAGCGGCAGGCCAGGTCCTCGGGTTCGCGGACCGCCTCCTCCAGGCAGGCGGCCACGGTGCGCAGGGCGTCGTCGCCGAGCACATGTCCGAAGTGGTCGTTGTAGCGCTTGAACAGGTCCACATCGATCATGAGGAGCGTCAGCGACTCGTCGCTCGTGCGGTTCGGCCAGTGCCGGTCGAGGTGTTCCTGGAACGCCACCCGGTTGCCGATCCGGGTCAGGCCGTCCAGCATCAGCGAGCGCTGCAACTGGGCGTTGATGCGCTGCAGCTCCTCCTCGGCCCGGCGTCGCGTGAGCACCTCGCCCTGAAGGTCCTGCTCGGCCTGGCGTCGCGTGAGCACCTCGGCGTGGAGCTCGCGCTCGGCCCGGCGTCGTGTGAGCACCTCGGTCTCCAGTTCGCGGGTGCGCCCGGCGACCAGTTGTTCCAGGTTGGAGGCGTAGTCGAGGAGCTCCTGGGCACTGAACACGGCGCTGATGGTGCGGCTCAGGTCCACCCGCAGCACCTCGCTGACGTTCACGCCGCTCCGGATCTGCGCGAAGAGCACGTAGCCGATCGAGCGTTCGTTCACCGACAGGGGTTGCAGGATGAGCACGTCGTCGTCGAACTCGCCGAGCAGCCGGTCGGGCAGCAGCCGGTGCACCCGGAACAGGTCGTTGGTCGTGGGGTACCGCTGGCCGCCCCGGTTGTCCAGGACCAGCTCCGCCCACTGCTCGGCGCCCTCCGGTGCCGTGGTGGTCGGTGCTGTGCCCTGCGGGACTCCGGCGCCCTCGCCGTCCGGGGAGCGGTAGATCGCCAGGAAGCACCGCTGCACCCCGAGACGAGCCAGGTGGGTGTCGGAGAGCGCGGTCACGACCTCGTCGAGGGTCCGGCACCGAATCATGGCCCGGTTGAGGCTGATCACCGCATTCTGGGTGGCGAGCTGGCTCTGGGCGGCCTGGGCCATGGTGATGGCCCGCTCGGCCCGCTCCAACGGATCGAGGGCGCCGACCGAGGTGGAGCCTCGGCGGACCATGCGTGAGGGCACGGTCACCTCGCAGGCGGGAGCGCCGGCCATCGCCGCGAGGAGTTGCCGGGCCGCGGCCTCGCCCTGGCTCTCCAGATCCTGGTCGACGGTGGTCAGCCCCGGCCAGTGGAGCGCGGCGACCTCCTCGTTGTCGAAGCCCGTCAGCTTGACGTCCTCCGGCACCCGGAGCCCCACCTCGGTCAGGGCAGCCAGGGCACCGAGCGCGGAGAGGTCGTTCAGGGCGACGACCGCGTCGAAGCTCCGTCCCTCGGTGACCAGGCGTCGTACCTCTCGGTAGGCGGCATCGTGCTCGAAGTCACCGACCACCACCAGGTCCTCGTCGACGGCCAGGCCACGGGCGGCGAGCTCGTCCCGGAAGATCTGCTCGCGGATCATCGAGTCCGGCTGGTGCGCCAGCCCGCGCACCAGCACCGGACGGCGCACCCCGCACTCGTCGAGCAGGTGGGCCAGGAGTTCGCGCATCCCGCTCTGGTTGTCCCCGTGCACGTAGCTGCGATCGGGAGCCGAGATCCCCACGTGCACGGACGGCATCCCCAACTCGTCGAGCAGGCCGATGAGCTCCTGCTCCTGCTCGGCGGAGGTGTAGTTGGTGACGATGAGTCCGCACAGGTCGGCATTCCGGAGCAGGTCCACGAGGGAGTCGCACAACCCCGGGCGGAGCGGGTCGTAGGTGTGCACGAGCGGGATGATGCCCTGGGCGCGCAGCACCGGGGCGATCCCTTGCAGGAGGCGGATCTGGTACGCGTCGAATCCGGTGGTGGTCATGACGGCGAGTCGTCGCCGTGACTCGCGCATGGTGTCGCCTCACCTCACCCTCGCGGAGCCGCCGTCTTCATCCTCGGTGCGTGCGGGGACCGGCTTGAGGGCCTGCTCATACCTCAAGTCGCTCTGCGGACCCTCCGAGATCGGGATGAGGGCGCCGTCCGGCGCCCGTTCCGGTGCGGCGGAATGGCGGGGCGATGGACGAGCGAGCGCCGCGGCTCGTCGTGGTCGTGGCCACCGGGATGGACGAGTACCAGTGCCGGTTGTTCGCGGGCATGAGTCCGGTCTTCGCCGCGGCCGAGGTCGCCCAGTTGGTCTTCGTGAATTCCGTGCACGGCATCCCCTCGCTGATCTGGCGGGTCCTGTCCGGCTCGGTGACGCCGAGCGGCCTGATCACGATGAACTCGCTCAAACCCCGCGAGGAGGAGTCCATTCACCGTCGGCTGACGAGCCTGGGCATCCCGGCGGTGCACATCGGGGGAAAGGTCACCGGTGCGACCTGCGTGCGGGGGGACAACGCCACCGGCATGCGGCAGCTCATGGCCCATCTGCTGGACGAGTGCGGAGTGCGTCGACCGGCCCTGATCCTGGGCATCCGGCACCAGCCGGACTCGGTCGAGCGTGAGCGCATCTTCCGCCAGGAGCTCCTCGCCCGTGATCTCGCCTTCGACGAGGGGCTGGTCGTCGAGGGCGCTTTCCGGGAGGGGCCGTCGTACCACGAGGTCCGATCGTTGCTGGGACGGCGCCGGGACATGGACGCCTTCGTCGCGCTCAACGATCTCTCCGCCATGGGGGCCTGGAGCGCGATCACCGAGTGCGGGCTCCGGGTGCCCCACGACGTCCTCCTCACGGGCTTCGACAACGCCCCGCTCTCCTCGCTCCACTGGCCGGGGCTCACCACCGTCGACCAGGACCTGGAGGGGCAGGGGCGGGCCGCGGCCCAGTGCCTGCTCGCCGAGATGGACGGCGGGAGCCCCGTCGGCGAGAAGGTCGTCCCCGCGAGCGCGGTGGTGCGTGGCTCCACCGGGTTGCTGCACCAGCCCGTGGAGGAGCAGTTGGCCGACGCGGCGGCCACGGCCCAGCAGGCGCAGGCTCGCCTCTCGGCCCAGGACGGCATGATGAGCCTCAGCCGATCGATCATGGAGTGTCACAGCCTCGACGAGATCGCGAACACCCTGGCCGGGCGTCTCGGGTGGATGGGCATCACCCGGTGCTTCGTGAGCGCCTACGAGGACGCCTGGCCCCGTGACCCGTCGGATCCGGTCGGGCGACCCGGACCGGGGACGGGGACGCTCCACGGGGCGGTGCCCGGGCCCCCGAGCGGCGGTGCCGTCCGGGGGACGTGGCCGGGACCGGCCGCCCCCGACGAATCAGCGGACGTGCCCGTGGGGGCACAGGCACGCCTGGTGCTCGACTTCCGCCACGGTCGGGACCAGCCGCTCGACGACTCGGTGTACCGCACCGAGCAGTTGCTGCCCCCGAGCCTCGCGGGTCAGTTGCGCAGCGGCTCGCTCACCCTGCAGATGCTGTGGCTCGGCGACCGGCAGCTCGGGTTCGTGCTCTTCGACCGGGACTGGTCCCAGGAGTCCGTCGGCCAGGTCATGACCATCCAGGTCCTCACCATGGACGTGACCCGGGCCCTCGACACGGTGTTCGCCCGACGTCAGCTCGAGGAACATGCGGCGTTGCTGGAGGCGACGGTGGCCCGCCGCACCGCTGACCTGCGGAACGAGGTGTCCGTGCGGCGACGCACCGAGCAGGAGTTGCACGAGGAGGTGGTGATCCGCCGCAAGGCCGAGGCGGAACTGCAGCGGGCCAACAAGGAACTCCAGCGCTCGCTGATGCTGGACGGTCTGACCAGGATCGCCAACCGGATCGCCTTCCAGCGCCATCTCGACGACCACTGGCAGCTCGCGGCCCAGCAGAAGGACGAGATCGCGTTGTTGATCCTGGACGTCGACCTCTTCAAGGCCTACAACGATCACTACGGGCATCTCATGGGCGACGAGGCTCTGCGTACCTTCGCCACCTGTCTGGACGAGTCGGTGCGGGAGCCGCGGGACCTGGCCTGCCGCTACGGCGGGGAGGAGTTCGCCGTGCTGCTGCCCGGGGCCGGCGTCAAGGCCGCCCTCACCGTGGCCCGACGGTTCCGGAGCCGCCTGACGGAGGCCGCGATCGCCCACGCCGGTTCGATCGTCGCCCCGGTGCTCACCGCGAGCATCGGGGTCGCCGTCGTGCGGGCCGGCGGGTCCTCCACCACCGCCGAGCTGATCGAGGCGGCCGACCGGGCGCTGTATCGGGCCAAGGCCCAGGGCCGCAACCGGGTGGCCCTGGCCAGTGCCGAGGACGCGGCCGGCGGAGCCCCTGCCGCCGAGGAGGGCTGGGCCGAGCGACCGGCGCCGAAGCGGTCCTCCTCGGAGCTGGAGGTGGGGGGCTGACCGACGACACCAGGAACCGATTTCCGTCCGGCGGACCGCTCCGTGTACGCTTCGGACCGTTGCCCCGATAGCTCAGTCGGCAGAGCGTCTCCATGGTAAGGAGAAGGTCTAGGGTTCGATTCCCTATCGGGGCTCTGAACGGTGGTCGTCCTCTTCTGAGTACTCCGCCGATCACGGCGGAGTAGCTCAGTCGGTAGAGCAAGCGGCTCATAATCGCTGTGTCGCCGGTTCAAGTCCGGCCTCCGCTACGAGGATCCGCCGGGTGGGTGGCGACCAAGGCGTACGGATTCGACCGGGGCCGGGGTCGCCGCGTACCGTGGGTCGCCGGTGCCCGCTTGCGGGCACCGTCCTGAGTCCGCCGTGAACGAGAGAAGGCTCCCGCCGTGGCCAGCAAGTCGACCGACATCCGTCCCAAGATCACACTGGCGTGCGTGGAGTGCAAGGGTCGGAACTACATCACCAAGAAGAACCGCCGCAACGACCCCGACCGGCTCGAGCTGGCGAAGTTCTGCCCTCGCTGCGGTGGCCACCGCGCGCACCGCGAGACCCGCTGAGGTCCGGGACCAGGACGGTCCCCCAGCTGCCGCACGGCGTCCCGTGGCGGTGGTGACCCGGCGGCGGACGACCGGACCGACGGTCCGACCGGAGATGTGAACCGCGGTCGCTTCCCAGAGGAGCGGCCGCGGTGCTTTGCGTACGGGGGTGTCGGCGGGCGGGGAGGATCCCGCGCGGGGCACCTGGGTGCCGAGGGAGGCGAGCAGTGATGGGCGTCGATCCGTCGATCGCGGGGCGGAGCTACCCGCCGTCCGCGACCTATCAGGTCAGCCGGGAGAAGATCCGGGAGTTCGCCGACGCGATCGGTGACCCGGATCCCGCCTACCGGGACCCGGAAGCCGCCGCCGCGCTCGGGCACCCGGACGTCGTGGCGCCGCCCACCTTCGCGGTCACCATCGCCCAGCGGTGCGAGGCGCAGGTCGTGTCCGATCCGGCGTCCGGGATCGACTTCTCGCGGGTGGTGCACGGCGAGGAACGGTTCCGCCATCACCGGCCGATCGTGGCCGGTGACGAACTGGTGCCGACGCTGCACGTGGACAGCGTGCGGGAGATGGCCGGCAACTCGATGGTGACCACGCGGGTGGAGATCGCCGATCTCACCGGCACGCCGGTGAGCACCGTCGTCTCGATGCTCGTGGTCCGGGGGGAGTGACATGACGGGCGTGCTCGCATCCGCGGTGCCCACCTTCGAGTCGGTCGTGCTGGGGCAGGCACTACCGCCGCGGACGTTCCCGGTCTCCCGGGAGTCGCTGGTCCGGTACGCGGGGGCCGGCGGGGACTTCAACCCCATCCACTGGAACGAGCGGGTGGCGCGGGAGGTCGGCCTGCCCGACGTGATCGCCCACGGCATGTTCACGATGGCCACCGTGGTGCAGGTGGTCACCGCCTGGGCGGGGGACCCCGCGGCCGTCGTCGAGTACGGCGTGCGCTTCACCAAGCCGGTCGTGGTGCCGGATCCTGCCGGCGCGACGATCGAGGTCACCGGCGTGGTCGCGGCCCGGGACGAGCAGGCCCGAACGGTGCGGGTGGACCTGATCGCGCGCAGCGACGGCGAGAAGGTCCTCGCCCGGGCACAGGTCGTGGTGGCCCTGCGCTGACCGTGGCGCGCTGACCGTGTGGCGTGCGAGGTCCGTCCGCCCGGCGACGGATCGGCGGGCGGGGCCGGCCGTCCTCCCGGTGCACGCGGTCTTCCTGATGTGCGGGATCAACCTCGCCACCTGGACGGGCCGGATCCCGGCGCTCTGCCTCGCCCTGCACCTCGGTCCCATTGCTCTCGGCCGCGCGCTGCTGTGCGGCGCGCTCGGCTCCGTGTGCGGGTTGCCGCTGGCCGGAGCGGTGGTGCGGCGGTCCGGACCGGCCCGCGCGGTGCTCGCCTCGGGCACGGTGTGCGCCGGGGTGCTGGTCGGGGTCGGTCTGGCGGGCGACGGGCGAATCCTGGCGGGCCTGCTCTTCGGGATGGGCCTGAGCACCGGGATCTGCGACGTGGCGATGAACGTCGAGGCGGCGGACGTCGAGCGCCGCCTCGGCCGCCCGGTGCTGGCCCGGTTCCACGCGGGCTACAGCGTGGGGACCGTGCTGGGTGCGCTCACCGCCGCGGGTGCGGCCGCCGCCGGCCTGCCCGTGCGGGTCCACCTGCCGGTGGTCGCGGCGGTGGACCTCGTGGTGCTGGTGGTGGCCGTGCGCGGGTTCACCGCGTCCGTACCGGAGACGCCTGCGGAGACCGAAACCGCGGCCGGCCCGGAGGTGACCCCCGTGGTCGCCTGGCGTGAGCGACGCACGCTCCTGATCGGCACGATGATCCTGGGGCTCGCATTCGCCGAGGGCTCGGCCATGGACTGGCTCGCGCTCGGACTGACCCGTCAGTACGGCCTCTCCTCCGCCCTGGGCGCGGCCGGGCTGTGCCTGTTCGTCTCGGCGATGACCCTGGCGCGGCTCGTCGGGCCCCGATTCCTCACCGGTCTCGGACGTGTGCGGGCCGTCCGGGTCGGGGGGCTGCTCATCCTCCTGGGGGTGTCGCTGCTCTCGGTGGGGCTGCTCCTGCCGCGTCCGGTGGCGCTGGGAGCGGCGGCGCTCGCCGTCCTGGCCTGGGGTCTGGGCGCGGCGCTCGGATTCCCGGTGGGGGTCAGCGCCGCCGCGGACGATCCGCGTGCGGCCGCGGCCCGGGTGAGCGTGGTCTCCACGATCGGCTACCTGGCGCTGCTGGGTGGTCCCTACCTGCTGGGCGAGCTGTCCCATCTGTTCGGGGTCGTCCACGCGCTGCTCGTGGTCTGCGTGGCGGTCCTGGTCTCCGTGGTGGTCGCCCCCGCGTCCGCCGCCCCGTCCACGCCCGTCCTGGACCCTGTCGTGCGCCCTGGCCCTGCCGCGGACCCTGGTCCTGCCGCGGACCCTGGTATGGCTGAGGATCCCGGCGTCGGCCCGGCGTGGCGGTAGGGGGTGACCGGTGTGTCGAAAGCACGCCCACTAGCGTGAGCGGGTGCGTACCGCGGCCGTGAACCTGGCGAATCTCACCACTCTGCGGCTCGGTGGCCCGGCCGAGGACTACCAGGCCGTGACGAGCACGGATGCGATCATCGATGCGGTGCGCGGCTGCGACGCGGCCGGACGCGGCCTTCTCGTCCTCGGGGGCGGCTCGAACCTGGTGGTGGCCGACGAGGGCTTCGCGGGCAGCGTGGTGCACGTGCTGAGCAAGGGCTGGACCCTCGAGAGCGAGGACGGCGCGGGCTCGGTCACCGTGCGGGTCACCGCGGGCCAGCCCTGGGACGACTTCGTGGCGCACGCCGTCCGGGTCGGGTGGGTCGGCGTGGAGGCGCTGTCGGGTATCCCGGGTTCCACGGGCGCCACCCCGGTGCAGAACGTCGGCGCCTACGGACAGGAGGTCGCCCAGACCGTCGTCGCGGTGCGTGCCTGGGACCGGCAGCAGAATCGGGTGCTCACGCTCTCCGCCGCCGACTGCGAGTTCGGGTACCGGCACTCCCGGTTCAAGGAGGAGCGGTTCCGGAACGGGCCGAGGTTCGTCGTCCTCGAGGTCACCTTCCGGCTGGGGGTGGGGGACCGTTCGGCACCGGTGCGGTACACCGAACTGGCCGCGCGGGCCGGGGTGGCGCCGGGGGAGCGGGCGGACCTGGCCTTGGTCCGCGAGCTGGTCCTGGAACTGCGGCGGAGCAAGGGTATGGTCAGTGACCCGGACGATCCGGACTCCTGGAGCGCGGGGTCGTTCTTCACCAACCCGGTCGTGGACGCCGACCTCGCGGTGGGCCTGCCGGACGGCGCCCCCCGCTGGCCGGTGGCCGGGGGACGGCTCAAGCTCAGCGCGGCCTGGCTCATCGAGCGGGCCGGGTTCACCCGCGGGTACGGGCTGCCGGGCTCCGTGAGCCTGTCCACGAAGCACACCCTGGCGCTGACCCACCGGGGTGGCGGCTCGGCGGCCGAGCTGCTGTCCCTGGCCCGCACGGTGCGGGACGGTGTGCGCGACCGGTTCGGGATCGAGCTGGTGCCCGAGCCGACCCTGGTCGGCTGCGCCCTCTGACCCGGGCAGCTGCTGGGACGAGCGGGCCTTCCGGAACCTGACCTGCGCCGTCCGGTTCAGCTGATCCCGCGTCCCGACCGGCTCAGGTGCCCGGATCGGGCCCAGATGTGGTCGTCCGGGGCTGCGGCGAGCCACGCGTCGATCCCGGCGAGCAGGCGCGCACGCACCTGATCCGGCGCCCGGGAGGCCTCGACCGACGACCGGGCCAGGGTGGCCAGGACGGCGTCGTCCAGGCCGTGCACGAGTCGGGCCACCGCGTACTGGTCGGCCAGTCGCGGGCCGAACAGCAGGGGGTCGTCGGCGCCCAACGCCACCTGCGCCCCGGCCTCGAGCAGAGGGCGCAGCGGGATCGCGGCCAGATCGGGGTAGACGCCGAGCGCGACGTTGCTGGCGGGGCACACCTCGAATGCGACGCCCGCGGCCACGAGTTCCTCCAGCAGGTGGGGATCCTCCACCGCGCGCACCCCGTGCCCGAGGCGTCGGGGGTGCAGGGTGTCGAGTGTGGTCCGCAGATTCTCAGGGCCGAGCAGTTCGCCGCCGTGCGGCACGCTGATCAGGCCCGCACGGGCCGCGATCCGGAAGGCCGGGGCGAAGTCCTCGGTGGCTCCGCGCCGCTCGTCGTTGCTCAGCCCGAAGCCGATCACCTGACCGGGGCCGTCCCCGGCGAACCGCGCGGCCAGCCGGGCCAGGGTCCGGGCGTCCAGCGGGTGACGGATCCTGCTCGCGGCGACCACCACGGCGACCTGGCAGGTCGTGCGCAGACTCGCCTCGCGGGCGGCGTCCAGGACGATCTCCAGGGCAGGGGTCAGGCCGCCCACGAAGGGGGCGTACGAGGTGGGGTCGACCTGGATCTCGAGCCAGCCGGAACCTTCGGCCGCGTCGTCGGTGGCCGCCTCCAGCACGATCCGGCGCATCGTCTCCTCCGTGCGCACGCACGAGCGGGCTGCGTCGTAGAGCCGCTGGAACCGGAACCATCCCCGCTCGTCCGAGGTCAGGCGGAGGAGGTGGTGTTCACGCAGACTCTCCGGCAGCCGGATCCGGTGCTGCCCGGCCAGCTCCTCGAGAGTGGCCGGCCGCATGGAGCCGGTGAAGTGCAGGTGGAGGTGGGCCTTCGGCAGGGTCCGCACCGAGCGCGCCATGCACAGAGTCTGCCAGGTGCGGTGGTGACGTGAGGTCAGCTTCCTTGACTGATCGTGGTCAACAAGGAGACGACGAGCACCACCATGAGGGTGGTGACGAGGGTAGCCTGCACGCCGATCCGGATCAGGTCCCCGGTGGTGCGGGCCAGGCTCCTGGTGATCTCCCGCGTCAGGGCGGTGGTCCTGCTGGCCGCGCGGAAGAGGACTCTCAACAGGAGCACCAGTGCGAGGAACAAGAGGAAGAAGTGTGTGTCGATCGAGGCCGTGTTCATGACCGGTCCCTTCGGTGTCGGCACGTCCCGTGTCGTGCCGTCCGACATGAGGGTGCTGCGCGCTGGCGCCGCCGGGGCGTACGTCAGGGGCAGTGAGGCTGCGAGCAGCTGTCCCGGCGGCGCTGCCGGGACTCGGTCAGACCGATCGGATCCGTTTCGGTGCAAGATAACCATTCTATAGTGAGAAATGTGTGGTTAGTAGTGCAGTTCAGGTGTGTTATGCCCTATTGCGAGTACATGAAGTAGGCGCGCGGCGCATTTGATGCTCCTGATCCTCGAGTCTCGTCCCGGTGGCGCAGGACACCCGGCGGTCGCGCCGCGGATGCGTCTGTCATTCGGCGTGGCGACGCAGACGAGTGGCCTCAGACGACGATCGGTGATCGGATCGGCCACGATCGTGATCGTGCGGGTGCGGTGCCCGGTTCGAGGGGTGCTCCAGGACCCCGCCGATCGCGAGGTCGAGCGTCCCTGGATCGAGGGGGAACTCCTCACCCTGCGCGATGCCGAGGTCGTCGAGACTCCGGTCGAGGAACAGACCGGTACGGGGCAACTGGGCGGGCGTTTCTGGCATTTCCAGACCAGCACCAGATTTTCCTGATCGGATCCCTGTTCTACGACGAGAAGTCGGATCCGGTGCTGCCCGGCCAGCTCTTCGAGAGTGGCCGGGCGCATGGAGCCGGTGAAGTGCAGGTGGAGGTGGGCCTTCGGCAGGGTCCGCACCGAGCGCGCCATGCACAGAGTCTGCCAGGTGCGGTGGTGACGTGAGGTCAGCTTCCTTGACTGATCGTGGTCAACAAGGAGACGACGAGCACCACCATGAGGGTGGTGACGAGGGTAGCCTGCACGCCGATCCGGATCAGGTCCCCGGTGGTGCGGGCCAGGCTCCTGGTGATCTCCCGCGTCAGGGCGGTGGTCCTGCTGGCCGCGCGGAAGAGGACTCTCAACAGGAGCACCAGTGCGAGGAACAAGAGGAAGAAGTGTGTGTCGATCGAGGCCGTGTTCATGACCGGTCCCTTCGGTGTCGGCACGTCCCGTGTCGTGCCGTCCGACATGAGGGTGCTGCGCGCTGGCGCCGCCGGGGCGTACGTCAGGGGCAGTGAGGCTGCGAGCAGCTGTCCCGGCGGCGCTGCCGGGACTCGGTCAGACCGAACGGATCCGTTTCAGTCGTAGCATAGATGTACCAGTCACCACTTGGGTAGTTATTGGTGAATTTCAAGCGTACTCTACTGAACATGGGTGTAGCGAAGGTGTGATCAGCGTCTCCCTCTCGATCGGCTCTCGCCGGGCCGAGCTCTCACGTTCGGTCCCCCGGGTGCCGAGAGGAGTATGGCAACATCTCGTCGCCGCTCCCGGGTGCGCCTGCTCCGCGGCCGGGTGACGAGTGCGGTGACGGACATGACGATCGGCGGACAAACAGGTAACGATCGTGATCGTGCGGGCGCGCTGTCTGGTCCGTAGGACCAGCCCGGGTATAGCTTTCACTGAGCTTCAGTGCATTTCAGTCAACTTCCATGGGGTCTTGGGAGGCATCAGTCATGGCCGCGGCGGATGCGGGTACGCCTGGTCTGGCTGCCCGTCTGCGGGAACTCCGGGACGCCGCCGGGCTGACCCAGCGCGAGGTTGCCGTGGCGCTCGGAGTCAGCGTCGCCAGCGTCTCCGGCTGGGAGCACCTCACCGCGGGCAAGCTGCCACCACGGGATCGTCTGGCCCGCTACGCCGAGGTGCTCGTGGATGCCCGGCTCCGGGCCGGGGGGGAGCACGCG
>CAZOWW010000143.1:0-13928 GCA_964583765.1 uncultured Kineosporiaceae bacterium
TGCCGGGCCCGAGAGCCAGTGATCCCCTTGCGGGATCACCACGAACATAACGGGGCGGTCGGCAGGGGTGTCTCGCGGCGCCGGCCGAAGGTCCCGGATCTGGCGCAGATGTGATTTTGCCACCACCCGAGTACCCAGGGTGATCGGGCCTCTTGCCCCACTGGCCCGACTTGGGTATTTTACCCATCTCATGACTAAATGGTTGGGTCGTGCTGGATCCTCACACCGGATGTGGGGTGGATGTCCGCACGAGCGCGACATGAGGGACCGACATCATGATTGAGACCGTCAGTATCCCCAATGGCCCTTCGCTCGACGACTACGCAGCCTCGATGTTCCTCACCGAACAGGTCGCCCGCCTTCGCGCCACCGCCGAGGAGATCGCCCCCAAATTCGCCGGAAGGACGTTGTGGGTGGTGAATTCCACCGCCCGCGGCGGTGGTGTGGCGGAAATGCTCCCGCGGCAGGTGGCCATCCTCAACGAACTCGGCATCAAGACCACGTGGGCAGTGATCAGCACCCGGCGTCTCGAGTTCTTCGAACTCACGAAGCGTCTGCACAACCTGCTGCACGGATCCGGGGAGCCCCGGATCACCGAGGCCGATCAGGACCTCTATGCGCTGGTCAGCAGGGAGTTGCAGGACGAGTTCCAGCCGTTGGTCGGCAACGATGACATCCTCATGATCCATGATCCGCAGCCGGCCGGGATGGGGGCCCTGGTCAAGAAGGAGCTTGGTCTCGCGGGGGTCTGGCGGTGCCACATCGGCCTCGACGAGGACCTGCCGCAGACCCGGGCCGGGTGGAGTCTCCTCGAGCCCTATGTGACGCAGTACGAGAGGGCCGTTTTCACGGCGCGTGAGTACGTCCCGCCGTTCCTTGCGGACCGTGCCCATGTGATTTGCCCGGCACTCGACCCGTACAGCCACAAGAATCGACCGCTTCGGGTGCCCGAGGTGGTGGAGATCCTCAGTCGGGCAGGGTTGACGAACCCGGCGCAACCCCTGCTCCCGCCGCCGTTCGAGCACGGCGTGGAACGTCTTCAGGTGGACGGTTCCTTCGCCCCCGCCACGGTTCCTGAAGATCTCGGACTCCTCTACCGCCCCATCGTGATGGAAGTCTCCCGTTGGGACCGGCTGAAGGGGTGGGCGCCCCTCGTCGAGGGGTTCGCGATCCTCAAGCGGCGGGCGGCCGACGAGCCCGACCCCGCCTACCGCCGGGTGCTGGAGCAGGTGGTGTTGCTGCTCGCCGGGCCGGAGCCGGCCGCCGTGCAGGACGACCCCGAGGCGGTGGAGGTGATGGCCGAACTGTCCCGCATCTACCGGGGGCTGTCGCCGGAACTGCAGCGGGACGTCGCCCTGCTCTCCCTGCCCATGGGGGACTTCCGCGAGAACGCCCTCACCGTGAACGCCCTGCACCAGGTGTCCACCGTGGTGGTGCAGAACTCCCTGCGGGAGGGATTCGGTCTCACCGCGACCGAGCCCATGTGGAAGGGCACCCCGGTGCTCACGAGCAGCGCCTGTGGGCTGCGGCAGCAGGTACGGCCGGGGATCGACGGTGAAATGATCAAAGATGCGACGGATCCTGCGGAGATCGCCGAGGCACTCGGTCGGTTGCTGCGTGATCCGAAGCGCCGCACGGCGTTGGCGCGCAACGCGCAGCGACGGGTGGGGGAGGAGTTCCTCGTCTTCAACCAGGTGCGGCGGGAACTCGACGTCCTGGACACGCTTCTGGGTTGATCCGCCGGACCGAGCACGCGCTGCCACGGTACGGTCAGGGCGGCGCCGGGCAGCAGGGGTGCCCGGCGCCGCCCTTCGGCCTGCCCGCCCTCCGGATCGGGATCCGGGCCCACTCGAGCCTCTCGCCCCGCCCGCCCGGTGAGATCTTCCGCGACCGCCCGGTGAGGCGTTCGTCGCCCGCCTCGTGACGGGTGCACTGACCACCCCGTGCGGTGGGTAGCAACCCTTCCGCCGGGAATCGGTGTCCTTCCGCCGGGAGTCGGTGGCCGTCGCAGGCTTCGTCCCGGGCCCCCACCTGCCGAGTGTCATCCCAGACCCGTCGTGCCGATCTCCGCGGTCGGACGGCGGCTGACCGCACGCTCGGCTCCCGGGGGGTTCTCGATCATGGCTCGTTGGCTCCACCGGATCGGAAAGTGGTCGTTCCGGCACGCTCGTCGCGTCGTCCTCTGCTGGGTCCTCGTGCTCGGCGCGGTGGGTGCGGGGGCACTGACCCTGTCCGGACCCACCGATGACCGCTTCTCGATCCCCGGGATCGAGTCCGCCAAGGCACTCACCCTGCTGAACGATCGCTTCCCGAAGGGAGCGGCGGACGGCGCTCAGGCCCGCGTGGTCTTCGAGGCCCCCGCCGGGCACACGATCAGCGAGCCCGGGTACGCGCGGACCGTCCGCGCCGTCGCGGGCACCCTGGGCGCGCTTCCGAGCGTGCTCAGTGCTCCCGACCCCTTCACGACGCAGGCGATCTCCCGTGATCAGCGCATGGCCATGGTCCAGGTGCAGTACCGAAAGGTGGCCACGGAACTCAGCGCGGCGGATCGGACGGCTCTCCTCGCCGCTCCGGAATCGGCCCGGGCGGCGGGGCTGACCGTGGGGATCGGGGGAGACGCCCTGCGGGGGACCCCTGCCACGGGCAGTGCCGAGGTGCTCGGGGTGGTCGTCGCACTGCTCGTCCTCGTCCTCACCTTCGGGTCGCTGCTCGCGGCCGGGCTCCCGCTGCTCACCGCGCTGTTGGGGGTGGGCATCGGCGTCGCGGGCATCACTGCGGCCACCGGCTTGGTGCAGTTGAGCTCGACCACCCCGGTCCTCGGCCTCATGCTCGGGCTGGCGGTCGGCATCGACTACGCGTTGTTCATCGTCTCCCGGTACCGCAACGAACTGCAGGCGGGCGTCGGCGCACGGGACGCGACGGACGCCGGGAGAACGGCGGATCCCGCCTTCCGCGAGGAAGCCGCAGCGAGGGCCATCGGGACCGCCGGGAGCGCCGTCGTCTTCGCCGGGGCGACCGTGGTGATCGCCCTCGTCGGGCTCGCGGTCGTGGGTATCCCCTTCCTGACCAGCATGGGCATCGCCGCGGCCGTGATGGTCTCGATCGCCGTGGTGATCGCCCTGACCCTGCTGCCGGCCCTGCTCGGTCTCGCCGGGACCTGGGTGGTCGCCGGGCGGATCCCCGGCCTGAAGGGGCCGGTGCAGCCCTCGCCGGACGGCACGGCACGGCCCTCCGCGGGTTTCCGCTGGGGCCGGCGGGTGGCCCGGCACCGGTGGTTCGTGCTGCCGGCGGCGGTCCTCGCCGCGGGGGCGGTCGCGATCCCGGTGGCCTCGCTGCACCTGGCCCTGCCGGACGACAGCACGGCCGCACCCGGCAGCACGCAGCGGGTGGCCTACGACCTCGTCGCGAAGGGGTTCGGTCCCGGCCTGAACGGACCGCTGCTGGTGGTGCTGGACGCCCGCGGCGCCCACGCGGCGTCCGGGATCACCGCTGCGGCTGCGCGGGTCGGGGCAGCCGTGCGGGCGTTGCCCTCCGTCGCCGCGGTGCTGCCGGCCTCGGTGAACCAGGCCGAGGACACGGCGGTGCTCACCGTGATCCCCCGGACCGGGCCCAGCGACGGGACGACGAAGGACCTGGTCCGGGCGATCCGGGCTGAGGCTCCTTCGCTGCGGACGGGTTCCGGGATCGTGCTCAGCGTGACCGGGCGGACCGCGCTGAACATCGACGTCTCCGCCAAGCTGGCCGCGGCACTCCCGGTGTACCTGCTGGTCGTCGTGGGGCTGGCGTTCCTGCTGCTCCTGATCGTGTTCCGGTCGTTGCTCGTCCCGCTCACCGCGGTGATCGGCTACCTGCTCTCGGTGGGGGCGGCGCTCGGCGCGATCGTCGCGGTGTTCCAGTGGGGGTGGTTGTCCTCGGTGCTGGACGTCTCCCAGCCGGCACCGGTGATGAGCCTGCTGCCGATCCTCCTCGTGGGGATCCAGTTCGGCCTCGCCATGGACTACCAGGTGTTCCTGGTCTCCCGCATGCACGAGGAACACGGGCACGGCCGGGCCGCCCGGGAGGCCGTGGTCACCGGGTTCGGCTACGGCGCGCGGGTCGTGGCCTCCGCGGCCGTGATCATGGTGTCGGTGTTCGCGGGTTTCGTCTTCTCGCAGGACATCATCATCAAGTCGATCGGGTTCGGGCTCGCGTTCGGTGTCCTCGTGGACGCCTTCCTGATCCGGATGACCGCGATCCCCGCGGTCATGGCGATCCTCGGTCGGGCTGCCTGGTGGGTGCCGCGGGCGCTGGATCGTGTGCTGCCGCGGGTGGACGTCGAGGGCGAGCGGCTCGGCCCGGTCACCGTCCCTGCCTCTGCCCCCGTCCACGTTCCGGAGACGGCGACCGCGCTCGTGGACGCCCCCGCTGCCGCCGCCGCCTTCGTCCCGGTGCCGGGCTCAGGCCTGCAGTCCGGCGCGGATCACGTGGGTGCGCGGGTTCCTGCGGCCCGTCGTCCCCCGGCGGGCGTGGATGCGGGTGCACCTGGGTCGGGGGCCGGAGGACACGTGGCCACCACGGGGGGTGCGGCCAGGACGGGAACCCCGGGTACCACGGGGGGTGCGGCCACCACGGGAGACGCGGTCACGACGCGAAACCCGATCCCTGCTGGGGAGGGCCGGACCGCGACCGGAACAGGCGGGGCTGCGACCGGCTGAGCGAGTGTCCGGGGCGGAGAGACCGGCCGGGAACTCCTCGTGGACCCCGTCCGACGTGGTGACGGGGTGTCAAGGGACTCTCACGAGCGGTTCACGTTCTTCCATCGAGGGTGAGTGCGGTCGATCTCCCGAACGCAAGAGGGCGATGTGTCCGAATACCAGACAGTTCTGTGAGATTGCTCACCTAAGGAGCCCTTGTGCCCAGTCCTGCCTGAGGTCCGCAAGACTGGGGCGATGACTTCCGGACCAGGTGCCGAATCCACGAGAGTGGTACGCGCGTCGTGCCGGCACCTGGTGGGGCGGGAGAGCGAACTGGCCCAGCGGTTCCAAGCCCATCTGCTCAGTCTGGAATCACCGGATGATCCGCTGTTCCCACCGCACGGCAGGGTCAACCCGCAGGAAGTGCTGCATGCCATCCTCTCCGCGATCGACCGGACCGTGGACGTCGAGGAGATCGGGCACCGGCTCGAGGAACTGGGTGCCCGCAATCACCGGAACGGTTTCCGGGACGACGGTTACCAGACGGTGGGCCATGCGCTGGTCCGGGCCGTGCGGGATGTCTACGCCGGGGACTGGTCGAGCGCACTGAGCTCCTCGTGGATGGCCTTCCACGCCTGGACGGCGACCCATCTGACGGCGGGGGCCGAGGCGGCGCGCCTGGCATCGACAGGCAACAGGTCGTTGCTGCCGTTTCCCGACGACGGCTTCGGGCAGACACCGGACGACGGCTACGGACAGGCGCCTGATGACGGCTACGGACAGGCCTCCGACGGTGCCTTCGGGCACGCGCCGGACAGTGCCTTCGGGCACGCGCCGGACGGTGGCTACGGACGAGCTCCCGATGGCGGCTTCGGGCAGGCGCCCGACAGTGGCTACGGGCAGGCCTCCGATGACGCCTATGAGCGGCGCGCGCTCCTCGACGGCTGGGACGCCGAGCCCGCACGGGCACCGGTGACCGGGAGCTCCCCCGTGCAGGCCGCCGACCCATGGGCTCAGACCCAGGAAGGTGGCCGGACCGCGAGCGGTGGCGGGAGCTGGGCCCCCGCCGATGGCCACGGTTGGTCCGAGTCCGAGTCCGAACCGCAGGCCCGGAGTCGGGGCACGGAGGTCCCCGAAGCCGGCTCGCCAGGCTCACGGACGGGACGGCGCGCCCTGCACCGGGATCCGTTGCTCCCCGGCGATCCGACGTCCCCCCGTGAACCGACCCCTCACCGTGATCCGACCCCGTCGGACACCGGTCGCCTCTTCCGCCGCCAGCCTGAGGAGTACCTGGGCAGCCCGACCGTGGAGATGCCGGTCGTGGAGCGTGGACCGTCGCTCGTCGCGGGCCCGGTCCGCGCGTCCGGAGGTGAGTTCCTCCCGGCACCCGGACCGCTGGCGATGACCGGGCTGAGGACGACGACCGGGCCCGGGCCGATGACCGGGCCGGAGATGCGCCACGGGGGCACGGCCACCGACGGGAGCATGCCCGGCGTCGCGGACCCCCGGGACATGTGGCCCGGGGACCGGATCTGGGAGGTCCCGCCCGGTCCTGCCGTGCCGCGGGAGTCCGGTCCTGCCGCCCCGCGGGATCCGGGACCCGCCCCGGTGCCGTGGGACCCGGCGGGTCCCGAAGCGCCCGGCGCCCGGCGTCCCCGTGCCGGCGCCCCGCCGATCCCGGACACCAGCTCGGTGCCGGCTGTCGTCGACTGGATCACGAGTTGGGGGCGGCGCAGTGGTCGGGAGGATCAGGTACCGGTCGCGTCCGACGGGCTACCCGCGTCCGACGGACCCCCCGTCGTCACTCCCTACGGGGACCTGCCCCAGACGCACGATCCGATCGCCGGCCCCGCAGCCGGGACCGGACAGGTCCGGGTCTCGGGCCAAGGGCCGGCGCACCTGCACGAGCACCTGCAGGGGGACGGCTGGTCGACGGGTGCGTTCCCCGGTCCGTCCGGGGCAGGCGAGCCCGAGTTGTCCTCGGGAGCGCCCCCGGCCGTCGCCTCCGGGTACCCGGAGGAGGGACAACCGACCGAGCCGGAGTACCCGGCGCGGGAGGACGATCAGGAGGACGGGCCGAGGTATCCCCCGCAGGTGAGTGCGGTGGCGGGCTTCTTCGGCCGGATGCGCGCAGCCGGTTCCCGTGGCGGCCCTGAGCCCGCCTACGAGGACGAGGAGCCCGACCCGGTCCGCGACCTGACCCGGGACCTCGTGGACGAGATCGCCGACAGCAGTTGGCGACGTCGCGGCAAGCGGCGTGCCTCCCGTTCCGACGACGGCTTCTGACTCCGGGCTCGTGCGCGGCCGCACCGGGCTCGTGCGCTGCCGGACGCGGATCTGCGCGGGTTGCCACCCGGCACCAGGGGCGACCTCCGGCGGAGGTCGCTCGATGCCGATCCGCCGGCCGATGCGGACGAGCCGGTCGCGGGCGGGCGACGGGTGGCCGAGGACGGGTGCACGATGGTGTCGTGGACCTGAACGCAGACGTGGGGGAATCCTTCGGTCGCTGGACCCTGGGCGACGACGCCGCGGTACTGCGGGTGGTGACCAGTGCGAACGTCGCCTGTGGCTTCCACGCCGGTGACCCGGCCACTCTGCGACGTACCTGTGCCCTCGCCGCCGCGGGTGGGGTGCGCATCGGGGCGCAGGTCTCCTACCGCGACCTGGCCGGATTCGGCCGCCGGTTCGTCGACATCGACCCGGACGACCTGCGGGACGACGTCACCTACCAGTTCGGGGCGCTGCGGGCCTTCGCGCTCGCGGCCGGTACCGACATCGACTACCTCAAGCCGCACGGGGCGCTGTACCACGCGGCCTCGAGATCACGGGCTACGGCGGAGGCGATCGTCGCGGCGGTCGCCGAGCAGGCCATGGCCAGTGGCAGACGCCTCGCGGTACTGGCCGCCCCGGGATCGGAGTTGCTACGCGCCGCTGCTCGGGCGGGACTCGACTCCTTCGCCGAGGCGTTCGCCGATCGCGCCTACACGGCCGAAGGGTCTCTGGTGCCCCGGAGCGAGCCCGGATCGGTGATCGCCGACCGCGACGAGGTCACCCGTCGCGTGGTGCGCATGGCCACGGCGGGGGAGGTGGAGGCCGTGGACGGCACGGTCGTCCCCTTGCGGGCGGACTCGATCTGCGTGCACGGCGACACCCCGGGGGCCGCGGCACTGGCGGAGGCCGTGCGGACGGCATTGATCTCGTCGGGTGTGGTCGTCGCGGCGGCCGTGACGGGGACGGGCTGACCGGTGCGCATCCTCGACTACGGCGATGCCGCACTGCTCGTCGACGTGGGCGATCTGGACTCGGTGCTGAGGCTGTACGAGCTGCTCACGGCAGATGCTGCCGGGGCGGCGGCATCCCCGGGCGGTAGGCGTCGGGTGCTGCCCGAGGGCGTGCTGGACGTGGTGCCGGCCGAGACCACCGTGTTGCTGCGGTGCGACCCGCGGCGGCGTGATCTGGCCGAGGTGCTCGCCCGGCTCCGCCGACAGCTCCAGGCCCTGCAATCGGATCCGTCCACCGCTGTCGCCTCCCGCGCGGATCCTGAGGGCGGGGGAGGATCGGAGGGTCCTGTGCCCCCTGTGCCTCCGGAGAGTTCGGAGAGCTCGGAACGCCGGGAGTGCCCGGAGCGCTCCGAGGGCAGGGGGAGCCCGGAGCGCAGGAGTGTGGGTACGGCGTCCGCGGGGGCGACGGCTCTGGTGATCGACGTCCGGTACGACGGCGCGGATCTCGAGGAGATCGGTGACCGGACCGGGCTCGGCGCGATCGGGGTGGTCGCCGCCCACACCGCGACCTGCTGGCGGGTGGCCTTCGGGGGGTTCGTCCCCGGCTTCGGCTATCTCGTCGGCGGTGACCCCCGGCTCGTGGTCCCGCGGCGCGGGCGTCCCCGGGAACGCGTGCCGGCCGGTGCGGTGGCACTCGCCGGCCGGTACTGCGGGATCTACCCACGCAGCTCTCCGGGTGGCTGGCAGCTCCTCGGCATGACCGACGCGCCGCTCTGGGACGCCGACCGCGAGCCGCCCGCGTTGCTGTGGCCGGGACGTCGGGTGCGGTTCCGGGCGGTGGACCGGTGACCGTGGTGGACCCGTGACCGCGGTGGTGAACCCCGCTCTCGTGGTGGTCGAGCCCGGCCCGCTCACCACGGTGCAGGATCTGGGGCGACCCGGCTGGGCGTCCCTCGGGGTGACGACCTCGGGGGCGGCCGACCGGTCCTCGCTGCGACGGGCCAATCGTCTGGTCGGGAACCGGGAGGACGCAGCCGGACTGGAGATCACGCTCGGAGGCCTGCGGGTGTGTGCCGTCCGTCCACTGACGCTCGCGGTGACCGGTGCCGTCTGCCCGTTGACTGTGGACGGTGGCGGGGTCGGCCGCAATGCCGTTCTCGAGCTCGAGACGGGGCAGGTGCTCGCGGTGGGTCTCGCCACGGCGGGGGTGCGCACCTACCTGGCGGTGCGGGGCGGCGTCGACGTCCCGGTCGTCCTGGGCTCCCGGAGCCGGGACACCCTGGCCGGACTCGGGCCCGACCCGCTGCGGTCCGGGCAGATCCTGGCGGTGGGGGACGCGACCGCCGGGTGGCCGACCACGGAGGTCGCACCCGTTCCGGATCCACCGTCAGGTGAGGTGCGACTCCGGGTGGTGCCAGGCCCGCGGCAGGAGCGTCTCGGCGCCGGTGCCCTGGAACTGCTCACCGCCGCCTCGTGGCAGGTGGATCCCGCCGGCGATCGCGTCGGACTGCGCCTGCGGGGGCCCACGCTGCCCACCGGCGGGACGGCGTCGGGTGGCTGGCCCAGCGAAGGGCTCGTGCGGGGGGCGATCCAGGTGCCGCCGAACGGTCTGCCCGTGGTGTTCCTCGCGGACCATCCGGTGACGGGTGGCTATCCCGTTCTTGCCTGTCTGGGTACCGAGGACGCCGATCGGGCGGCTCAGCTGCGCCCGGGACAGTCGGTGCGGATGTGGTCCTGACGGTGCGGATGTGGTGCTGAACGCGGATTTCCCGCGTTACGGGGTCAAGGCATCCGGATGGCCTGCCGATGAGTGAGCACGTCACTCGGTTGGCGGATGCAATCCGCGCGACGGATTCACCAGCACGCACTAGTGTCATTACTCACAGTAGGGAGTAACTACCCTACGGAATCAATGCAGGTTGGAGGCCAGCATGTCCTCTCCCGGGGTCATGACGGCGGACACCGCTGTCGAAGGCCGATTCCGAGCTCTCTTCGACTACGCCCCCGTGGGGGCGGCACTGTGCGACACGGACGGCGACTTCCTCGACGTGAATCCGGCCTGGCGACGCCTTCTGGCCGGGACCGGAGTGGATCCGGAGAGCGGTTCCCTCGTCGAACTGGGCGGGGCCGGATACCCCG
This sequence comes from uncultured Kineosporiaceae bacterium, assembly GCA_964583765.1. Lineage (GTDB taxonomy): Bacteria > Actinomycetota > Actinomycetes > Actinomycetales > Kineosporiaceae > CAZOWW01. The sequence goes on from CAZOWW010000143.1 coordinate 10,034, forward strand.
GAGAGCTTCCCAGTGCGCGTGAGCTGGAGCGACGGGAACGTGAGCGGGCGGGGACGACACCCCGGCGGCTCTCCCCGGGGACGGCTCCGGACTGGGCCGCAGGCCAGGACCGCCGGGACGCCATGGCCGCTCATCCCGCCTCGCGCAGCGGGGTGCCGGAGGCGCGCCCGACCCGGGACGGCCTGCGTGCCCTGCGCAGCACGGCGCGTCTGGCGGCGGCCCGCGGGGTACGGGACCCGCGGTGGAACGGCCTGCTCGCGGCGCTGCGCGCCGGACGACGCGACCGGGTGCGGGTGGAGGTCGCGGTCCCGGCGCGTGAGGGACAGGTGCGGTGGCTGACCATCACCGTGGTGCGCGTGCCGCTGGCCGAGGGCCCGTACCTGCTCGCCCATGCGGAGGACACCACCCGGCGGCACGACCGCGAAGAGCGTCTGGCGCGCATGGCCCTGCTGGACGGCCTCACCGGTCTGGCCAACCGGACCCTCGTCATGGAACGCCTCGACGCGGCCCTGGCCCGCGCGGCCCGCACCGGACTCTCCGTCGGCGTCGTCTACCTCGATCTCGACGGCTTCAAGCGGATCAACGACACCCTCGGGCACGAGGCCGGGGATGCCCTGCTGATCGCCTGTGGGCAGCGGCTCAGTTCCGTGCTCCGGGCCGGGGACACCGCGGGGCGGCTCGGCGGGGACGAGTTCCTCGTCGTCGCCGAACTCGTGGCGGACGGCGACGGGCTGCGGGAACTCGTGCGCCGGATCGAGCAGGCACTGGCCGAGCCGGTTCTCGTGGCCGGACGCGAGGTGGAGATCGGGGCCAGCCTGGGTCCGGTGCTCAGCCGCCCCGGTGAGGACGGGCCGACGGTCGTCCGCCGCAGCGATGCCGCGATGTTCGCGGCGAAGCGTGCCCGACGCCATGTCGTGCGGCGTCGGGTGACGCGTCCGGACGCCGCGCAACTGGTGCTCCTGCTGGAGCAGGAGGCGGTTGCCGTTCCCGGCCCGGCGTCCTCGGAGGCCCTGGAATCCTGATCCCGGGCCGAAGATCGTCTCCCGGGCCGCCGTTCTCCACGGGCGGGAGTCCGCCGTCGGGGGCAGTCTGGGCAGATGGCCCTCCGGCGTGGCGAGCCGCTGCCTGCGGAGGTCGACCTGGCGATCCTCGGCGCGGGCGGGGCCGGGCAGTCGCTGCTCGTGGCCCTCGCGGCAGCCGTCGCGGCCGGCGGGCGGAACAGGCGCGTGCCGTCCGTGGTGGTGGTCGATCCGGTGCGTCGCCGCGGGGACGACCGCACCTGGTGCTTCTGGGACCACGGGGTCAGCCCCGTGGAGTCGGCGGTCACGCGCAGCTGGGATCACCTGGCCCTGGTCGGGCCGGACGGCGACCGGCTGGTCACGCCGCTGGTACCCCTGCGCTACGCGATGGTCCGCTCCTCGGCCCTCTACGCGCTCGCCGACCGGGCGGCGGAGCGGCTGGGGGCGGTGCGCGTGGAGCAGAGCGTGCGCGCGGTGCACGACCTTGCCGGGTTCGGTCGTCCGGCGGTGTTCGGTCGTCCCGCTTCCCTCTCTTCCGGCGCACTGGTGGAACTGGACGACGGGCGCCGGGTCCGGGCCCGCTGGGTCGCCGACTCCCGACCCGTCCCGCCCCGGCGACCCGGTGGCACGCTGCTCTGGCAGCAGTTCCTCGGGCGGGTGATCCCGCTGCCGGTGGACGTCGTGGATCCCGAGGTTCCCGTTCTCATGGACTTCTCGGTGCCGCAACCCCCCGATGGCGTGGCCTTCTGCTACCTGGTTCCCCTGGCGCCGGATCAGGCGTTGGTGGAGTACACGGAACTCACCGCCGTGCCCCTGGACAGGGCGCGTGGGGATGCGGTGCTGCGGTGGTACGTGGAGAGGTTGTGCGGCGATCGGGCGGCCGACCGCGTGCGGTGGGGGGCGGGGGGAGCTGAGGAGGAAGGCCGCATCCCGATGACGGACGGCGTCTTCCCGCGCCGCCCGAGCCCGCACGTGCTGCGGATCGGGACCGCGGGCGGTGCCACGAGGGCGAGCACCGGCTACACCTTCTCGGCGATCCAGCGTCAGGTGGTGCGGCTCGCGGACGACCTGATCACCGGTCGGCGCCTCTCGGCGCAGCCGGCCTACCCGCGGCGGCACCGGTGGCTGGACGGGATGGTCCTGCGGGTGCTCGCGGCGGAGCCCCTCCGGGCCCCGGAGCTGTTCCTCGACCTCTTCCGGAACCTGCCGGCCCCCCTCGTGCTGGGCTTCCTCGACGGCCGGAGCACCCTGGCGGAGGAATTGGCGATCATGCGTGCGGTCCCGCGGGAGCTGATGGCGCCTCATGCCGGGCTCCGGCGCGGCCGGATCCGCAGCGGGACGGGATCGGCGCGGGAGCCAGGGGCACGACAGCAGCCGGGACCGCTGCCGTGGACAGGGCAGGAGGGAACAGAAAGGTGCTCCTGACCACAGATGTCATGGCTGGCCTAGAGCCATGACCCCTATGGTCGAGGAGCACCCTTCGGGCAGAACTCAGCAACATTGGTGGGAGCCGTTGCCATGCGAAGTGGCTGGGTCCACCTCCTCTCCACTGGTCCTTGTGGAGCGGCCGACGACGATGTCCGGGCTGGTCCGTCGTCGGTCGCGTGGGTTTATAGCACGCCCGGAACGCGGTGTCGCTAGCTCTTACGTCACTCGACTCTCTCGGTGGCGACATGCCACGGGGCGCGGGCAGCGACGGACGAAGCCACTGCGGGACGGGGTCGGGGGGCCAGTGAGAGGGAGCGGCAGCGTCGGCGGGACCCGCCTCGCGCCGTTCCGCGGATCAGGCGGGTGCCCTGATCCGACCGTCGGCAAGGTATTCCGGCGTTCAGGGCGACCAGCTGAACCGGTCACTCCCCGCGCCCGATCACGCCCCGATGGGCGTCCAGCAGGGTGGTGTCCTGGGAGCGCTCCCAGGACGCTGCAGGGACTGTAGCGGCGCGGGGCGAGGCCGTAAAGAGTTGAACGGGATCCAATCTCCTGGGTAGTCGGTCGGTGACGAGGAGGCCGTGGATCCTGGCCCCCAGCAGGAATTTCGTCGCCCTCTCGTCGCATCCTGTGACCAGGTCGATGGTTGCTTGTGTCCGCCGCTACGCCGTGTCAAACTCGCGGGACTCGCGCTCGGGAGCCAGTCGCGAGTCAGGCCTGCTGTTCGTGCATGTCGGATTGCTCGTCACGCACAGTGATCCTCCGAACTGACCCGCCCTCGGGGACCGAGGTGCGGGCGTGACGAATGCCTGCAACTCGCCATGCCGCTCGAGCAGGTCACATCAGGTGCGTACGTCTGCGGCTGGCTGCTGCCCGCCTCTGCGTGCGCGCGGTCAGAGTCCGGACTCTGACATCACGCGAGTAGTAGGAGAGAGACAGTCAGATGAGACTCAGTTGGAGTCCGACCAAACGGCGGGCAATAACCGCCGCTGCGGTCGGCGCGGTCGCTGCGAGCGGCCTTGCGGTACTGCCGGCGTCGCCGGCTGCCGCAGCCATCGCCTGTAGCGTGCAGTACCAGGCGAGTGACTGGCCCGGCGGCATGAGCGCGAACCTCACCATCAAGAACCTCGGTGATGCCTGGTCGAGCTGGAGCTTGGGGTTCGCGTTCGGTAACGCGAACCAGAAGGTGACGCAGGGCTGGTCCGCGAACTGGACCCAGAGCGGCCAGAACGTCACCGCGACGAGCATGGCGTGGAACGGCGCCATCGCGAACGGCGGCTCGACGAGCATCGGCTTCAACGGGAGCTGGAGCGGCAGCGATCCGGCGCCGACATCGTTCTCGATCAACGGCACCACCTGCGGTGGCACCCCGGTCACGACGACGACCACCACGACGACGACGACGAAGCCGGTCACGACGACGACTACGACGACGGTGCCGGTGACCA
>CAZOWW010000144.1:0-13503 GCA_964583765.1 uncultured Kineosporiaceae bacterium
GTTGACCGGGACCACGGTCATCGACCTGGACGCCTCGGTCGTGCAGGCGGGCAGCGACAAGAAGGAGAACTCCCGACCGACATACAAAGGCGGCGTCGGGTTCGTGCCCAACCTGGCGGTCTGTGACAACGTGGACGACGTCCTGGTGATCGACCCGCGGCCCGGCAACGCCACCAGCAATGACGCCGGCGACAACATCGCCGCGCTGAACGCCGCGGTCGCGGCGATCCCCGGGAAGTACCGGCGCCGGGTGTTGGTGCGCCTGGACGGGGCCGGGTACTCCCACAAGCTCCTGGAACACATCGCCACCAGTGGCGGCGTCAAGGGCCGCACCTGGGAGTTCTCCGTGGGGTGGGCGTGCACCGACCGGGAGATCGACGCCATCGACAAGACTCCCCGCCAGGTCTGGACGCCCGGGATCGACCAGGACGGCGAGCTTCTGGCCGACGTGCGGGTCGCCGACATTCCCCCGCAAGCGGGAGGTGCCCCCACCGGCCTGCTGGACCTGTCCGAATGGCATCAGAAGATCCCCGGGTTGCGGATCATCGCCCGGGACGAACCCCTGCACGCCAAGTACACCAAGCGGGCCAGCGACCGGGAGAAGACCCGAGGCCGGCGCTATCAGCTGATCGCCGTGAACGCCACGCTCGGGCAGGTGGCATGGCTGGACGCCCGCCACCGCTCCCACGTGCACGTCGAGGACGACATCAAGCAGGCCAAGGCCATCGGGATGAACCGGTGGCCCTCCCGCCACTGGAAGATCAACGTGGCCTGGGTCGGGGTCGTGGCCATGGCCGCCAGCCTGCTGGCCGCCTTCCGACACCTGGGCCTACCCGCCGGCGACCTGCGCACGGCCTCGATCCAGACCCTGCGGTTCCGCCTGTTCGAGATCCCCGAACGGATCACCCACGGCCAACGCAAGACCTGGCTGCACCTACCCGCCGACTGGTCCTGGACCCCCGACCTGACCACCACCTGGCAGACGATCAAGACCCTGCCCGCCCCCACCTGACCCCCACCCCGAGCATCCCTACGACCAGGAGCGAACTTCACCGGCTTGTGGAACCCGGCGCCACCGACACGGCAGTCGGCCCCCCACCCATGCCCACCGAACGGAACCCATGATCAAAAAGCTCGGCCCCTCAAGCACAGGACCACCCCTGCCACACCCCTGAAAGGTTCAGGCCAGGACCGCACGCAGGACCGCTTCGCCGCATTGAATGACCGCCGCGGGACTTGAATCGGGGGCCTGAAGGATGCCGGCGTGCGCGTGGAGCGCTCGGCAAATGGATTCGACAGCCTGATTCAATTCCTTCGACTCTGCAGACATCAATTCCCCCGATAGCGGCGAGGAGGCTCTTGCCGGTTCAGCGTGATCCCTGGCGGTAGCAGGCTCGTGGCCCGGCGACGGAAGGGGAGTTGGTGAGACAACCGCCCGATGAGCACCACGAGCCGTGATCGAGCCTATGGGCCTGCGGCGTGATGCCGCGAAAGGACCCGGGGAACCTCTGGCCTTGTAGGGGTCAATCGGCCTGGGTACCGTGGGGTCGACGCCGCGGGCGAGCACATGTGCCGGGTCGTCGTGCGGGCCCAGGATGCCGAGGCCCGGGGCCCTGCGTGCGGGGTGCTGGCCCCCGGGTGCATCTGCAGTACGCCAGCGCGCCCGCGACACCCCGGTCGCCTGCGGGGTGAAGACCTGGTGACGCATGCGCCGGTTCGTGTGCCGGGAGCCGGTGCATCCACGACGCCTTTTCACCGAGCCCCCGAGCCGCTGGCCACCCGGGCGCGGATGCGGACGAAGCGGGATCCGAGCCTCTACGCCGGCGCTGGGCACGAAGCTCATCCAGTCGGGCGCGGCCGCGTGCCGTTCGCCTGCGCGTTCGACACACCCCCTCACGCCCCCGCGGACCTGACCTCGGGGACGTCCGTCACCGGCTAACGTCCCCTCGCAGGGATCACCACGGTGCGACGACGGCAGGTGGACGGTGGGTGCCAAGGACTGGATGCTCGCGTTCTGCGAGAAGGACGCCCGCGCTGTCCTGCGCGGTGGTCCTTCTCTCGAGCGGGCCAGGGCCCGCATCGTGGCCGAGCGCCTGTTGCCCGGATGCACGCTGGCGGAGATCGAGGACGGCACGCTCGGGGAGAACGCGAACCCGCGCGACGACCTGATCTACGTCGGCACATTCGACGGTCTGACGCTCGTGTGCACCGGTCTCGCGGCCCTGGACTGCCCCTCGCAGTTGCCGCATCGACTCCTGACCGCCGTCCCCTCGTCCCGGGTCTACCTGCACGCCATGCACAGCGTGGTCGACTGGTTCGCCTACGCGGTGTGGATCGACGGAGCCCTGCACCGTGCGCTCAGCCTTGCCCCCGACCCCGGAATCCTGGAGAACATCGGGACACCCTGGGCCTTCGAGGAGCCCTACTGGAACGGCGAGCGCCCGGTGTTCGACCCCCAGGACCTCGACCCGGATGAGGAGCCCTATCCCTTCGCCTTCCACCCGCTGGAGTTCGCCGAGTCCGCGCTCCAAGAGCTCCTCGGCATCACGTTCGAGGGCACTGCCCGGCCCGAGGACGTGGACCCGATGGAGATCCCCCTGGCAGGCTTCAGGATCATCCGGGGATAAGTCCGGCTCCTCGCACTGAGCCACGGACAGGCCCGATTCAGCGGATGACGACAGGGCGACGAGGATCGTGGACGAAGAGACCTCCACCCGGCTGCACCAGCTGAGGGCCGCCAAGGACGATGCCGTTTCCCGGTCGCCGGTTGATCCCCAGGATCCGGCACGCCTCGGAGTTGCTCACCCCCGCGCGATCAACCGACCAAACTGCCCCCGCATCGCCGTCTGCGGCTCCGGACCCGGCCGATCACGACCAGCCATCGCAACTCCCAACCCCAGGTGTTGCGACGATCGCTGGAATCCGCTTGGGGTAACCAGTGGCGCCCTCAGGACCGGGTCGCCCTCAGCCAAGCGCCACGACCTCGCCCGTCATCCTCGAACACGAAGAAGCGCCACGCTCCGGCCGGCCGGCCCTGCGACCCAGCCAGCCACGCCAACTTTCTCACCGCAGGCGATCTGACCGGTGACATCGGCACGTGGCTCCCAGCAGCGAAGGAAGTCCCAAACCCTGCGCGACACGACGTGGCCAGTCCACCGGGGTGGGCATGCCGCCCCAGAATGGATCACACGGGAGATGCCGGGCTGGCGAACACCGGGACGGTGCCGCGAGAAGGGGCACTCTTCCCGACACGGCCAGGATGACTACCGGGGAGGACGGCATGGGCACGTGGGATGTCGGGCCCTTCGACAACGACAACGCGGCCGACTGGTGTGGTGAGTTGCAGGATGCCGAACCAGGTCAACGCCCAGCCATCATCACCGGAGCGTTGCGCCAGGCTGCCGGCGAAGAGGGCTACCTGGAGTGCCCCGAAGCGGCCGAAGCCATCGCCGCCGCTGCGGTCGTGGCAGCGGCCCTGCCCGGCGCCGAGATCGTCAACTCCGCCTACGCACCCAACTTCCTCAGCAACCCGGCCCAGCTGGAGCTCCCGGCCACGACGCTCGCCCTGGCTATAGCAGCTCTGGATCGGATCATCGGGGAGCACTCAGAATGGCGCGACCTGTGGGTCGACAGCGACTCCGAGCCCGAGGCCCTCGCCGTCATCACCTCCCTGCGCGAGCACCTCGCGACAGCCCAGTAGCAGCACGGGTTCGACTCGCAACGCCGGCCCACCCGCGCCCACTCATGTACGTGGATCCGCCTCTCCCGGCCTGCGCCAGGCACCCTCGGGTCGCCGCAGAACCATCAGAAATGCCCGCGACCGGGCACGGTGACATGTCAACCTGGCTCACCCTCCACCGGGACGGCTTCAGTTGGCTCCCCGTTGGGGGCGTTGGGTGCAGGTGTGGGCCAGGTGGTAGGAGGTGGTGCCGGTCTCGATGAGGTGGCCGTTGAAGGTGAGGCGGTCCACGATCACGGCGCACGCACAGGGGCCGTGAAGGTCGTTGGTCGCCCGGAGGACGGTCCGTCGGTCTCGATGGCAATCACGCCACAGCCGCACGCCACCTCCACCGAGGACATGGCCACGCTGACGTCGTTGGGGACCGCTCCGCGGGACGTGACCGCCGCAACCGTCCGATTCCGCAGATCGTGCCGCGTTCCCGGCAACAACCGCCGTGCGTTCCGGAATACCGGCCTCGGCAGGCAGGAATCGAACGCATACTGCTCATGACAGATCAACGCGCCTTGTCAGATGCGGCCTCCGTCATCATTCATGGCGGTTGCCTTCGGAGCGCCCTGTCGGAACCAGATGGGCGATATGCGTTGATTCAGGAGGTCGACATGCCTCGACTCGCTCAGGTCCCTCACACACGGTGGATCGCCGGCACAGCCACGCTGGGCACCCTCCTCGGCCTGCTGCTGTTCACCGCGCCGGCCGTCGCGGCAAGCAGCGTCTCCGTCTCGCCGTCCACCGTGGTGGCCGGCGGCACGGTGGTCATCACGGGGACGATCCCGACCACCGGGGACCAGTCCTGCCTCCAGGACGACGCCGCGATCATCACCTCGACCGGTGCGTTGTTCCCGCCGGACGGATTCGGACCGCAGGCCTCCCGCGATGCCTCAGGTGCCTTCCACATCGCCTACACCGTCGCGACCTCCACGCCGGCGGGAACCTACGCCATCGGATTGCGCTGCGGCGGCGGCAACGTCGGCGTCAGCACCACCCTGCGGGTCAAGACGCCGGCCGTCGCGGCAAGCAGTGTCTCGGTGTCGCCGTCCACGGTGCTGGCCGGCGGCACGGTGGTCATCACGGGCGCGATCCCGACCACCGGGGACCAGTCCTGCCTCCAGGACGACGTCGCAATCATCACCTCGACCGGTGCGTTGTTCCCGCCGGACGGATTCGGACCGCAAGCGTCCCGCGATGCCTCAGGTGCCTTCCACATCGACTACACCGTGCCCACCTCCACGCCGGCGGGAACCTACGCCATCGGACTGCGCTGTGGCGGCAGCAATATCGGCGTCAACACCACCCTGCGGGTGAAGGCCCGGGTACGGCACACGTCCAGTGGCGCACCAGCCACCGCGACACGCAGCGTCTCGGTGTCGCCGTCCACGACGGTGACCGCCACCGCGACCCGCACTGTCTCGGTGTCGCCGTCCACCGTGGTGACCGGCGGAGCAAGCGGCGGAACCCACGCTCGGTGGTGGCTCGTAGCCGGTTCGGCCGCCGCGGCGCTTGCCGTGCTCCTCGCCGTCGCCCTGGTGTGGCGTCGGCGTCGCCAGCGTTCCTGACCGGTCGGCTCTTCGACGGTGGGTCCACCCCGAGCGTTATCTCCGGGGGCGCGTTGGCCCGTCTGACCTGGACTCGCCGGCCCGGACCCGCATTCGGAACACACACCGTCGACGGATACGGCCGGGTGGCCGGCAGTAGCGGCGGAGATCGTGTCCCGGACCTGCAGGGGCAGGGATCTCACACCGTGTTTCGCGATCAGTTCCTTGCCGCCGACGACCCCCGTACAGGGAATCCTTTCCAACCTGAGTCTCTGCAGCTCACAGGCACCGTCCCGACTCCTTGCAACATCTCGACCAGACGCAGGAACTGCTGATCGGTGCCCTCGCCCCAGCCGATCGAGCCTGGCGCCGCGCTTGCGCTGACGGCCCATCAGGCAGGTTGAAATGGGCTCACGCATCGAGGGCCCACCGGCATCGATGCCGTGGCCGCAGGGACAGGGTGGGTGCTCCGGGACGATCAGGTCGGTCGTGTTCGATGTCGGGGGGTCAAGCCCCGGGGGACGCTGACAGAACGAGGGTTCCCCGGGGCGACGGGTCCCGTCCGACAAGATCGGCCGCGCAGAGAGGCTCCCTTCCGCCATTCTGGGTGCCGGAAGGGAGGTCGAGTGGCCAGGTTCCGACTGATGGGCGAGGTGGAGTTGCTGGCCGGCGCGCGCCGGTTCGGCCCTGGGCCACCGCAACGGCGCGCCCTGCTCGCCGCCCTGCTTGTCGACCTGGGCACTCCGCTGGCCGTAGAGGCGCTGGTCCGTCGGCTCTGGGACGGCGCCGAGCCCTCGGCAGCACGGAACGGCCTGTACGTGAACCTCACGGGCCTGCGTCGGCTGTTCGCCGAGGCCATGCCGGACGGTGCGACCCGGATCGAACGGATCCCGTCCGGGTATCTCCTCACGATCTGCCCGCAGCAGGTCGATCTGCACCAGGGTCGCCAGTTCGCCACCCGCGCTGCGGACGCCCCGGACGAGCCCGCGCGGGTCCGCCTGCTGCGATCGGCCCTGCGCTGCTGGGAGGGCGACCCGCTGCCCGGAGTGGAAGGTGCCTGGGCCCAACGGGTCCGAGAGGGCCTACGGGGCCGGCGGCTGGCTACGCTCCTGAGCTGGGCGGGGGCGACGGCACGGACCGGCCGGACGGAGGCGGTACTACCACCCCTGGAACGGGCCGCGGCCGACCACCCCCGTTCCGAGGCCCTGGCCGCGCTCCGGATGCAGGCACTGGCTCTGGTCGGACGCCGCGCCGAGGCGCTGGAGTGCTTCGCCCGGGTGCGCAACCACCTGGCCGCGACCGGCGGGAGGCCCGGCCAGGCGCTCGTCCGGCTCAACAGCGCCCTGCTGGGCACCGTCGACGTCGGGTGGCCCACCGGTCCCGAGGGCCTTCCCGGGGCTGGCGGTGAACCCGTGCCCGCTCGGGTGGTCGTGGTGACCGGGGAACCGGGCGTGGATGCCGGCTCGGTCGCTCTGCGGTGGGCCCGGGAGGTCGCCGAAGACCACCCGGACGGGGTGCACGTGGCCGACCTGGGCGTGGGGGCCGAGGCCGAGGCGACCGACCGAGCCCTGGCCGGGGTGCTCAACGCCCTCGGCGTGCCGGCGGCCGAGCTGCCCGAAGATCCGGCCGAACGCTCCGCCCGGTTCCGCACCCTCGTCGCGCGCCGCCGCATGGTGCTCGTGCTGTTGGGCGCCCGGTCGGCCGAGCAGGTCCGTCCGCTGCTACCCGGCACCGCGGACAGTCTCGTCCTGGTGACCAGCGAGGAGCCGCTCGCCGGTCTGGTGGTCCGGGACGGGGCCCGCCGGGTGGTCGCCTCCTCGGAGGCGACAGCGGTCGGCTGCCGTTGGCCGTGCCCCTGGCGGTCACCGTGCCCGCTGGTCAGTCCGCCACCATGCCCGACCCTGCCGGTGTCGATCCCGCCAGACCTGGCCCTACCCCCGCCCGGGTGAACCGGGCGGGGGTAGGGCGGCGGGTCAGAGCCCGAGCTCGCGCAGGGTCGCGTTCAGGGACTGCGCATAGAGCTGGGCGCCCAGCTCGTTCGGGTGGAACGACTGCTGCGAGACCGGTGCGCCCTGCTCGAACAGGAGGGTCTTCTCGGCCTCGGTCTTGGCGTTGGCGAATTCGATGCCGTGCAGCGCCGGCGTGACGGAGCACAGGTCGTGCCCGGCGAAATCGTCACGCGGGTCGGAGAAGGCGACCCGGATGTCCTCCTTCTTCAGATCCTCGACGAGGCCGGCGTACATCTCGTCCAGGGCGTCCGACACCCCGTTCAGGAAGATCCCCTCATTGCGGCCGAAGGCGACGTTCAGGACCCCGAGGGAGACGTAGTCGCCGGAACACACCCCGGCCGAACCGTAGAAGATCTCCGAAGCCGGGTCCAACGGTTCCGGCTCGGGGAACGCGCGGGGGTACCCCATGAGCACGATCGCGGCGTTCGGAGCCGCCTGGTGGATCTGCCGGACGGTGAAGGCCACCCGGTCCCGGACCATGCCCCTGATCTGGGAAGGGACGGCGACCTTCATCGGATCGGTGTCCGAGTCCAGGAGCTGGTCCTGGCACCCCGCGGTCGTGACGCACTTCTGGACGATACCGGCGAAGCGCGCGTCGTTGCCGCCGATGGAGATGGTGACCAGGGTGGTGTTCTCGTCGAGGTACCCCTGGTCGATCTGGCCGGCCTCGGAGCCCTGGCGCCCTGCCTTGGCGCCGTCGGGCAGCACGGTCCCCCGCGGGATCACGTTCTTGGCGACCGCACCGGAGCAGGCCAGCAGGTGGTACTCCACCTCCGCGGGGTAGACCACATCCCCGCGGGCACCGATCTGCTCCTCCGGGTTGTCGGACAGGACGCCCTGCCGGGACCAGGCGTACTTCGACCGGTGGCAGAGGTTGCTGTGCCCGGCGTCGTCGTCGAAGTCGGTCTCGGGGTAGTAGTCGCTGCCGTCGAGGGGCGAGACGCCCTCACCGGAGGAGTAGGAGTCGCCGAGCGCGACGATCTGTTGCTTCGGCTTCTGGCCGAGCGGCGTGAACGCGACCGAGTCCCAGGCGATGGCGTCGTTGCCCTTGCCGTCCGCGGTGATGTTGTCCAGGCTGACCGACGGCACGCCGTCGAACTCGAGGACGCCGAGGTCGAGCCACTGCTCGTCCCGGCTCTCCCCGAGAGTGGGCACCTGCATCGCGGTGCGCACCCGCGTCCGGCCGTCGCCGAGCGCGATCACGTACCTGGCCTGCTGGGTCTGGGCATGGTGCTGGGGGATGTGCACGGCGACCCGGGCCCAACCGTGGATCTCCCGGTCGAGGGTCCAGGTGCCGGTGACCTTGCGGCGGAGGCCGGCATCGGTCTCCGGCTGCGTGTGACCGAACCAGAAGTGACCACCGTACCCCGCGCCGACCTGGTGGAAGTCGATCCGGGACGGGAACTCACCGTAGCCGTCCCCATCACCCGCCGCGAAGCTCAGCGTGAAGCTGCCGACCCGCTGCACGCCTCCGGCACACTGCGACCGTGCCGAGGGCTCGGAGACGGGCACGTCGTCGACCACCAGTCTCTCGGGGGTGGTCGTGCACGTGGGCGGGTAGTGGGTGCCGTCGAGCGGCTCGTTGTAGGTGGTGTCGAACCGGAGCAACTCGTGCCCGCACTGCCCCTTGGCGCAGTCGTTGAACGTGGTCGGCCAGTGCCACCAGCACCGCAGGTCGTAGTCGCCGTTGGCGTCCTGGTGCATGCACGGCCCGGCCGGCTCGGAACTGACGTCCACCCCGTCGACGTCCTTCGCGGTGGGCTTGACCTGGGCCACGTAGTTGCAGTCGTTCCGCTCGTCACAGAAGGCGCCGGGCGCCGGCTTGGACTGCCCCCGGTTGGTGACGGTGTTCCACCAGGCGGGCCGGAAGCCGGCGCCGTCGACCGTGGTGATGGAGAATGCCGCCCATCCCATGATCTTCTCGGGGTAGGGCCAGTCCTGCGGGTGGGCCGCGTCGCGCGCGTCCATGTTGAACATCAGCCGGTCCTGCGGGTACCGGGGGTTCGCCGGGTTGTTCGACCACCCCAGCCCCCACGGGCTGCCGTCCCCCCGGTCGGGGTGCAGGCCGCTGTTGTAGGCCCAGACCGCGAAGAACCAGTTCTCCGGGTTCCGCCAGTCGCCGTCGCTGTGGATGATCCCCGCCGTGCGGGTCTGGTTCCACTTGTCCTGGAGGATCCGCAGGCCGGCAGCGATGTTCGCGGTGTAGTCCAGGGCCGCCGCACGCTGCTGCACCAGGGTGAGGGCCACCTCGCCGGACTTCTCCCGGCCCGCTTTGCGCATGCCGTCGGTGATCTGGGTGAGACCGTAGCCGCAGTCGGCGGCGGTGAAGTCGATGTCCCAGTCGTTCGCGGCGTCGGCATCGTAGATCTTGCGTCCGTAGAAGTTGCCGACCAGCGGGTTGCCGGTCTCCCCGGACAGGGCGTGGTTGGAGGCCTGCCAGAGGTTCGACTCCTGGGCCATGATCCCCAGGAGGATCTGCACCGGGACGCGCCCGCCGCCCTCCAGGGTCAGGGGCGGGAACAGGCCCTGGGGCGAGTAGGCCGGCAGCCCGGAGTTGCGGTAGTTCGCGGCCCGCTGGGTGGTGAGATGGCCGACGACCGCCTGGTCGGCGGCCCACTCCACCTGCCGGGGGGTGGGCTGGTACACCTGCGAGCGCAGGTCGTTGCGGGGCACCGCGCACGAGGCGTCGCCGTCGACCGGGTCGGTGCTCTCGACCGCGGCCCGCATCGGGACCACTGCCTGGAGCGGCACCGCTGCGCGGGCGGCGCGGTCGGCCCGCGACTGCGACCGGGCGGCCGTCGCGGGCGTGCCCGCGGACTCTGCCGGGGCCACGTCCGGGCGCACCGGGTTGAGCGGGTGCCGGCGGGACCCCTGAGCCAGGCGTGGGCTGGGCCGGACGCCGGGGGCGAACCGGAAGTCCAGTTCGGTACCGGTCGCGAGGACCCGGCCTCGCAGGTGCACCGGTGTGGCCGTGTCGCCGTCGCCCAACTGCTCGAGGGAGTCCGCCTCGGCCGTCACGGTGTCGACGGTGGCATCGCGCCCTGCGCCGACCGTGCGCGCCCGCGGCAGCAAGGCCAGGTGACCCTGGGTGCTGAGCTCGCTGGTCACGGGCACGCGCAGCCGGCGGATCCCGGTGGGCAGGGTGCTGACGTGGGTGGGCTCGCCGGTGAGGAACACCAGGCCGCCCGTCCCGGCGGCCAGACTCAGCCGCCCGGTCGCGCCGGAGGCCAGGTCCACGATCCGCCGGCCGGAACCGGTCCCGGTGAGCCGCCGGACCCGCAGCGCGGTCGAGGCGGTCCCCCCGGTGGCTGTGGCGGCCGCGCGGGTCGCGGTCGCCGGGGAGGTGTCCGCCCGACCGTCTTCGTCGAGGAAGGTCACGCCGCCGCCGGCATCCGGCATCAGCCGGAAAGGCACCGAGGAGGTGGTGGCCAGGGTGCGCAGCCGTCCGCCGCGTCCCACCGACACCACCCGGTGCCCGGCCGCGGCCACGATCCCGCCGGCGACCGGGACGGCGGAGGTGACCTGGCCGGTCAGCTCGACCGGGGTCGACAGTTCGGCGGCCGTGGTGTCCACCGTGAACAGCCGGGTGGCTGACGGGGGGGCCGAGGCCGGGGCGTCCTCGTCGCGTTCCTGGGTGAGCACGGCCTCCTCGCCGGTGCCGCAGCCGGGCGAGAAGTAGGCAAGGGAAGCGCGCAGACCGAGCTTGGTGACGGCCCCGGTCGTGAGATCGACCACGGCGGTGTAGGCGCCGCGCTGGGAGAGATCGGTCTCGTTGGTGAAGGCCCGGGGCGCGTAGACCACGACAGCCCGCCGCCCGGACCCGGTGACGCAGGCGTTCCCGACCCAGCGGTCGGTCTCGACGTCGGGCTCGCGCAGGGTGGCCACGGTCCGCCAGGCGTACGCCTCGTCCTCCGCGGCCGTGAGCAGGTGGAAGCCGGTGGCGTCGCCCGTGGTGGTCCAGGCCAGGTCGGCGGAGTCGTGCCAGCCGCCGGGCAGCGCGCGGGCGCGGAGGTTCTGCGGGACGGCATTCACCTCTGGGAACGGTGCCGGAGTGGCCGCTGCGCCGCCGGCGTTCGTGGCCGGTGCGGGGGTGTCGGCGTGCGCGGGCGGCGACGTCGCGGGTGTGGCGCCGAGCACGCCGGCCAGCAGGCTCGTCACGAGCCCGGCGGTGAGCGCCCGGCCGCTGCGGCGGCGGGGAAGCCCTGGGCGGGACTCGGACCCGAGGATCCGGCCGAGGCGCCCGAATCCTCTCGGAGGGTGTCGTCTGGTGTTCACGTCCGTCCTTCGCGGTGATGCCGGGGGCAGAGGCGGGTCGCGAACGGGGAACGGTGGCGCGGTTGCCGGTGTGTCCGGCGGCCGGTTCCGGGGACCCGCCCCGGGGAGCCCGGCGGAGCAGATGACCCGGACCGTAGGGCGAGGGCCTTATCACTCCCTTGTCGCGCCCACGGCCGACCGGCGCCCCCGACAGCGGGCGGCGGCACACCGCCAGCGGGCGGCAGCACAACAAGGTCCCGATAAGGCCGAGAGCCCATCGTGACTCCGGCCCGGTCGGCCGGAGACCGGTCCCTGCACGCGCAGTCCGGCGGAACCGGAGCCGTCACCGCGGTTCCGGATGACCAGTCCCGCACGTTGGCGAGTCCCCGTGTTGGCGAGTCCCGCATGTCCACGAGAGGAAGACCCTCACCATGAAACGACGTCTGACCATGGCCGCGGCCGTGCTCCTGTTCACCGGCGGCCTGGCGGCCACGGTCTCCCCGGCCCAGGCGCTGAGCTACGACGGCAGCGATCCTGCCGCGATGAACTGCGACGACACCGCGTCCCGCAAGAAGTCCAATGTGCTGCTCGACGAGGTCAGCGGCCGCCAGCTGGCCAGCCTCTACCTGGTGTACAGCACCGGCTGCAACACCGCGTGGTCCCGGCTCTACACGTGGCGGAACTGCGGCTTCAACCCCGGCATCGAGTGGCCCCAGGACGGGTGCGGCACGGCCTACGTGAACCGGACCACCGACGGCCGCGAGTACAAGTGCGAGATCCCCGACGGCGACACGGGTTGTTGGACACCCCAGCTCTACGACGGTGCGGGCTACCTGGCCTACGCCGACGCCTTCGTGGTGACCGGTGCCTTCCAGGGATCGAACGGCCTCTACTACGACAGTCACCGGTACTTCAAGACCGACTCCTTCTGATCCGCAAGCGCTCCGGGAGGGAAGACCATGCGAACGAGCCGGTCCAGTGACACGCCTCAGCCCCGACCGGTGAGGAAACGGATGACGGTGGTGGGAATCGCGCTGATCGCGGTCGCCGTCATTGCGGTGGCGGCGGTGGCGGTGCTTCCCGGAGCCGCAGGGACCGCGGGCCGGCGGTCGAGGAACTCTGCGGCGGGGGCGTCCCACGTCCCCGCGCGCAGCCCGTCGGAGGTGGCCGTGCTGGCGGTGGACACCTCCGACCTTCCCGCCTCGCACGACTCCGACCCGTGGTCCCTGACCGAATGGTTCCTCTCCGGTGGGCGCAGCGCGGAACAGGAGGAGCGCGAGATCCAGGAGCGCGCGGCGACCTGCATGCGCGCGCTGGGCTGGTCCTACGAACCGGTCGTCGGGGCTTTCGGCAACGACATCATCACTCTCGGCGAACTCCGGAAGTACCGCGCGGCAGAGGGGTACGGACTACCGGACGACGCGCCGGCATCACGGGACGACGATCCCGATCGGCGTCTCCAGACCCTGAGCCCGCAGGACCGAACCCGCTACCTGGGCGATCTCTACGGGCACGGAGGCCGGAGCGGTCCCGCCGGTGGCGCGCCGGGCCTGCCCCCGAGCGGGGTCCAGGGCTGCCTCCACCGGGCCGAGCGTGCCGTCCGGGTCACCATGCCCCGGTACGACGAACGGATCCGTGCCTACCTCGACACCAATCCCGTGCAGACACTTCCCGCGTGGTCCGTGGCGGAAGCAGGGTGGGCGCGATGCATGCGCGCCCGCGGGGTCGCGGTCGACGACCACGCCGACCTGAGGTCGCTCGTCGGGCGGCTGTCCTCCCGGCCCGGAACCACCGGTGCCGCGGGCGCCACCGGAACCACGTCGGCCCCGGTGGCATCGCCGGGGACCGGGACACCGCGAGCGGTCGATGAGAGGACGGTGGCCGTGATCGACGTCGAGTGCTACGTCCGGAAGATCCACCCGGTGCAGAGGGCGATCGAGCGGGCGCTCCTGCTCCGGGTCGCCGA
>CAZOWW010000145.1:0-13347 GCA_964583765.1 uncultured Kineosporiaceae bacterium
CGATCAACTCTGCCGCCTCGACGAGAAGCGGCACGAGACGCTCTAAGCTGGACGCGGTGAGGGCACCGCGTCGCCCGTCGGGCGCAGCGGTGAGGGTCGGCGCTTGCTGGGAACACGGGTGATGATCGCACGAGGTCGGGAATGCATGGCGGGAGCCGTGCCGTGGTGAGCGCTGCCGCCGACCACCGCGGCGCGCCCGGTGGTGGCATGAGCATCGGCGAGGTGCTGGCCATCCTTCGCCCCGAGTTCCCCGACGTGACCATCTCCAAGCTCCGGTTCCTGGAGGACCAGGGACTCGTCGAGCCGGAGCGCACCCCCTCCGGGTACCGCAAGTTCACGCACAACGACGTCGAGCGCCTGCGGTTCGTGCTCAGTCGCCAGCGGGACCACTACCTTCCCCTGCGGGTCATCCGCGAGTACCTGGAGGCGCGGGACCAGGGGCTGGAACCGCCACCCCTGCCCGGGGGGCCGGTGTGGACGCCCCGGCTCGTCGGCAGCCTCACCCCCTCGGGACCGGAGACCCCGGTCCGGTTCACCCGTGAACAGCTCCTCACCGCGGCGGGCGTCGCCGAGGAGTTCTTCGCCGCACTCGAGATGCACGGGCTCATCCCGGCACAGGCCACACCCGACGTCTACGACGGCCACGCCTTCGCGGTGGCCTCCGCCGCCGCGGCACTCGCCCGCTTCGGCCTGGAGCCCCGCCATCTCCGGGCCTTCCGGGCCGCCGCCGACCGGGAGGCAGGCCTGGTGGAGCAGGTCGCCGCTCCGCTCCGCCACCAGCGGGGCGCCGACGCGGCCGCCCGCGCGGAGGACGTCTCGCGGGAGGTCGCCACCCTCTGCCTCCGCCTGCACGCGGTGCTCGTGGCGGCGGCCCTGAACTCCGGACGCGGCTGAAGCCCGGAGGCCCGGCCACCCGACCGTGCCGACGAAGCCGACGGACGGGCGACGCTCGTCACGGGCGCGTCGGGGCGTCCCGGCGGTACGGTGGGGGGGTGCGTGAGCTGGACGTCATCGGTGTGCGGGTCGAACTGCCGTCCAACAACCCCATCGTCCTGTTGCGCGAACGCGGTGGGGACCGGTACCTGCCCATCTGGGTGGGGGCGGCCGAGGCGAGCGCGATCGCCTTCGCCCAGCAGGGAGTCGTCCCGCCGCGCCCCCTGACCCACGACCTGCTCCGGGACGTCATCGTGGCCCTGGGGCGGCGCCTGGAGGAGGTCCGGATCACCGAGATCCGGGACAGCGTCTTCTACGCCGAGCTCGCCTTCGACGGCGGGCTCGTCGTGGGTTCACGGTCCTCGGACGCCATCGCCCTCGCCCTGCGTGTCGGCTGCCGGATCGTCGGCGCCGAGGACGTGCTCGAGACCGGTGGGGTCGCCGTTCCCGACCAGGACGAGGACGAGGTCGAGAAGTTCCGCGAGTTCCTCGACCAGATCTCGCCCGAGGACTTCGACAATCCCGACCGCGAGTCCTGATCGCCCTGACCGGTCCCGTCCCCGCCAGCAGCCCCTCAGCCACGTCCCTGGCCGATCGCGTCCCTGACGGCCGCCATGAGCTGGTGGCCGGCCGTCGCTCCACCCTCGGGTCACCTCCCTGCCGACCGGGGTCCCCTGGCCCACCCGGGTGACACACCGCCCGGACTCGCGTGCCTTTCGTTGACGCCCTCCGGGGCGGGGCCTACCGTTCAGAAGGAGCGTCCCTGCGGTAGTTTCATCGATGTGATTCCGGATCGTCGGCGGTTCGTCCCGTCGGCGCAGGCCGGGTGACGAATCGGGTCGGACGCTCCGGGAACGGGGCGCAACCACCCCGGGGAACGGCCCAGGACGGGCAACGAATCGGGAGGTCGGTGTGGGCGCGAGCGGAGACGCCACGACTACGGCGGGCCACCCCACCCCGGTTCCGGCCGGCACGCAGGGGGTGCTCTTCACGGACGACCTGCCCGAGCTCGACGAGCAGGCCGGATACCGCGGGCCCGTGGCCTGCAAGGCCGCCGGCATCACCTACCGCCAGCTCGACTACTGGGCCCGTACCGGGCTGGTCGAGCCGAGCGTGCGCGCGGCGACCGGCTCGGGCACGCAGCGTCTCTACGGCTTCCGGGACATCCTCGTCCTCAAGGTGGTCAAGCGGCTGCTGGACACCGGGGTCTCGCTGCAGCAGATCCGGATCGCGGTGGGCTTCCTGCGCCAGCGTGGGGTCGAGGACCTCGCGCAGATCACGCTCATGAGCGACGGTGCGAGCGTGTACGAGTGCACCTCCGCGGACGAGGTCATCGACCTGGTCCAGGGCGGTCAGGGTGTCTTCGGCATCGCGGTCGGCCGGGTCTGGCGGGAGATCGAGGGGAGCCTCGCCGAACTGCCGGTGGAACGCGCCGACGAGGACGAGGCGACGGAGCACCACGACGAGCTGGCACGACGTCGCCGGGTGCGCGCGGCGGGTTGACCGCTCTCCGGGCCTCGGGGCCCGGGCACGTTCCCGCACCGGCTCCGCACTCCACCCCAGGTGCTCCCCGACCAGGGTCGGGAGGGCGGCAGTCCTCAGATGGCCTCGGCGGGGCTGCGGCGCCGGCCGGTACGGGTGGCCGAGCGCAGCAACCGCGCGAGGTGGGCATCGAAGAGCCCCGACAGCTCGACCGCCGCGGGCCCCGGCCACTGGTGAATGGGCCGACTCGCTCCCTGGGCCTGTTGCAGGGCGCTGCGTTCGGGAACCTGCGGGCCGATCACGAGCGGCCCGAACATCTCCGCCAGCTCGTTCAGCCGGTAGCGGTGTTCCGGGGACCGGTCGCGGTAGCGGTTCACCAGCACGCCCAGCGGCTGCACGTTCGGTGCGCTCGTGCGGCGCAGCTCGTCCACGGCGTGCAGGGCGCGGTCCGCGGCCGCCACGGAGAACAGCGCCGGTTCGGTGACGATCAACGCCCGGTGGCTCGCGATCAGCGCGGTGCGGGTGAGGGCGTTCAGTGACGGCGGGCAGTCGATGAGCACCAGGCGGTACCCCTCCGCGCGGTCCAGGGCCTGCCCCAGGCGATTGAGCACGCGCTCCGTCGCCCGGGGGCTGTCCAGGCTGGCCACGCTCGGGGTGCCCAGGAGCACGTCGAGCAGTCCCGGGGTGCCGTCCCCCCAACCGCTCGGCGCGATCGCCGAGTCGAACGCACTGCGCCGGTTCGTGCTCAGCACGGCGGCGATGTCCCCGTCGGGCTGCAGGGCGACGTCCAGGCCGGTCGTCGCGTCGGCCTGCGGGTCCATGTCCACGATCAGGGTCGGCACCCCTCGGGCCAGGGCGGCCGAGGCGAGACCCAGGACGACCGAGGTCTTGCCCACGCCGCCCTTGAGGCTGCACACACTGGTCACGAGCACGGGTGCAACCTACCGCGCGAACCCCCGGGGGCGCGGACCGTGCGTCGGGACCGCCCACTCGGCCCAGAGACCGCCCGGCCGCACGGCCGGTTGCGGGACCTCCGCCCCAGGGGTCCGGGGTCGTCACACCCACGCGCCCGCCGGGCCCCTGCCTGCTACCGTCGACGGAGCCGTCGACACCACGCGGGAGAGCCCCCGTCACGGGGGCGCCGAAGGGGCAATTCTCCCCGGAACCTCTCAGGCGCCAGGACCGCGTGCGCGAGGCGACTCTGAAGGCGCCATGGCGGCCCGACAGAGGGGGAGGCCTCGGATCACCGACCGGTGGTCCGCCTCTCACCGCGGGAGCCTCCATGACGTCTCTGTCGACCGACCCCGATCTCCTGGACCCCGTCGCCGCCGCGGGCACGTCACTCCCGTCGGCCCGCTCCGGCCGGGCGGTCGTCCCGGCCGATCCGCCGCCCGCCGGGCCGGCCCGGTCCCGGACCGGTTCGAGCGACGGCGCCCTGACCTTCGCCGACCGGCACATCGGCCCCGGGGAGCAGGACGTCGCCCACATGCTGGCCACGCTGGGCTTCGATCGCCTGGACGACCTCGTCGAGGCCGCGGTGCCCCGAGCCATCCGGGAGGACGCCGAGTTCGACCTGCCCGCGCCGGCCACCGAGGCCGAGGTGACCGCCGAGCTGCGGGCCCTCGCCGCCCGCAACACGCTGGCCGTCCCGATGATCGGTCTGGGGTACTTCGGCACGCACACCCCGGCCGTGATCCGCCGCTGCGTCCTCGAGAATCCCTCCTGGTACACCGCGTACACGCCCTACCAGGCCGAGATCTCCCAGGGCCGGCTCGAGGCACTGCTCGTCTTCCAGACGATGATCGCCGAGTTGACCGATCTGCCCGTGGCCAATGCGTCGCTGCTCGACGAGGCCACCGCGGCCGCCGAGGCGGTCATGGTCATGCGGCGCGTCTCCCGGACGCCCCAGGACGCGGTGCTGCTGGTCGACGAGGGCGTGCTGCCGCAGACCTGTGCCGTCATCGCCACGAGGACGGCTCCCCTGGGCATCGACGTGGTCACCGCGCCCCTGGACGGACGTCCCCCCACGGACCTGACCGGCGGGCGCCCGGTCTTCGGCGTGCTGCTGCAGTACCCGGACGCCGACGGCCGGGTGCGGGACCTCACCCCCGTGGTCGAGGCCGCGCACGGCCAGGGGGCCCTGGTGACCGTGGCGGCGGACCTGCTGGCCCTGGCCCTGCTACGGCCGCCGGGGGAGTACGGCGCGGACCTGGCGGTGGGCTCGGCCCAGCGCTTCGGCGTCCCGCTGGGCTTCGGCGGACCGCACGCGGGCTATCTGGCGGCGCGGGCGGAACTCACCCGCAATCTGCCCGGGCGCATCGTCGGGGTCTCCCGGGACGCGACCGAGACGCCGGCCCTGCGCCTGGCCCTGCAGACCCGGGAACAACACATCCGGCGGGAGCGGGCCACGAGCAACATCTGCACCGCCCAGGTCCTGCTCGCGGTGATGGCCGGCATGTACGCGGTGCACCACGGGCCCGCCGGCCTGGCCGAGATCGCCCGGCGGGTCGCCGGTCAGGCCGCGGGCCTGGCCCGCGACCTGCGCGCCGAGGGCGTGCCCGTGGTGCACGAGGCGTTCTTCGACACCGTCCTGGCGCAGGTGCCGGGTCGGGCCGCCGCGGTCGTCGCCGCCGCCCGGGACCGCGGAGTGCTCCTGCGGGCCGTGGACGCCGATCACGTCGCGATCAGCTGCGACGAGACCACGCGTCCCGAGCACCTGGACAGGGTGCGGGCCGCCTTCACGTCGTCCGGCACCGCCGCGCCGTTGCCGGAACCCCCGGCGGGATCGTCGCCCGCCCCGGGGTCGCGGTCCGCCGTCCCGGGGCTGCCCGCCGCCCTCCTGCGGCAGGGACCCTGCCTGCGGGATCCCGTCTTCACCCGCCACCGCTCCGAGACCTCGCTCCTGCGGTACCTGCGCCGGTTGTCCGACCTGGACTACGCCCTCGACCGGGGCATGATCCCGCTCGGGTCCTGCACGATGAAGCTCAACGCCGCCACGGAGATGGAGCCCGTCAGCTGGCCCGAGTTCGCCGGGCTGCACCCCTTCGCGCCACCCGAGCACACCGCCGGCACGCGCGCCCTCATCGACGACCTGTGCGCCTGGCTGGCCGGGGTCACCGGCTACGACGCGGTGAGCCTGCAACCGAACGCCGGCTCCCAGGGCGAGCTCGCGGGCCTCCTGGCCATCCGGGCCTACCTGCGGGACCAGGGCAGCCCCGAGCGCGACGTCTGCCTGATCCCGGCCAGCGCGCACGGCACGAACGCCGCCAGCGCCGCGATGGCCGGACTCCGCGTGGTCGTCGTGCGCTGCGACGCCGAGGGGAACGTGGACGCCGACCACCTGCGCGAGTCGGTCACCGCCCACCGGGACCGCCTGGCCGCCCTCATGATCACCTATCCGTCCACGCACGGGGTGTTCGAGGAACACGTCCCGGAGCTCTGCGCGCTGGTGCACGAGGCGGGCGGACAGGTCTACGTCGACGGGGCCAACCTGAACGCCCTGGTCGGCCTGGCCCGACCGGGACGGTTCGGGGCGGACGTCTCCCACCTCAACCTGCACAAGACCTTCTGCATCCCGCACGGCGGCGGTGGCCCCGGCGTCGGCCCGGTCGCGGTGCGTGCCCATCTGAGCCCGTACCTGCCCGGGCACCCCCTGCAGGACCCAGAACATTCACTGCCGGACCGTGGACACCCAGGGCGCGACCGCGGGCACCGCCGGCAGGAAGCAGCCGGGACCCGGGTCGGTCCGGTGGCGGCCGCCCCCTACGGCTCGGCGGGCATCCTGCCCATCGCCTGGGCCTACCTGCGCCTCATGGGCGCCGAAGGACTGGCGCGCGCGAGCGCCACGGCGGTGCTCTCCGCCAACTACCTCGCGGCCCGGCTCGACGAGCACTTCCCGGTGCTCTACCGGGGCGTGAACGGGCTCGTCGCCCACGAGTGCATCCTCGATCTGCGCGAGCTCACCCGGCTCAGCGGGATCACGGTCACGGACGTCGCCAAGCGCCTGATGGACTACGGCTTCCACGCCCCGACGATGTCGTTCCCCGTGCCGGGCACCCTCATGGCGGAGCCCACCGAGAGCGAGGACCTCGCCGAACTCGACCGGTTCTGCGACGCCATGATCGAGATCCGGCACGAGATCGACCAGGTGATCGAGGGGCGCTGGCCGGCCGAGCTGAGCCCGCTGCGCGGGGCACCGCATCCGGCCTCGGTGCTGTCCGCCGAGGAGTGGGACCGCCCGTACTCCCGCACCACGGCCGTGTTCCCGCCGGGCGTCGAGCCCCGGCACAAGTACTGGCCGCCGGTCGGGCGGGTGGACGACGCCTACGGCGACCGCAACCTCGTCTGCCACTGCTTCTGATCGCGGCGCCGCCGCGGCACGCCGTCATTCCCGGGGACCGGACGCACCGGTCCCCGGGCCCCGCAACACCGAACCGGCGCGGGTCTTGCGCACCTCCAGCCGGGCCGGGATCCGGTCCCGCAGATCGGTGACGTGGCTGATGAGCCCCAGGGCACGACCGCCCTCCCGCAGCCCGTCCAGCACCTCCATCACGTCCTCGAGGGTCTCGGTGTCCAGGCTGCCGAAGCCCTCGTCGACGAACAGCGTCTCGATGGCCGTCCCGCCCGCCTCGGCGGAGACCACGTCCGCCAGCCCCAGGGCCAGGGCCAACGAGGCGCAGAAGGTCTCCCCGCCGGACAGCGACGCGACCTCGCGGGCCTGCCCGGTCCAGGCGTCCAGGACGCGCAGGTCCAGACCTGCGCGACCGCGACCGCCCCCTTCGGGGTCGATGTGCACCAGGGCGTACCGCCCGCCGGACATCGTGGCCAGGCGCCGGTTCGCCGCCTCCGCGACCTGTTCGAGCCGCGCCGCGAGCACGTACGCGGACAGCGCCAGGTGCAACTGGTTGTCCCCGCCGGTGCCGTCGGCGCACCGGGCCAGCGCGTCGAGAGCCCGGAACCGGGTCCGGAGCGGGTCGGTCCTCCGCTCGTGCGCGGCCAGTTCCCGGGTCAGCTCCGCCAGGGCCAGGCTGCTCGTGCGGGCCAGCGCTTCCGCCCGGGCCGCGGCCTCGTCGGCGGCAGTCGCGTCCTCCACCGCCGTGGCCAGGGCGGGCAGATCGGGGCCGGGGGCGGTGGCGGCCTCCGCCAGCCCCGGGTCGGCCAGCTGATCGGTCACCGCGGCGAGCTCACTGTCGTGCTCCCGCACGAGCCGGTCCAGCTGGGCCCGCTCGGTGCTCGCGAGCACCGCCGCGGACACCGCGGCCAGGTCGGCGAACCCGCCGTCCCGGCAGCGTGCCTGGGCGTCGTCCAGGACACGGGTCTGCTCGGCGAGTGCCCCGGCCAGCTCCACCCGCGCGGCGAGCACCCCCTCGACCGCGGTCACCTCCGTGACGAGGCCCTCGCGCCGCGCGGACAGCGAACTCGCCCCGTCGCGGGCCCGGTCGACCCGCTCGCGCAGGCCCCGGAGCTGCTCGTCCAGGCCGGACAACTCCTGGCTCCCGCTGGTGACCGCCTCCTGCAGCTGGTCCACCCGGCGTCGGGCGTCCGCGACGGCGTCCTCCCGCCGCGCCTGCTCGCCGTCGATGGCCCGCAGCTCCTCCTGCGCGCGGACCACCTCGGCGAGCACCGCGCGCGCGGTGGCGAGTGCCTCCGCGGCCTCGGCCGGGTCGGCGTCCTGGGCCAGTGCCGTGGCCCGGGCCAGGTCCTCGGCCAGGGCGCCCACGGCGGTGGCCGAGACCGTGTACTCGTGTTCGGCGGCATCGGCCGCCGCTCGCGCCGCCTCCTCCTGCGCAGGGGTCACGACCCGCGCACCCGGACTCGCCGGAGCGGGATGATCAGTGCCGCCGCAGACCCGGCAGGGCTCTCCCGCTCGCAGGTCGCCGGCCAGCTCGGCGGCGATGCCGGCCAGGCGCTCCTCGCGCAGGTCGAGCCAGGCCGACCGGCGCGCGTCCCGGTGCTCCCGCGCCCGGGCCAGGCGCGCGGTCGCCGCCCGGTGCTCCCCGTCCAGCCGGTCACGCGCCTCGACCGCCTCGGTCCGCAGGGCGGCGTCGTGCACCGAGGCCTCGGCCGCCGCCCGGGCCTGGACCCGCTCGGCGCAGGCGGCCCGGCGCGCACCGAGCTCCGCCAGGGCAACGGCACCTGTGGCCAGTTCGGCCTTGGCGCGTTCCCAGGCGTCCCTGCGGTCCGCCACGTCGTCCCGTAAGGACACCGCCCGCTCGGTCAGCTGCGCGAGCGTCGTCTCGTCCCGTTCCGCCGAGGCCAGGATGCCGAGTCGCTCGCGCAAGGCGGCGACCTCCTCACGCAGCGTCCGCTCGTCCGCACCGGACCGCGGGTCGCCGTTCACCCGTTCCCGCAGCTCGTCCACCCGCGTTCCGACCCGGGCGAGCAGTTCCAGCAGGGGGACCGCGGGGGCCGCCCGCCGGTCCTCCGCCAGCCGCCGCGCGGCCTCCTCGCGGTCCGCGGCGCGGGCGTCGAGCTCCTGGCGCCGTCCGGTCAGCCGGGCGTGCCGGGCCTGCAGGTCCGCCCGGGCCGCACCCTGCGCACGAGCGGCCGAGGCCTCGCGCCGACACGCGGCGGTCCACCGAGCTCGGGCCTCGGCGGCCTCGTGGATCCGGGCGGCTCGTCCGGCCACGGCGGCCACCTGAGCAGAGGGCGGAATCTCCTCCTCGCCCGGTGCGGGCCCGTCGGCGGCGTCGGGTCGCGTGGGGTCGCCCGTGGACACGGGCACCCCGACTCCGAGCAGCGTGTCCACCTCCCGGAGAGCCTGGGCGACCTGATCGGCTCGGGCCAGCAGCACTTTCGAGGCCGTGTCCGCCTCGTCCACCCGCGCGCGCAGCCGGCTACGGGCATCGCGCAACCACCCCTGCACCTGGGTGAAACGGTCGGTGCCGAAGAGCCGCTCCAGGAGTCGTCGTCGTGTCTCGGCGTCGGCCCGCAGGAAGGCGGCGAAGTCGCCCTGGGGGAGCACGACCAGCGTCGTGAACTGCTCGGGCCCCAGACCGATCACCGCGTCGACCAGGTGCCCCGCCTCGTCGAGCCGCTGGGTCAGCGTCGTCCAGGCGCGCCCGTCCCACTCCCGCACCACGACACGTGCCTGCTCGGTGGTCACGCCGGTGCCCCGCCGCTTCGGCCGTTGCCAGGCGGGGGAGCGCGTGATCTCCAGCCGTCGGGTGCCCACGGAGAACTCGCAGCACACCTGCGGCGCCACCGAGGGATCCGCATGGTCGCTGCGCAGGCGCGAGACCCCCGCCCGGGCACCGGGCACCCGCCCGAAGAGCGCGAAGCACAGGGCGTCCAGGACGCTGGTCTTCCCCGCCCCGGTGGGCCCGTGCAGGAGGAAGATCCCCTGCTCGGTCAGGACGTCGAAGTCGACCTCCTGGCGACTCGCGAACGGCCCGAAGGCCTCCAGGACCAGCCGGTGCAGCCTCACGACCCCACCTCCGCCGTCCCGGGGCCGGCGGGAGCGCTCTCCGCCGCGCCGTCCTGGGAGGCGATCCGCACCGCCGTCACCGCCTCGCGCAACAGGGCCAGCTCCTGCACGTCAGGCTCCCGCCGCCGCACGTGCGTGACGAAGTCGCAACAGATCCGCACGTCGTCCCGGCCCACGAGCCGGGCGGCGAAGTCCCCAGGGCCCTGCGGGCCGCCCCCTGCGGGATCGAAGCGCACCTGCAGGGTGTGCCGGAACCGGGTCCGCACGCGCTGCATCGCGTCGGCGGGCCGCTGCGGATCCGTCAGGGTGACCTGGCACCAGGCCCGCTCGGCCTCCCCGTGCCGCGGATCGCGCAGCAGGTCCTCCAGTTCTCCTCGCAGCACCGCCAGGGGCCGGGGGACCGGGGCGTCCACGGTCTCGACCCGCACCGTGCCCCGCGCGTCCAGGTCGACCAGCCAACTGCCCTTCACCTGCCGGTGCTCCCCGAACGAGTAGGCCAGGGGAGACCCGCTGTACCGGATCCGCTCGCCGACCACCTGCCGCCCGTGCAGGTGTCCGAGCGCGACGTAGTGCACCCCGTCGAACACGGCTGCCGGCACCACCGCCACGCCGCCGACGCTGATGTCCCGCTCGGACTCGCTCGCGACGCCACCGGCCACGAAGGCGTGTGCGCCGACGACCGCGCGGGTGCCGGGGGCACGCCGAGCCAGATCCGCCCGCACGGCCTGCATCGCCGCACCGAGGACCCGCTGGTGCGAGTACCGGGCCGGCCGATGTGCGCCAGATGCGTCCTCGCCGGCGTCTGCGGCTTCCCCGGCAGTCCCGGCCTCGTCCTCGGGCGGATCCGGGCGGACGTCGTCGAGCAGGGGACCCGCCACGGCAGGTTCCAGATAGGGCAGGGGGTAGACCGCCACCGGCCCCGCGTCGCCGCCGAGCAGCACCGGCGCGCCGCACCCCCGGGGATCGGTGCGCACGTGCACCCGGGCGAGGTCCAGGAGCCGGGCCCCGAACCCGAGCCGCCGCGGGGAGTCGTGGTTGCCGCTCGCGAGCACCACCACGGCACCGGCGCCCGAGAGGCGGCACAGAGCATCGTCCAGCACCCCCACGACGTCGACCGAGGGCAGCGCCCGGTCGTAGATGTCGCCGGCGATCACGACCAGGTCCACCTGCTCCGCGCGGACGACGTCGACAAGGTGGTCGACGTAGGCCGCCTGGGCGTCGAGCAGGTCCACCCGGTGGAAGGAGCGCCCCAGGTGCCAGTCCGAGGTGTGGAGGATCCGCACTCTGGGCAATCTAGACGCTCCGGCCTCCGCGGCCGGGTAGTCCCCACCGGGCGGACGGTCATCCGCCGTCGGCGCCCCGTGCCTGACCCGTCCGTCGAATCCGGACGAACCACCACGGCCGAGACCTTTCCCCTGACCTGCGGTTTCCTCTGGAAGAGCGTCGGGACGACCGGTCCCTGACAGGACCCCCTACCCGGTGACAGTCTGGGCCGGACGGCCATCACGCCCGACCCGCGGGCCTGAGCGAGGCCGCCCGCCGTTGTCGAAGGAGACTCCGTTGGTCGACGCGCTACGTCACAAGGTGCTGCTGGACGAGTCGGAGATGCCGACCCAGTGGTACAACCTGATCCCGGACCTGCCGACGCCCCCGCCGCCCCCGTTGCACCCCGCGACGCAGGAACCGGTGGGCCCGGCCGACCTGGCGCCTCTGTTCCCCGAGGAGCTGATCCTCCAGGAGGTCAGCACCGAGCGGTACATCGACATCCCCGGCGCGGTCCTCGACGTCTACCGGCTGTGGCGCCCCTCTCCGCTGTACCGGGCCCGCCGGCTGGAGAAGCTGCTCGACACCCCCGCACGCATCTACTACAAGTACGAGGGCGTTTCCCCGGCCGGTTCGCACAAGCCGAACACCGCCGTCCCCCAGGCCTACTACAACGCCAAGGCAGGGGTCACCAAGCTCACCACCGAGACGGGCGCCGGCCAGTGGGGCACGGCGCTTTCCTTTGCCAGCTCCCTCTTCGGCATCGAGTGCGAGGTCTGGCAGGTCGGCGCGAGCTACGACCAGAAGCCCTACCGCCGCATCATGATCGAGACCTTCGGTGCCACGGTGCACCGGTCGCCGTCGCCGCTGACCGCCGCCGGACGCGCCGCCCTGGCGGAGCGCCCCGACCACCCCGGCTCACTCGGCCTGGCCATCAGCGAGGCGGTCGAGGTCGCCGCCCAGAACCCGGAGATCCGCTACGCCCTCGGGAGCGTGCTCAACCACGTCCTCCTGCACCAGACGATCATCGGGGAGGAGGCGCTGCTCCAGTTCGCCCTCGCCGAGGACACCCCCGACGTCATCGTCGGCTGCACCGGAGGCGGCTCCAACTTCGGCGGCCTGGTCTTCCCGTTCCTGCGCGAGAAGCTCGCCGGCAAGATGTCCCCGGTCCTGCGGGCGGTCGAGCCGGCCTCGTGTCCCTCGCTCACCCGGGGCCAGTACGCCTACGACTTCGGCGACACGGCCGGGCTCACCCCCCTCATGAAGATGCACACCCTGGGACACGAGTTCGTGCCGGACCCCATCCACGCCGGCGGGCTGCGCTATCACGGCATGTCCCCGCTCATCTCCCACGCGGCCGAGCTCGGCCTGCTCGAGGCCATCTCGGTGCCGCAGACGGAGTGCTTCGCCTCGGCGGTGCAGTTCGCCCGCTCCGAAGGCATCGTCCCGGCTCCCGAGGCCTCGCACGCGCTCGCCGCCTGCATCCGGGAGGCGCTGGCCGCGAAGGAGGCGGGGGAGGAGCGTGTGATCCTCACCGCGCTCTCCGGACACGGTCACCTCGACCTCGCCGCCTACGACGCCTACCTCGGCGGCCGCATGGTCGACGAGGAGGTCAGTGACGCCCGGTTCGCCGAGGGCCTGAAGAGCCTGCCGAGCGTCGCGGGCTGAGCCCCGGTCGGGGGTCCGGCGCCGGGGTCCCGGCGCCGGACCCTGACTCCGGACCCCCGCGCAGGCAGGGCCAACGCACAGGAATGCCGAAGAGGCAGAACCGGAACAGGCGTGCCCCGAACCGGCAGTACCCGAACACGCAGGGACGCCGTTCCGGCGGGGAAGCACCCGAACACCGCTGATAGAGTGACCGGCCGCCCCGCCCAGGGGCGCAACCGGGTACCTGAGGAGGGGAAGCCGTGGCAGATGCGACGGACTACGCAGCCACGTTCAAGCTGTTCGACCTCAACGGCGACGGCTTGATCTCGGCCGACGAGCTCAAGCAGGTCTTCGAGAAGCTCGGTGACCAGGTGTCACCCGAGGCGCTCACCGCAATGGTGTCGTTCCTCGACTCGGACAAGGACGGCCTGATCTCGCTGGAGGAGCTCACCGCCTATCTGGCGGGGCCGCGTGCCGAACCCGACGCCACCTCCGCCCCCGCGTCCCAGGACGCGGCACCGGACGCACAGGCCTGAGCCTCTGCGGCCCCCACCGGGGCCGCCCGTCGCGGCCCTGGTCCGAGGACCAGGGCCGCG
>CAZOWW010000146.1:0-13237 GCA_964583765.1 uncultured Kineosporiaceae bacterium
AGTCCGGCCGCGACCACATCCTCTGGCCAGCGCCACAAACCTGACGCACACCCGGAGCTCTGGCGTGGGACGGGAATTGTCGGTGCGCGGGGGCAGGGTGGTGGGAGTGGACCAGGCGGTGGCCGAGGGGCCGTCCTGCTCGTGAACGGCCGATGAACGTGAAAGTGCAGTGACTGCAAGAGAAGTTGCGAGAGACTCTCGCGTTCCCCTAGTGTGACTGCAGTGCCTGTAAGTTCGCACTGACTGAATCAGGAGGACGATGTGACGACTCTCGCGACCTCGCCGCGACGGTGGTGGGCGTTGAGTGCACTGGTGCTCAGCGTCCTCGTCATCACCTTGGACGGCACGATCATCAACGTCGCCCTGCCGGTCCTCTCGGACCAGCTCGGGGCAACCAGCACCCAGCTGCAGTGGATCGGCGGTGGCTACCTCCTGGTGTTCGGGGCGGCGATGCTCCCGGTCGGACTCCTGGGGGATCGGTACGGGCACAAGCGACTGCTGATGCTGGGACTGGTGATCTTCGGTACCGCCTCGGCGGTCGGGATGATGGTCCACTCGACCGGTGCGGTGATCGCGGTGCGCGCCTTCCTGGGTCTGGGGGCCGCCCTGATCATGCCGTTGTCCATGGCGATGGTCCCGCGGATCTTCTCCCCCAAGGAGACCCAGCGGGCCATCGGCGTCTGGACCGCCGCGGCCGCGGCGGGTCTGCCGTTCGGGCCGCTGATCGGCGGTTGGCTCCTGGAGCACTACTGGTGGGGATCGATCTTCGCGTTCAACCTGCCCGTGGTCGTCATGGCGCTTGCGGTCAGCCTGCCGATGCTTCCCTCCGACGGGCCGGTGCGCCGGGTCGACGGTCAGTCGTTCGACCTGTTGGGGGCTGGACTGGGCATCACCGGAATCACCGCGCTGGTCTTCGGGACCATCCAGGTTCCCCGGGACGGCTGGGGCAGCCCCCTGGTGCTGACCTCGCTGCTGGGGTCGGTGGTCCTGATCGTGGCCTTCGTCGTGCGCGAGCGCCGGTGTGCGCACCCCATCGTGGACCTGCACCTGTTCGCCAACCGCTCCTTCTCCTGGGGATCGTTGGCGACCGTGATCGTGAACTTCGCGTTGATGGGGCTCCTGTTCGTCGTGCCGCAGTACCTGCAGGCCCTGTTGGGATTCGACACCTTCGGCACCGGGTGGCGGCTGTTGCCGTTGATCGGAGGCCTGATGGTCGCCGCGACGTTCAGCGAGCAGCTCGTGCCGCGGTTCGGGGCCCGCAGGGTCGTGCCGGTGGGGCTCGTGGTGCTGGGGGCGGGCATGCTCGTCGGCACGACCACCGGTGCCGGCAGCGGTTACGGACTCACCGCGACGTGGCTGAGCATCGCGGGCCTCGGCTTCGGGTTCGCGGTCGTGCCCTCCACGAGCATGGTCCTGTCCTCCCTGCCCCGTGAGGGCGCGGGGCAGGGGTCCAGCCTGCTGGAGACGTTGCAGCAGTTGGGAAGTGCCCTGGGGGTGGCCCTGCTGGGCAGTGTGCTGACCGCCGGGTACCTGGGGCGCCTGTCCACCGCCGGGCTCGACGCCGACTCCGCCAGGGCCGCACGGGACTCGGTGATCGGCGCGGTCCAGGTCGCCGGCAGTCTCCACGACGAGGCTCTGCTGGCCTCCGCGCGCGGAGCGTTCCTGCACGGCATGACCCTGATCCTGGTCACCGGGGCTGTCCTGACCATGATCTCGGCGGTTCTCGCGGGGCTGTTCATGCCGTCCGGGGCGGGCAGGGCCTCATCGGACCAGGCCGACTCCGACCATCGCGGGGACACCCCCGAAGAGGTCGCGCCGGAGGGGAGCGCCCCCAACCGGATCGACCTGGACCGGTCCGAGGCCGCCGATCCGGTGGCCTGAGACTCCCCGGAGCGATCTGAGATCCTCGGGAAGCCCTGCGTCGCCCACCTGCTGGTCCGGGCGCCAGGGCTTCCCCCGGTGAGGACGCCGTCGGGTCGTACCGCGGCTGGGCCACCTCGGCGGACCAGGGTCAGGCCACCTCGGCGAACTGGCGCAGGGCGTCGCGCAGGGCATTCTCGAGCCGGGCGCGCAGTGCCTGTGGATCATCCGCCAGGGCCTGCCGTTCCGGAGCCCCGAATACTGCGCCGATCGTGGCGACGATCGCTCCCACCAGCGCTCCGGTCATCGCCGCGGCGGAGACGGGGTCGACCTGTTCGGGATACGCGGCCAGGAGTCCCTGGGCCAGCGCCCGCTGGCCGTCCAGCACCTGGCGCAGGGCATAGGCCTGAAGCGAGGGCGTACTCATGATCAGCTCGGTGCGCAGCCGCTGTCCCTCGCCGACGAAGTCGTTGTCCTCCTGCAGGACCGCCAGGAAAGCGCGCAGCAGCAAACCGGCCGGCGGCTCCCCGGACCGGGGCTCCAGCAGCACGGATCCGGAGAGTTCCTGCTTGAGCGGGGCGGTGGAGAACAGCACGCTCTCCTTGCTGGGGAAGTACGCGAAGAACGTCCGTGGCGACACGTCGGCGGCGTCGGCCACCTCGGCGATCGTGGTCTTGTCGAAACCCTTTTCCGCGAACAGGCGCAGGGCCGCGTTCACCAGCGCCTGGCGGGTGCGTTCCTTCTTGCGCTCGCGCAGTCCGGTCTTGACAGTCACCTGAGCACTGTAACCGGGGGGTGGCCGCGCCGGGGTGAGGACGGGGCCGGTCCCTGCATTCGCTGCGACTGTGCGGGAGCTGCAGCTGTGCGGCCTCTGTGATGATCCGGCCCTGGGGCGCCTCCAGGGGGGGTGGTTGAGCTGTCCGATCCGGACCGCTCGCCGGCGGCCTCCCCTCCGGCCCGCCCTGCCTCGGGCGGCGCCAAGGTGGTGCGGGATTCGGTCGCCGAGGAATTCATCGACCCGTCGACGACACATTCAGTTCGGAGGCGATGCTCTGAGTAGTTGTCGATCATGATTTCGTCGTGTCCGGAATGTTTCCGGTCAGGACGGCCCTCGGGTTGGAGTCGCAGTCCCGCCGGTGTTGAGTAAGCGGTGCGATGCGTGGAGTGAATGTGTGATGTGAATGTGATCACACCCTATGTGAGGCAAGCCACACTTGGGACGGCAAGTGAAGGTGGGCATAACTTGCCTGGTATTGTCCGGAGCGGTAGGGGGGAGTACGGATCGGGGCTGCGGGGCCCCCGTTCATGCAGGTAGGACTGCCCGTTAGTGCTGGTAGAAGTCGTCCGATCGGTGCCCCGGGGTGCGGATCGGGCGGGCTGTGGGTCAGGAGGGGGTCTTCGAGATGATGTCCGTGGTGTCCGAGAAAGGCATCACCTATGTGCGTCGTCTATTCGAGGAAACCATTGCGGGTCGGGGGGCGGCGGTATTGATCGAAGGTCCGTCGTCGAGTGGAAAGACGGCTCTTCTGCGGAGGGCAGAAGAATACGCTCACGAACGCGGTGGGCAGGTACTGAAGGCTGCCTGCTGGCAGTCCGAGAGGCATCTTCCTCTCGGGGTCTTCCTGCAGCTGATGAGAAACGTCGATCGATTTCCTGAGGGCGTTCAGGAGATCACTGACTTGCTGGAGCGGGGGAGTCCTGCGGCGGGCGCCGGTGAGGACGAGGCAGGGCTGCAGGCGGATGCCCAGATGGTGCGCCGACTCTGCTCGCCGCTGCTGGACCAGGCGCGACGTGGCCCCCTCTTGATCACCCTGGACGACGTGCAGAACGCCGATGCGGCCTCCATGCAGTGCCTGCTGTACCTGGTACGCCGGATCCAGTCGTTGCCGATCCTGATCGTGCTCACGGAGATGGCCCTGTCCTTCGGGGCGCGTCCGTCGTCCCAGGCGGAGCTCGTGGGCCAGCCGCACCTACGGCGCTTCACGCTGCGCTGGCCCGATGAGGCGGCGGCGGCCGATCTGGTGGCCGAACGTCTCGGCCGGTCGGAAGCTTCCCGTGTGGTTTCACAGTTCCACGCGTTCACCGCAGGGAATCCCCTGCTGCTCAGGGCTCTGGTCGCGGACGCCGCTACGGCGGGGATCAAGATTCGGACCGATTCCCCGGTGAGCCTGTGCGCCGGGACCGCGTACGGCAAGGCGGTGCTGGCCTTCCTGCGACGATGCGAGCCGGAGCTCCTGAGGATCGCCCAGTGCGCGGCGGTCCTCGGGGAGCATGCGTCGATCAGGCTGATGGGCCACCTCTCCGGCCTCGGCGTGGATGCCGTCGCGGATGCCGTGGCCGCGCTCGAGGAGTCCGGGGTGATGTCGTGCTGCCGCCTGCGGGCGGAAGCCGGCGCCTCCGCCCTGGAAGCGAGCCTGGACGGCCGCCGGCGGACGCGGCTGCACCGTGAAGCGGCCATGTGGCTGCACCGGGAGGGCGTCCCCGTGCGAACAGTGGCGCGCCATCTGCTCGTTGCCGGGGGTGCGGAGGATTCCTGGGCAGTTCCTGTGCTACGGGAGGCTGCGGAGCAGGCTCTGGCGGTCGACGAGGCGAAGACGGCCGTCGAGTATCTCGAGTTGGCGGAACGAGTCTGCACCGATGCGAGGGAACGGGCGAAGATCGCTGCTTCCCTCATGGTTCTGAATTGGCGTGCTGATCCGCAGACGGCGGTCCAGGGCTTCCCCACCCTGGTCGGGGCGTTGCGCGAGGGACACGTCTCGGGGGGCCAGATCATCCCGATCGCCCGCTACCTGCTGTGGCACGGCAGGGTGGCCGAGGCGAGGGAAGCACTGGCGCTCGCCGTGGGCCACCCGGGCGGAGCCATCGGAGCGGCCCCACGTTCCGGGGGCGCCGAGCGGGCTCCCGCCCGGGACGACCAGGAGACCCTGGACGAGTTGAGGGTCACTCGGCTCTGGACGGAGGTGTCCTTCCCCGCGCAGGCGATGATCGTGCCCGGGGACCCGGTCGTCACGGACGCCGCCGTACCGCTGGCCGTGAAGCCTCGGCTGTACGCCATCACGATCCTGGCCTCCGTGCTGAGGCACGGTACCGATCCGGACATCCTGGCGAATGCCGCGGACGGGGCCGAGAAGATCCTCCAGGGCTCCCGTCTCACGGAGGAGGCGGTGGACCAGGTGATCGAGGCCCTGCTCGCCCTGCTCTACGGCGATCGACTGGAGAAGGCAGCGCCGTGGTGTGATCTCCTCCTGGAGGAGGCGACCAATCGCCGGCTCCGCTGCGCACCGTCGCGGCTGTCCGCCGTACGGGCCGAGATCGCCCTGCGGCAGGGAGAGCTCGCCAAGGCCGAGCGCTACGGCCGTGCTGCGCTCACACTCGTGCCCCGCGAGTGCTGGGGTCTGGGGATCGGGGCACCGCTGGGCACCTTGTTGTTCGCCGTCA
Source organism: uncultured Kineosporiaceae bacterium (assembly GCA_964583765.1). GTDB lineage: Bacteria > Actinomycetota > Actinomycetes > Actinomycetales > Kineosporiaceae > CAZOWW01. The sequence continues at coordinate 5,299 of CAZOWW010000146.1, forward strand.
CCGCGATGGGCAGGCACAAGGAGGCGGCGGAACTGATCAAGCAGCCTGTGGCCGAGGCCATGTTCCAGAGTCGGTTCGGCCTGCACTACCTGCACGCCCGCGGCACGTACTACCTCGCCACGCAGCAGCTGCGCGCGGCGCTGGACGACTTCCTGGCCTGCGGCGCGCTCATGGAGCAGTGGGGGCTCGACACCCCGGCCCTCGTTCCGTGGCGGACCGAGGCGGCTCGCGCCTTGCTCGGTCTGGGCCGCCCCGAGCATGCGCGGGAACTGGTCGTCAAGCAGCTCGATCTGGCGGGTGGCCGCCCCTCGCGGGCAGCAGGCATGTCATTGCGCTTGCTGGCGGCGACGGGGGATCCACGCCAGCGGTCCGAGATCCTGCACGAAGCGGTCGAGGTGCTCCAGGCGAGTGGAGACCGTCTGGAGCTGGCTCGTGCCCTGGCCGACCTCGGGGATGCCCACCAGGCACTGGGCGAGAGCACCCGGGCGCGGATCATGTTGTGTCGGGCTCGGCACATCGCCAAGAAGTGTGGCGTCGTGAACGTCTGCCACGCCGCTTCCGGCGGCTCGGTGTCTCCTGACGAGGTGTCAGGGAACGCCGGACTCAGCGATGCCGAGCGACGGGTCGCCGGCCTGGCTGCCATGGGTCACACGAACCGGGAGATCGCCCGGAGGCTGTGTGTGACGGTGAGCACGGTGGAGCAGCACCTCACCCGGGTCTATCGGAAGCTGCACGTCACTCGGCGCGCGGACCTGCCGGCCTGGCTGCTCTCGGAGGGTGCCGAGTCGGTCTGAGACCGGACGGGGTCGGGACCGGATCGGGAATCCCGACGCCCGTCGGCACCGACTGATCCGGCGATCGGGAGCTCTCAGACGGACAGCAGATCCGAGACCTGCGCGGCGAGGTCCCGATTCGCCAGCAGCGTGCCGTGTTCGGCGTCGAGACCGATCTCCTTCCCGACGAGAATGTCAAGCCCCGAGGCGCGCATCGCGTTCAGACCGCTCAGGGGACTCTTCGAGGAGAAGGCGATCGCCCTGCGCCATTGATCGAGAGGATCGATCTGGCTCGCGGCGGCGAGGTAGGACAGGAACGAGTCGAAGACGCCGAAGAGTTCCTCACGACGCCGTTCGTCGAGCCCTGCGTTGATCAGTGCCGGCTCGCCCGACTCCTTCATGAGCCGGGAGATCTCCTCCTTGAGGGCGGCGACGTCAGAAATTGTGTCGTACGCGTGCCGACCCATTTCCTGCGCCTGCGCGACCTGCTCGGACGAGAGGATTCCGGACATGAAACCCATGACCTTGTGGAATTGCCAGAGGAGGGTCTGCGCCGTGGACAGCTCGGGATCGAACAGCAGCAGCAGCGGCTCGTGGCCCTGAGCTCGGCGGATACGCTCGACCAGGGCCGCAGCGTAGATGGCGCCTCCGCAGAAACCCAGGACGGCCTGGATCGGCCGGCGTTCGTCCTGAAGGTCCCCGGCCCAGTGGTCGAGGTACTCCTGGGCGGCCCCCGGACTCACGGTGCCGCCGTCCGGTGCGATTGTCTCCCAGATCTCGGTGGCTGCCGTCAGATTCGCCACGAGGTCGGCGAAGCGAGCCTCGACGCGTCCCGTGGTGTCGAAGTCCACCGCGAGTACCAATCCCGCAGAGTTGTCGCTCTTCGACAGGATCCGCCATGCGGTGGGTTTACTCACTGTCGCTCCTCCGTAATGCGTGGATAATCAGGGACATCCTAGGTCGGACACCATGTGGGCCAATACCCCAGGGGACCCCTAGATATGGACTTGAACCCCTATCTGCTCGTGCTGGGGTTCCGACGTCGGTTCGGGTGGTTGAACTCACCGTGGGGTCCCGCGCGTCCTTCTCCTGTCGGCCGGCGAGAGCCCCCCGGCCACCCGGGGTCGCCGGTTCCTCTGGGGCACGGTTCTGGCGGTCTTCGTCCACTTCGCCGTGATGGGCATCCTGTTCGTCGCTCCCCAGTTCCTGGGCGGGGTCCTGGGTCAGGACGCCTTCGGGACCGGGGTGCGCGTGCTGCCGATGATCGTCGGGTTGATGGTCGCCGCGGCTCTGGGGGAGACCCTGGTGCCCGGCTGAGTGCCCGTGTCGTGATCGCGTCGCGTCTGGTGCTCTCCTTCTCCTCCCTGCCCCAGCACCGGGCAGCCCGTGGTCAGGGCGCCTCGCGCAGGTGCTGCAAGGTCGTGCGGACGGCGCGTTCCAGTTCCGCACGCAACCGCTCGGGGTGGTCAGCGAGACCGGCGGATCGAGCGGGATCGGCGAAGATCGCGGCGATCGTCGACACGAGTACCCCGACCAGGGCCCCGGCGAGGGCGGATGCCACGACGGGATCGAGTTCCGCGGGGTAGGCCGCGAGCAACCCGTCGGCGAGATTGCGCTGACCCGAGACGACCTCGCGGAGCGCGTGGGCCTGGAGCCCGGGCGTGCGCAGGATGAGTTCGGCGCGTACCCGTTGCGGCTGTCCCAGAAGATCGGTGTCCGCGCTGAGGACGGAGTCGAACGCCCGGAGGAGCAACTGGACCGGGCGTTCCCCGGGCAGGGGTTCGCTGAGCACGTCGCCGGAGATCTGCAACTTCAGTGGAGTGTCCGCGAAGAGGATCTCCTCCTTGCTTGCGAAGTAGCTGAAGAAGGTTCGCGGTGAGACATCGGCCGCCGCCGCGAGCTCCGCGATGGTGGTCTCCTCGTACCCCTTCGTGCTGAACAGGGCCATCGCGGCGTCGACGAGCGCCTGCCTGGTCCGTTGCTTCTTGCGTTCACGCAGGCCTGCCCCGGTCGTCGTCATCCGCTCAGGATAGCGCAGTCAATGCGAGTGTGCAGGCGCTGGAAATTTGCAACGGCTGTCGCTAGGCTTCGCGTATGGTGAGAATCCTTGAGCGTTGGGGGCAAACGGCCGCCCGCCACCCCGTTCTGACGATCCTGGGGTGGGTCATCGCTGTCGTCGCGTTGCTGGGCGTCGCATCCGCCAGTGGTGGCGCCTTCGTGAACGAGTTCCGTGTGCCGGGGGCGGAGTCCCAGAAGGCCGTCGACCTGGCCCAGAAGCACTACCCCGAGGTGGGTGCTGCCAGCGCCGACGTCGTCTGGCACACCACGAGCGGGACACTGCGTGATCCTGCGCATGCGGCCGCGATCGAGGCCGTTGTCGCTGAGTTCGCCCATCAGCCGGACGTGCGCTCGGCCGGCAATCCCCTCACCGATCCGGGCGCCTCGATCAGCCAGGACGGCCGGACCGCCGTCACGCAGGTCCAGTACTCCAAGGACCTCGCGGACCTGACCGCCACCGCGGCGACGCGGCTCGAGGACGCCGGGAAGAAGGCGGCCGCTGCCGGGGTTCAGGTCGACTTCCGTGGCCTCGTCATCGAGCTCGCCTCGACCCCGGAGACCAGCGGGACCGAGCTCCTCGGCGTGGCCGCCGCTCTGCTGATCCTCCTGATCGCGTTCGGCTCCGTGGTCGCGGCCGGGCTGCCCATCATCGTGGCCATCACCGGCCTGATCGCGGGCACCGCCCTCGTGCTCATCGCGGCGGCCGGGATGGACATCCCGCCGATCGCGCCGATCGTGGCTGTCATGCTGGGTCTCGGGGCGGGCATCGATTACGCCCTGTTCGTGGTCACCCGGTTCCGGAGTTTCCTGGCGGGCGGGCTGCCGAAGGACGAAGCGGTCGGGCGGGCCCTCGCGACCGCGGGACACGCTGTCCTGTTCGCCGGGGGGACGGTCGTCGCGGCCATCCTCAGCCTGCTGCTCATCGGCATCCCCTTCATCGGCGGCGTCGGCATTGCCGCGGCACTCACCGTGGTGATGACGATGATCGCCGCCCTGACCCTGCTCCCCGCGGTGCTCGGTCTGCTCGGGAGCCGGGTCAACGCGCTCCGGGTGGGCCGCCGCGGGGTGCCCGGCGCCGTGGTCACCCGAACGGGAGCCCTGCTGGAGATCGGTCGCTGGGGCCGCTGGGCCCGGCACGTCGCCCAGCGCCGCTACCTGTACACCCTGGTCAGCCTCGGCATGCTGCTCGTGCTCTCCGTCCCGGCGTTGAGTCTGCGGATCGGTACGCCGGACGAGGGGAACCTGCCCACGAGTGCCACCCAGCGTCGCGCCTACGACGCGGTGAGCCAGGCCTTCGGCCCGGGGGCCAACGCGCCCTTCCTGGTCGTCGCGGATCTCGCAAGCAAGGCGGGGGACGACCAGGTGCTGACCCGGCTGTCCGACCGGCTGAAGGCCGATCACGAGGTGGCCGCCGTCACCCCGGCGCAGCGCAGTGCCGACGGCGAGGTGGCGATGCTCACGGTGGTGCCCCGGCACGCGCCGCAGGACGCCGAGGTCAGCGATCTGCTGCACCGCATCCGCGACGACGTGGTCCCGGCTGCCGTGGCCGGCTCCGACACCCACGTGTATGTGGGCGGCACGACCGGGTACTACCGGGATCTCGACGACGCGGTCGGATCGCGATTGCCGTGGATGGTGCCCGCGGTGCTGATCGCGGCGGCCCTGCTGCTCCTGGCCATGTTCCGTGCGCCGTTGATCGCGCTGCAGGCCGCGGTGATGAACCTGCTGTCGATCGGCGCCTCGTTCGGGGTGATCGTGGCGATCTTCCAGTGGGGATGGGGACGTTCCCTCATCGGTATTCACCAGGATCTTCCGGTCAACTCTATGGTGCCGATGGTCTTGTTCGCCGTGCTCTTCGGGCTCTCGATGGACTACGAGGTGTTCCTGCTCTCCGCGATCAAGGAGGAGTACGACCTCGCGGGCGATCCGCAGGAGGCGATGCAGCGCGGCGTGGACAGCACGGCCCGGGTCATCACCGCCGCGGCCGCCATCATGGCGGTGGTCTTCCTCTCCTTCGTCCCGATCAACGATGTCAGCACCAAGATGATGGGGATCGGCCTGGCCACCGCGGTGTTCGTGGACGTCACGCTGATCCGGCTGATGCTGGCGCCCGCGGTGATGAGCATCCTCGGCCGCGCGGCGTGGGCGGGATCGGACCGTCGACGCGGATCGCACGGCGGCTCCGCGGCGCCGGAGCGGTCGCTGCCCAGGGCTGACCGGAGCCCGACCGCGGCGGGCTGATTCCGGGCGAGGATCTGCCGGGCTTCGGTCGAAGCACACGAACGAGGACGGCCTCCGGGGAGGGAACTCCCCGGAGGCCGTCGCCCTGTGGCTTCAGGAGCCTGTGGTTCTCAGGAGCCTGTGGTTCTCAGGAGCAGAGCATCAGCTGGGAGTTGTAGATCCCGTCGACAGCCGTCGCCTGGAACGTGCGGAAGCCGGTCATGCCCCGGTAACGTCCGCTGATCCCGACGGCGGGGATCGAGATCTTCTCCCCGGTGAGGAGCGCGTTGCCGTCCGTCAGGCCGGCCTCCTTCACGGCACCATCCTTGAAGGTGTCGGTGTTCCACTGGTAGACGAGGAGCGTGGTGCCGTCCGCGAAGTCGACCCGGCTGCCGCCGACGGCGTCGGCCAGAACCTCGCCGCTCTGGCTGATCAACTGGTTGTGCCACTTTCCGAGGTCCCCGACGGTGTAGCCGGCGGGCGGGACGTCGGTGAATCCGGCGTCGATCACCTTCTCGGTGAGGTTGTCATAGGTGGCGCAGCGGTGCTGGCGGGGGGCCGGGGAGGCGTCGGCGGGCATCATGCCGGCCACGGAGGTGGCGACGGCGAGCACGGCCGCCGATCCCAGTTTCAGGTTAGTTCGGCGCATGGGATTCCTTGTCTGGTTGGTCCCCGAGTGACACAGTACGAAATGATTCTGGGAACGCCCGCTTAAGTCGTGCTTGCCCGCACGGCGCACCGGTCGTGCGGCTGTCCGGTACCTGGTCGTCGATCCCCGCGTCTTCCGGTCGGGACACGGCGAGGGCGGCCCTCCCGGATGTTCGGAAGGGCCGCCCTCGGTCGGCGGGCGCTGTCAGGTCGTCCGTGGGTCCCCGAACCACGTGTGGAGCGCGGTGGCGAGGCGCTTCTCGTCGTCGCCCGCCCAGGCGACGTAACCGTCCGGCCGCACGAGGAGTGCGGGTACGTCGAGGTCCGCCGTCGGGCGTGCCCTGACGACGTCCAGCCGGTGCTTCCACGCGGACAGGTGGGCGAACCGGTCTCCCTCGGACAGGTCGAGGAACACCCCGCGAGGGGAGCCCATCAGGTCGCCGGTGTTCTTCGCCGTGCCGTCCAGGATGTCCAGGGGGAGATGTCCCAGTCGGTGGCCCACGAGACCTCCGCCCGCCCCACGCCCCGGGAACGGGTACTCGATGTCGGTCGCCCAGGTCGCCAGCCTGCGGTTCACCTCCTCGATGTCCACCAGTTCCTGGAAGACCTCGCGCAGAGCGGTCACCTTGTCCAGGGGGTGCATGAGCGCCATCTGCGCCTGCGACAACTGGCAGGCCCGATAGCCGGCGAGGTGGCGTTCACGGTGATAGGAATCGAGCAACTCCGGCGGCGCCCAACCGCCCACCGCGGCGGCGAGTTTCCAGGCGAGGTTGAGGGCGTCGGTGAGCGCGGTGTTGAGGCCGTGGCTGGCTGTCGGGACGTAGAAGTGCGCGGCCTCCCCGGCGAGGAAGACCCGGCCGGCCCGGAAGCTGTCCGCGAGCTGGGTCGTCCCGGTGTAGCGGCGGACCCAGAGCATCTCGCCGACCTCACCCGTGCTCTTCCCGGTGATCCGCTCCAGGCTTCCGAGCAGTTCCTCGCGGGTGGGTGGCTGCGAGTCGGGCGGAGCCTCGACGTCGAACTGCAGGGTCTGCAGGCGCCACGGGCCGTCGCCCGAGGGCAGCATCCCGAAGACGCCACCCTGGACGACGCCCGCGTCGAACTCGCCGTCGTAGGAGGCGAAGTCGCCGAGCAGCCCGTACCAGGACTTGCCCGCGACAGTCAGCGGGATGTCCGCCAGCTTCCGGACGGTGCTGTTCGGCCCGTCGCAGCCCACGAGGTACTCGCCCTCGAGCTCGTAGTCGCCGTCGGGGGAACTGATCTGAACCCTGACCCCGGCGTCGTCCTGGGAGAAGCCGGTGACCGTGTGCCCCCAGCGGACATCGGCGCCGAGACCGACGGCGTGCCGTTCCAGGACCCGCTCGATCTCCGTCTGGGAGACGAGCAGGTTGTACTCGGTGTCGAGTTTACTGAGATCCAACCAGATCATGCCGAAATGCACACCCGGCCACCGGTTCGGCGCACCGAGCTCGTCCAACATTCCACGCTCGCCGAAGATCTCGACGAGACGGGCGTGGAACGTTCCCACGCGCAGGTCGTCGTAATGGCCCGGGCGCTGCTCGAGGACGACGGCCTTCAGTCCGGCGCGCGCGAGTTCCAGCGCGAGCATCAGACCGACCGGCCCGCCGCCCGCGATGATGGCGGGGTGTTTCATTTCCAGGCTCCTCGCAATTGGGGTCACAGGCTGCTGAAGAAGAGGATCTGCAAGTGTTCGGCCAGTGCCTCCGGGGTCGGGTGGTCGTAGATGGCGACCGGATCGAGTTCCAGTCCGTCGTCCTGCAGCCGCTTGGTCAGTTCCATGGCGGTCAGCGAGGACATCCCCAGGTCGAGGAAGTCGAGCCCGGTGTCGAGAGGTTCGGTCGGCGCCAGTCCGAGCACGTCCGCGGTGTAGCGGCGGACGGCGGTCAGCAGGACCGGCCCCACCTCTTCCGGTGGGAGGGCGGTGAGCCGCTCCCGCAACCCGACCGCGACCTCACCGGGATCGGTCTCCGGCTCTGCCTCTTCTTCCTGCGGCGGGAACTGGCGGACGTACCAGGTGGCCAGGGCGGGCAGGAGCGCAGCCAGCGCATGTCGCTGCTCGTCGTCGAGACAGAGCAACTCGGTCAGCCGGTCCCTGTCGTCCCGGGTCACGGCATCCCAGAGAGCGCGGTCGGCCCCGGCGAGGGCGCCGGCGCCCGGACCAGGTGTCATCCAGTAGCGCTGGTGTTGGAAGGGGTAGGTGGGCAGGTCGGGGGTGGGGTGGG
>CAZOWW010000147.1:0-13063 GCA_964583765.1 uncultured Kineosporiaceae bacterium
CCACCCGCACAGATCGGCACCGGCTGGAACGGCCTCGACCTCTACCTCGGCGACCTCACCGGAGACCACCGAGCCGACATCGTCACCCGCGACGGCACCGGCGTCCTGCGCCTGTACCGCACCACCGGATCCACCACCAACCAGATCGTCGCACCACCCGCACAGATCGGCACCGGCTGGAACGGCCTCGACATCCTCTGAGCACAGCTCGTCCGCGACCGGTCCTGCTCGGCACCGGCCGGTCACGCCGGGTAGCGGCCCCGGGACGGGTTCCCGTCCGCCCGGGGCCTCCCCCAGGCCCGGCGCCACCGCCGGTCCACTCAGCTCGACGCCGGACCGGGCCGGGCCGAGGCGTGCCCGAGCAGGGCCACAGCCTCCAGGCGGAACCGGCCGTGGCCGTCCACCCGATCACGCACCAGCTCGTCGTAGGCCTGGCGGACGGCCAGACGTTGGCGTTCGTCCAGGGCGGCGAACGCAGCACCGATACGCGCCGTTCCGGTGATCAACCCGGTCCACCACAGGCCGGGATCGATGGCATGGACCAGGGTGAGCCGCTCCACCTCGGCGTCCTGCCAGAGGGCATCGTCGAACAGTCCCCGGAATCCCGGCAGGGTCAGGGCCGGCGGCCCGGCCGGGGCCGGGGGCAGGTTCACCCCGGCGACTCTCAGCGCATGGTCGAAGACCGCCGTCGGAGCCGTCCGTCCGGGGGAACGATCCCAGCAGGTCAGGGCGATCCGCCCTCCGGCCCGCGTGACCCGGTGCAGTTCGGCGAGCGCCGAGCCGGGGTCACCGAGGTGGTTGACGACGAACCCCCCCACGACCGCGTCGACGCTGTCGTCCGCGAACGGCAGGGCCGGCAGCGCGGCGCACACCGCGCCCGCTCCCGGAGCAGCTCCGCGCGCCAGGCCGACCATGGCGCGGCTCGCATCGGACAGGACGAGGGTCGCGCCCGTGGCCACCAGGGTCGACGAGACGGAGCCGGAACCGCAGCCGACCTCCAGCACCACCTGTCCGGGAGCGACCCGGACGGCGCTCACCAGAGCCTGCGCGGCCAAGCGGGTCAGCTGCGCGAAGATCTCGGCGTACCCGCGTTCCCGTTCCTGCCAGGCAGCACGCTCGAAGGCGTCGTAGGTGACGGCCTGCCCGCTCGCGGCGGCTCTCCCCACTGTCATGGTCATCCCCTCACGCAGGTGCGGTCGCACCCGCGAAGGACGCCGAGGAGCCGTCCAGGGCCGACGCCGGCCCCGCGCGGCCCCGCCACCGGGTGCGGAACGTCATCAGTGTCCGCCATGAGCGTCCCGGTCGACCATGACATCCGGCCTTGGAAGGGCCTGGAGCGGGCGGTCAACGCGGAAGAGCCTGCCGGCCGCTGCGGCCGCGCACCCCGTCGGCGGGTCCCGTCGGAACGCCGGTCGGTCGGGTGCGCAGGTACTCGTGCCACTGTCCTGGCGGCATCGGTCGCGCGAAGAGGAACCCCTGCCCCAGGTCACAACCGAGGTCGGCGAGAACCTCCAGCTGCTCGGGGGTCTCGATTCCTTCGGCGACCGTCTCCAGCCGGAGTCGTTGACAGAGCTCGATGATGCTACGAACGACCGCGATGTCGTCGTCGGCGTCCGGTCCCAGCCTCGCGATGAACGTTCGGTCGATCTTCACCTGGTCCACCGGGAACCGGCGCAGGTAGGACAGGGAGGAGTACCCGGTCCCGAAGTCGTCGATGGACAGGCGGATCCCGAGGTCCTTGAGCGCGTTCAGCCCAGCGCGCGCGGCGTCCGGATCGTCCATCAGCAGCGACTCGGTGATCTCGAGCGTGAGGACGGTGGCCGGGAGCCCTGAGGCGAGCAGCGCGGCGGTGACGACGGCAGGCAGATCCGGATCGACGATCTGGCGTGCGGAGAGGTTGAGACTGAGCCGCAGCGACGGCAACGCGTCTCGCCACGGTTCGACCTCGATCAGGCCCTGGTGAATGGCCCACGCGCCCAGTTCGATGATCGCTTCGGTCTCCTCGGCCACGGGGATGAAGTCACCCGGCGGCACCAGGCCACGGGTGGGGTGGCTCCACCGCATGAGCCCCTCGATGCCCTCGATCTCGGAGGATCCGATCTTGATGATCGGCTGGTAGGCCAACCAGAGTTGCCCGTTCTGGTGGGCGCGCCGCAGGTCGGTACGCAAGCCCAACCGATTGATCACATCCTCGAGCATGTGCGGCGCGAACACGACCGAACGCCCGCGCCCGGCCCGCTTGGCGCAGTACATGGCGATGTCGGCGTCGCTGAGCAGGCCGCCCGCGTCCACGTGTCGGGCCGTCAGCGGGGCGATCCCCACGCTGGCACCGATGTCCACCTCCTGACCGTCCAGGACGAACGGCCGGGCGAGCACGGAGACGATGCGCTCGGCCACGGCGTGACCGGTTTCGGCGTCCGTTCGCTCGAGCAGGACGGCGAACTCGTCCCCGCCCAGTCGGGCGGCGGTGTCCTCGGCGCGGGCCGAGGCGGTGATCCGGCGACCGACCTCCGCGAGGAGGTCGTCACCGATCCGGTGACCCAGGGTGTCGTTCACCGCCTTGAACCGGTCGAGGTCGATGAACAGAACGGTCAGATCGTGCCCCTGGGCGAGCGCGGTCCGCCGGGCCTGTTCGACCCGCTCCAGGAACAGCACCCGGTTCGGCAGCCCGGTGATCGAGTCGTGATAGGCCTCGCGGATGGCGTCGAGGGCGCGAGCGTCGGTCAGGGCAAGGCTGACCTGCTGGGCGAAGGCGGTCAGCAGTTCACCATGGTCACGCCGACCGTCGCGGCCCCGGTCCGACCGAGCGACGAGACAGCCGGCAGTCTCACCGCTCACCACGACCCGCTCGGCCAAGACCGTCTGGTCGTGGGACACGGGTGCACCGGGGGCGGTGGCGTCTACGACCATCACCCGGTGTGCCATGGCCACGGTCGCCTCGTCGAGATCGGGGTAGTCGAACACAGAGGCAGGCACGAGCGCACCGGGCACCAATGGGTCGATGAGAAGCAATGCGATCGGGCAGCCCCCGAGCAGGACCGAGGCGCCGGCGGTGATCGCGTCGAGGAGTTCCTGCAACGGGCGGCGCGCGGAGATCGCCCGCTGGATCGCGAGCAGGGTCTCGACGAGCTGATGACGGGACCGTTCCCGCTGCAGGGTCTCCACGTTGTGCAGGACGAGCCCGAGAACCAGTGCCATGCCCTGGAGCATCTGCTGTTCCTCGGCCGCGCATTCCTCACCGACCCGCCCCACGATGATCCGTTTGGACGATGAGTCGGCCCGGCCGGCCACGGTGGAGAGCTCGCCACAGGCCAGGTACGTTCGGCCGATCCCGGGGATCAGCACGACGTCCCCGCCCTCGGCTGCCCACGCGAACTCCTCGGGTACGCCCTGCCGTCCGAACCCGACGCTCCCGCGGAGCTCACCGTCGATGATGACCGCGCCCACCTCGGCGTCCAGCGCTTCGACGGCCCTCTCCAGAGCCACCATGATCGCTTCCGTCGGGTCCTGCGGACGGCTCACGGCAAAGAGGTACTCCGTCAGCTGATGTATCGACCAGTGGTAGGACACCGTGTGCGCCCGGAGTGATCAGGCCAGGGCCAGGGCGACGATGGTCAGGTGATGCATCCCGCGGGAACCGCGGGTCCGGGCGATCTCACCGAAGGTGTAGAACCCGGCGATCGGGGCGTCTCCCGTCGAGGCTGCGATCGCGGCCTGCTCCGCCGCGACCAGGTCCTTGTCCCTCAGCCTGAGCTTGCGGGCACCGCAGTCGAAGACCAGCACGCCCAAGGCGGGGGCACCGTCCAGACCATCGACGGCCATCTCACACGAACTCGTGGCCGCGGCGACCAACGCCTCGGCGTCCGTCGTCATCGTCCAGACCAGAGCGCCTTGCGGGATGTCGGCAAGGCAGAGCAGGGAGCCCTTCTCGAGGTCGGCGCTGTGCACCACCCGGATGTCCTCCGCGCTGCGCCGGGACAGCCCGAGCGGGTGGTCGAACGCCGCGGCCCGGAACTTCTCGTCGTCCTCGAGCAGCGATCGATCGGCGCCGATCCGGCGCAGGTAGACATCCAGCGCCGGTTCGTCGTCGATGCGGAAGACCTCGCCCCCGACGCTGCTGGTGACGACCATCGCGTCGCCCTGCTTCTCCCATCCGTGGGCGATCCCGGTTCCGAACGGTCCACTCGATCCCAACCCGACCGCGACGATCGAGTCCTCCAGCCGTTCCACCCCGGCACCGGTGCCGTGGAACTGGTACGTCAGTTCGTACTTCACGTCGTCCGCGGAGCAGCCGCCGACGATCGGCACCGACGCTCCCAGCACCGAGTAGGCGCCGCGGACCACCTCGTGCTGTCCCCGGGTCAATCCATCGGCGATCATGAGAAGGACCTGGTGCGGCAGCTCGATGTCCGCCATCGCGGCGCACGCCGCCACTCCGGCCTGACGACGATCGACGCTCGCATCCCGGACCACGCAGGAGCTGGCCGAGAATCCCGTGCCGCCCAGCGCCATCGCCACGACCGCGGCCCCTACGCCCATGGTCTCCAACCCGGGTCCGCCGCGGGCGATCTCTCCCATGGACGTCGCTCCGACGACGAGCACGTCATCAGGGGTCACCGAGCAGATGCCGTCCAGCACGGCCTCCGCGTCATGGAGGGTCGAGATGAAGACGATCAGCAGCTTGGTCGACGGGGCATCGCTGCCCGCCTGCGTCGCCTGCGCCTCCGCCGCCGCTTCTGCGCCGGCCTGATACCCGTCGCCGGCCATGCTCCGGCCGACACCCACCCAACGCTCCGTCGTACCGGCAGCGACGTCGAGATCCATGTCCATGGGATCGGTACCGCCGTCCACGCCCTTGAGCTTCGTCCTGCCCCGCCGTAGCGCCGACAGCGTCGCGGTCGCGGCGGACGGAGTCCGTCCGCCGCGACCTCCGGGGTCCACCGTGGCGCCCGGGGTCGGCTACAACCGTCCGAGGCTCAGTCCGCCGTCCACCATGACCACCTGCCCGGTCGAGTAGGCGAGATCCCCCCGGGCCAGCGCGGCCACCACCCGACCCACGTCCTCGGGCAGTCCCCAGCGTCCCTGGGGGATCAACCCGTCGGCGATCAACCGGTCGTACCGCTCGACGACACCGCTGGTCATGTCCGTGCGGATGACCCCGGGACGCACCTCGTACACCGGGATGCCGTACCCGGACAGCCGCACGGCCCACAGCTGGGCGGCCATCGCGAGTCCCGCCTTGGACAGGCAGTACTCCCCACGTTCCGGGGAGGCCAGGGTCGCCGAGACCGAGGTGATGAAGACGATCGCGGCCCGGGCGTCGGGGACGTGCTCGCACCGAGCGACCAGATCCCGGGCCACGGCCTGGGTCAGGAAGTACGGTCCGGCAAGGTTCGTCGACATCACCCGGTCGTAGCTGTCCCGGGTGGCCTCCAACAGGTCCCGTCGCTCGCGCGGTGCCACCCCGGCGTTGTTCACGAGCAGCCGCATCGGCCCCAGCTCGGCCTTCACCTCGGCGAGCAGTTGTTCCCGGTCGGCGTCCTCGGCGATGTCCGCCGGCACGTAGTGCACCCGGGCGCCGTCCGCACGGAGCCGTTCGAGCAGGGGCCGCACCTCGTCCCGCGGGCGCCGCCCGCAGGTCGCCACCGCCCAGCCCTCGCGCAGCAGCGCCTCGACGATGCCGAGACCGATCCCGCGGGTGCCACCGGTGACCAGGGCGACATCCCCCGCTCCGCCGGTCGGGGACGAGAGGCTGGTGCGCGACGAGGCGGTGGGGGACGAGACGGTGGGGGACGACGAGACGGCAGGAGGTGTCGGCACGGCGGGGACGTCCGCGCTCATGCCGGTGTTCCTGTCCGGTCCGCCGGGTCCAGGACCGCCAGGGTCGCGCTGTCCTCGACCCGTCCGTGATCGAGATCCACCTGCGCACGACCCGGACCCGTGCCCACGTGACCGAGATCCACCTGCGCACGATCCGCGCCCGCGTGTTCGGGGTCCACCCGCACGTGGTGGAACGCCAGGTACGGGCCGCCGGCCAGCTGCCGCTGCACGTACAGGGCGAGCTCGCGCAGGTGGTGGTCCCCCCAGAGCACCGACTCGCCGCAGGCCACCCGGCGTCCGGGAGCGACGTGGTCCCAGCGGTTGGGCCAGTGGTAGATGCCGTGGAGCAGCAGTCCCTCATGTGCCGGGTCGGTGCTCAGGTAGGGCTCGTCCAGCAGGGTGGCCAGCACCCGCAGACCCGCCCGCCGGTAGCGCGGACCCGGGTCGCGTTCCCCGAGCACCTGCGCCAGGCGCAGGAGCCCCTGGGCGGCGACCGCGGCCGCAGAACTGTCCACCGGCTCACGATCATTGAAGGGGTCGGCCGGGCGATCCAGGTAATCACCGAGGCCGGCGAGGCCCGGCGCACCGGTGTCCCAGTAGGGCACGCCGCAGGTCGGGGTGTTCGCCAGGTAGAAGTCGGCGGTGGCCAGCGCGGGCCGCAGGAGCTGGTCGGTCACCGTGGCCCGTCCCCCGAAGGGCTCGAGCTCGTGGTCGGGCAGGACGTCGAGGAACTCCAGCAGCTCGGCGTAGCCGCAGACCACCCAGGCCAGCCCGCGCGTCCAGGTGCTGAACGGCGAGTAGCCCTGCTGGGTCGACGGGCAGCGGTAGGCGCCGTCCGCGACGTTGAACAGGCTCTCGTGCGCCACCCGCCCCCGGACGTCGTAGCCGTCCCGGCCCTCGCCGTAGAACACGGTGCAGCGCGCGGTGGTGCGTGCGTGCGCGAGCAGTCGCCCCAGCAGGCTGATCCGCCGGTCACCCTCGCCGAGCAGCGCCTGGCCGAGCAGGTGGGCGATCGCCAGCGAGCGCAGGGTGCGCAGGGTGTCCGCGAAGAGGGAGTGCGCGCCGTTGAAGGAGTGGATGAACCCTTCGCCGTTGCCCAGGTCGGTCCACCGTGCGGCCTGGACCGCGCCCGAGCAGCGCAGGGCCAGCTCGTAGGCGGTGCGCTGCCACGGGTCCTCCGCGATGCGACCCTCGGTCATCAGCCGCAGCAGGGCCCCGAAGCTGCTCACCACGGTGAACCCGTGGTCGTGCACCCCGGTGTGGGTGAGGTGGCCGGGCATCCGCTGCAAGGTGGCGGTGCGGCCCAGGTCGAGGAAGCGCTTCTCGCCGGTGGTGTCGAACTGCAGCAGGGCCGAACCGCAGAAGAACCCCTGCGTCCACTCGGTCCAACCGCGGCTGGTGTACCGGCCGTCCACGGTGAACACGGCGGCACCGGGCAGCTCGTCGAGGCGGGCGGCCAGGGAGTCGAGCTTGTCCGCCGACAGTTCCCACATCCGGGCGATCCGCGGGGCCAGTTCCCCCGCGGAAACCTCCCGTTCGACGTCGATCACGACCAGACCTCCTCGTGGTCGCGCCCTGCGGCCTCAGCGCTGCACACGGGCGCCACCTCCCTCGACGAGCCGACGCACCTCGGCCAGGGTCGCCATCGAGGTGTCCCCGGGCGTGGTCATGGCCAGGGCGCCGTGCGCGGCGCCGTACTCCACCGCGGTCTGCAGGTCCCCGAACTCGACCAGTCCGTAGATCAAGCCGGAGGCGAAGCTGTCCCCGCCGCCGACCCGGTCGAGGATCTCCAGCCCGGGCCGGTGCGTCGCGGTGACCAGCCGGCCCTGGCTCCAGGCGACCGCGCCCCAGTCGTTCACGGTGGCCGTGCGCACCGCGCGCAACGTGGTCGCGACCACCGCCAGGTGCGGATAGGCGGCCACGACGTCCTCGATCATGCGGGCGAAGCTGTCCGTGGACAGCGACGTCAGATCGGGCGCGGTGTCCGGCACCTCGAACCCGAGCGCTGCCGTGAAGTCCTCCTCGTTGCCGATCATCACGTCCACGTACCCGGCGAGCTTCCGGTTCACCTCGCGGGCCTGCGCCTGCCCACCCACGCTCGCCCAGATGCTCGGGCGGTAGTTGAGGTCGTAGGAGATCACCGTGCCGTGGGCCTGCGCGGAGGCCATGGCCGCCTCCACCACCTCGGCCGTCGTCCCGGACAGCCCCGCGTAGATCCCACCGGTGTGGAACCACCGCACCCCGAGCTCTCCGAAGAGGCGGTCCCAGTCGACGTCCTCGGGTCGCAGTTGGGCGGCCGCGGTGTGACCGCGATCCGAGACGCCGACGGCCCCGCGCACCCCGAATCCCCGCTCGGTGAAGTTGAGCCCGTTGCGGACCGTGCGCCCGATCCCGTCGTAGGGCAGCCACCGCACGAACTCCGTGTCCACGCCGCCCTGCAGGATCAGGTCCTCCAGCAGGCGGCCCACCTCGTTGTCTGCGAAGGCGGAGACCAGCCCGGTACGCCAACCGAAGCACCGGCGCAGCCCGCGGGCGACGTTGTACTCGCCACCGCCCTCCCACACGCGCAGGGACCGTGCGGTGCGGATGCGCCCCTCGCCCGGATCCAGCCGGAGCATCACCTCGCCCAGGCTCACCAGGTCGTAGCGACACTCCGTGCGCGGACGCAGTACCAGGGACGACGCGCTCACGGCCGCACCTCCGCCGCGGTGCGGCTGCCCGCCGAGGACCCCGCGCCCCGGACCAGCGCCACCGCCTCGGCAGTGCGCCGGGTGATCTCAGCCCAGTCGCCGGCCCGGACCAGGTCGGCCGCGACCATCCAGGTGCCCCCGACCGCGAGCACCGACGGCAGCCGCAGGTAGTCGGCGAGGTCGGTCTGGCTCACCCCGCCGGTCGGCACGAACCGCACCTCCGCGAAGGGCGCGGCGAGTGCCGCGGTCGCCCTGGCTCCACCCAGCTGTCCGGCCGGGAAGAGCTTGAGGACGTCCAGGCCCTCCTCGGTGGCCCGCTGGATCTCGGTCGGTGTCGCCACGCCCGGGAAGGTCGGTACCCCGAGTTCGCGGCACCGCCGCACCACGGGCAGGCTCAGGCCGGGGCTGACCACGAAGCGCGCTCCGGCAGCCACCGCCCGCTCGACCTGCTCGGGAGTGCGCACCGTACCCGCGCCCACCAGCAGTCCGGGCAGTCCGGCCACGGCGCGGATCGCGTCCTCGGCCGCAGCCGTCCGGAAGGTCACCTCGATGGTGTGCAGCCCACCGGCGACGAGTGCCTGCGCCAGGGGCATCGCCCGGGCGGCGTCTTCCAGCACGACCACCGGCAGCAGACGCTCGCTCCCCAGGACGGCGAGCACCTCGTCCCGTCCCGTGCCGGGCCCGTGGGCCGCCGGTCCTGCAGCGATCACCGGGTGCTCCCCGGGGCCGCCTGTGCCGTTCATAGAGGTCCTCCCGATACTCGTGCGGATCCGTCACCCCCGTGAGGTGCCGCCTCGGCCCAGGTCGGTCGCCCGGGACCGGGCGCTCACGGCATACGCCTCGGGGGCGCACAGCTGTCCCGCCACACCACCGTGGCCGGGACCGTCTCGTCGTGGCCCGAGTCCGCGTCCTCGGACAGGACCAGGGTCATCGCCCGCTCGCCCATCTCCACCAGCGGCAACCGCACCGTGGTCAGGGCCGGGGTGACGTCGCGGGCGATCGGCATGTCGTCGAACCCGAGCACCGACAGTTCCTCGGGCACCCGCAGACCGCGGGCTCGGGCCGCCGCGAGCACCCCCACCGCCATCGCGTCGTTCAGCGCCACCACCGCGGTCGTCCCCGGGGCGGCGTCCAGCAGGGTGTGGGTGGCGGCCTCACCGCCGTCCCGGCTGAAGTCCGCGTAGACCACCTGCTCGTCGGGCAGTTCGCGCCCGCACAGCTCCGCGGCCCGCCGGAGTCCGGCCAGGCGGTCGGTGATCGTGGTGAGGATGCGGGGCCCGGCCACCACGCCCGCCCGGGTGTGCCCGGTGGCGAAGAGGCGCTCCCCCAGGGCAAAGGCACCGGCCTCGTTCTCCGGGCGAACGGTGGCACCGCGCAGGTCGTGCCGTCCGATCGCGCTCACCCGGACGCCGATCGCCTCCAACGCCCGCAGGTGTTCGTCGAGGCGCTCGGCGAACTGCGGGTCGTGGTACCCCGAGCCGGCCAGCACCAGCGCCTGGCACTGCTGGGCGCGCAGGAGAGCCACGTACTCGAGTTCCCGCTCGGGGTCGCGGTAGCTGTTGCAGATCAGCAGCAGGCGACCGTGCGCGGCCGCCACCCGCTGCAGCCCTCGGGTGATCTCGGCGAAGTACGGGTCCGAGACATCGTGCACGATCACGCCCACCGCGGTCCGCTGCGCCCGGGC
Organism: uncultured Kineosporiaceae bacterium; assembly: GCA_964583765.1. GTDB lineage: Bacteria > Actinomycetota > Actinomycetes > Actinomycetales > Kineosporiaceae > CAZOWW01. The sequence goes on from CAZOWW010000147.1 coordinate 10,195, forward strand.
GAGGTTCTGCGCGTGGACGTTCGGCACGTAGTGCAGGTCCTCCACGGCCGAGAGCACCCGGGTGCGCAGTTCCGGTGCGACCGGCTTGGCACTGTTGTTGATCACGCGGGACGCGGTGGCCAGGGACACCCCCGCCCGAGCCGCGACGTCCGAGAGGGTCACCGTGGGTGTGGCCGTCGTGCGCTGCGTCATCGCGCTCTCCTTGGCTTCCGGGGACCGGGACCCCCGCCCGATCCGGCACCGACCCGGCGTCCGACTGCACCCCTGAGCTCGCCGGCACACCGATTTCGGCAGCCTAGCCGCGCGCCCGGAAGATGCCGCCTTGCCCATCGACTCACCGATCTCCTACCCTACTGGAAAGCGCTTTCCCTTGGAGGACATTATCATGACCCGTAGATCGGTGGGCATCATCGTCAACGGAGTGACCGGTCGCATGGGCTACCGGCAGCACCTCGTCCGATCGCTCCTGGCGATCCGCGAGGACGGCGGGATCCCCGCCGCGGACGGCAGCCTGATCTGGCCGGAGCCCGTGCTGGTGGGCCGCAACGCCGACCGGCTGGCCGCGATCGCGCAACGACACGGCCTCGAGGCCTGGACCACCGATCTCGCCGAGGCCCTCGCCCGCCCGGACGTCGAGGTCTACTTCGACGCCCAGGTCACCTCCCAGCGGGAGAAGGCGGTGCGCCTGGCGGTCGAGGCCGGTCGGCACATCTACGCGGAGAAGCCCGTGGCCGAGGACGCCGCCTCGGCCTTCGACCTGGCCCGCACGGTGCAGGCGGCGGGCCTGCGCAGCGGCGTCGTCCAGGACAAGCTCTTCCTGCCCGGGATCCGCAAGCTCCTGCGCCTGGTGGAGAGCGGCTTCTTCGGCCGGATCCTCTCCGTGCGCGGGGAGTTCGGCTACTGGGTCTTCGAGGGCGACTGGCAGCCCGGCCAGCGGCCCTCCTGGAACTACCGCCGTGCCGACGGCGGCGGGATCGTGCTCGACATGGTCCCGCACTGGAACTACCTGCTCGAGGCGATCGCGGGACGGGTCAGCGCCGTCCAGTGCGTCACCGCGACCCACATCCCGCAACGGGTCGACGAGTCGGGTGCCCCGTACGAGGCCACCGCGGACGACGCGGCCTACACCACCTTCGAGCTCCCGGACCGCATCATCGCCCAGATCAACTCCTCCTGGTGCGTGCGCGTGGACCGGGACGAGCTGGTCGAGTTCCAGGTGGACGGGACGCACGGTAGTGCGGTCGCGGGGCTGTTCGGCTGCCGCGTGCAGCCCCGGGCGATCACCCCGCGGGCGGTCTGGGACCCCGACGAACCCACCACGGAGCCGTTCCGGGGCCAGTGGACCCCGGTGCCCGACAACGCGCGCTGGGCCAACGGTTTCCGCGAGCAGTGGGAGGCCTTCCTGCGGCACATCGTCGACGGTGCGGAGTTCCCCTGGGACTTCGAGTCCGGGGCGCGCGGGGTGCAGGTGGCCGAACTCGCCCTGCGCTCCGCGCAGGAACACCGCCGGGTGGAGGTGCCCGCGTGACCGCGATCCCGCTGCCCGAACTCACCCCGGGCGCTGAGCTCGCCCCGGGCACGGTGTTCCCCGCCGACGGTGAGCTCGCCCCGGGCGCTGAGCTCCCCGTCCCGGCGGAGTTCTCCTTCAACCAGGCCACCGCCACGGGCTGGCCCGTCCCGGAGCTCGTGGCCGGCTGTCTCGAGGCAGGCGTGACCACGGTCGGCCTCTGGCGCGAGCCGGTCGCCGACCACGGCCTGGCCCGTACCGCGGAGCTGTTGCGCACGGCCGGCCTCGCGGTGAGCACGCTGTGCCGGGGGGGCTTCTTCGAGCGGGACCACTGGTGGGACGACAACCGCCGGGCGGTGGAGGAGGCGCACGTCCTGGGCGCCCCGGTGCTCGTGCTCGTCTCGGGCGGGCTGCCGGCGGGCAGCCGTGACCTGGACGGTGCCCGTGCCCACATCGCCGAGTCGATCGCCCGCCTGGCGCCGGTGGCCCGGGAGGCGGGCGTCCGCCTCGCCGTCGAGCCGCTGCACCCGATGTTCTGCGCGGACCGCTGCGTGATCAGCACCCTCGAACAGGCCCTGGCCATCGCCCGGGACCACCCGGACGGATCCGTGGGCGTGGTGATCGACACCTACCACCTGTGGTGGGACGACACCGTCTACCGGCGGATCGCGCAGGCAGGCGAGCACATCGCGGCCTTCCAGCTCGCCGACTGGACGACGCCGCTGCCCGAGGGGGCGCTCACCGGACGCGTCCAGCCCGGCGAGGGCTGCATCGAGCTCACCCGTTTCTGGGCGGCAGTGACCAACGCCGGGTTCCGCGGACCGGTCGAGGTGGAGCTGTTCAACGCGGAACTCTGGGCCCGGCCCGGCCGGGAGGTGCTCGACGAGACCATCGCCGCCTTCGCCGCGACCGCGGAGCGCTTCCGCACCGGCGACTGAGGACCGCGCCGGGCCGGTGGCTCTCTCTCCTCCGCCGGCCCGGCGCGCCCTGGGCACCACCTGTCGTCCCGGTGTCTCCCCTGGAGGCACTCCCCGGCGGCCCGGGGCATTCGCCGACCCCACGCAGGGACGGGGCATTCGTCGACCCCACACCCGCGCGGGCCCGGGCGAACACGGCCAGCACAGGTGTGGGTCCGGGGTCCGGACTCGTGTCCGGGCCCCGGACCCACCGGGAACTGCCGTCCTGCCGCGCCCGCGGGAGACCCGCAGGCGGTACCGCCGTACTGCCTGGTTCAGGCCGAACCGTCGTGGTTCAGGCGGAGCTGCCGTCGTTCAGGCGGACCGGCCGATCAGGCCGTTCCGTGGATCACAGAGCTGGGTAGGCGTTGGCCATCAGCTGCTGGAACTGGGCCGAGAACCAGGC
>CAZOWW010000148.1:0-13008 GCA_964583765.1 uncultured Kineosporiaceae bacterium
GTCTCGTTGTCGGTGTAGACGACGAACGTGTCGAACTCCATCCTCTTCCTGGTCGCGTACCGCATGGGCAGTGCGCAGTCGGTGCCGGACATGGGCATGGCGTCGACCACCCGCAGCGCGTCGTCCAGGCGCTGCCGGGGCGAGATGGCCAGCGGCTTGAGGTCGCTGTCGTGCCACCCGGTGCCGCGACCCCTGGTGAACCCGACCGCCGTGGCGGAGGGCTCGGTGGCCAACTGCACCAGGGCCAGTGCCGCCGAGGCCTCCCGCGCGGTGATCGGCATCCCCGAGATGGGCGCCGCCATCGAACCGGACACGTCCACGGCCAGGAGCATCCGCGTGCCGGCCGGTTCGATCGTCCCGAACGCCCGGTAGAACGCGGCGTCCAGGGCATCGACGACCTTCCGAGTGGGGGTCCAGGTGCCCGAACCTCGTGCGGAGGCGCCCGAGGCGTAGGTGCGCTGGGCCACCAGCACGCTGACCGGGTGCACCCGGCCGCGCTGCAGCCGCCGAGGATCGATCAGCTGCGCCGTGACCTCCTCGGTACGGCCGCCCAGGTCGGGGAGCAGACCGAGCCGGGTGAGCCGCGGTAGCTGCCGCAGGAGTGCCGTCTGCGGCACCCCGACGTCCAGCAACGCGTCCCAGACGGCCACCTCGCCCAGAGCGGCGTCCGGCAGCATCTCCCACGTCAGGCCGTAACGCCGCACCAGGTCCGCCCAGGTGACGGCCTCGGTCGCTGCCTGGGCCCGGGTGAAGCCCTCGATCAGCGCGGGGACGTGCCCGCCCACCGCACCCCGCACGATCCAGTCGAAGGTGTCCTTCAACTGCGGGGCGAGCGTGCGCGGATGGGACAGGCGGAGGAGGTCCCGGTGCGACCAGCCCTCGCGCTGCCGGTACTTCACCGCCTGGTACGCCACGACCTGGGGGTCCTTGTCGAGGTACCACGAGCCGACGGCGCGCCGCAGGCCCCGGCCCCAGCCGCGGAACTGCTCCACGTAGCCCGCGAACAGGAACAGGTGCGTTCCGGTCCGGGCGACCTGGGGCAGCGCGGCCAGCGCCGCCGCGGACGTCGACGGCAGGGACGCGGCGTAGGCGAGGGCGAACAGGGCAGGGTTCTGCCGCGGTGCGCGCCCCCGCGTGGACACGTCGACGATCGTGGCGACCAGGCCCTGAGGATCCGACTCGGCCAGCCGGGCGACCACGGCCGCGTTGTCGCGGGCGAGGTCCCGGGGAGTCACGTAGTAGGTGCCGCCGTCCACCCCGAGGGTGAGGAAGCGGCGCAGCCGGGCGAGGTCGTCGAGGACGAACGTGTACCCGCCGGCCGAGTTCGGACGCTGACGCGCGTCCGCGGGCCGCGACTGCGGGGTGCGGTGCAGGCTCAGGGTGCGTAGGACATCCATGGGATACCTCCTCCGGGCGGACGAGAGCGGCGGCGGGCGGCGGGGGCGACGACGGGCCTCGGGTGCGAGGAACCGGTCGATGGTGGAGTGGAGCGGACGTGATGCCGTCCTCCGGAACGGCGGCACAGGGCCGCCGAGCAGCTGTCCCCGGTGTCTTGCCGGGGCCCGGGACTTGAACCCGAACTGCCGTTGCCGGATAACCGGAGGAATTCCGGCCCGCTCGTGGTGAATGGTTCGGGCGGACATGATTGTGACCGCCGGAAGCTGCTCTGTCCGCTGAGCTACGGCACCGCGGTCGCGAACCGGAGTGCCGGCGGGATTCGAACCCGTGACCTGCCCATTGATAGTGGTAACCGACCGTCTCCGGCCCGCCCGAACCATTCCCTCATTCACTTGTCCCGTTGAGAATAGGGAGCGGCCGCGGCCGGGGCCAGGGATTTTCGCGGCGAGGAGAAATGTCCGTCTCCCCGTTGGCGTGCCGGCCCGGGTGACGGTGCCGGCCCGGCTGACGGTACGGGGCCGGGTACGGCGTCCGGGTCACCCGCCGGCGGGAGGTGGGGGTCAGGACACGCCGAGGGCCGTCCACGAGACCGGGGGCAGGGTGACGGTGAGGACACCGGCGGCCAGGTCCGCATCCGGCTCCCCCGGGACGACCCGGTGTGGCTCAAGGGCGGTGTTGCGCGCGTAGGGGTCGGGGTCGGCGAGCTGGGCGCCGACGTGGATGCGGCCGTGGGCAGCCACCGCGCGGACGTCCACGGTCACCACGGCCGGCTCGCTCGTGCTGCGATTGACCAGGAAGACGGCCGCCTCGCCGGAGTCGTCGTCCCAGGTGGCCGTCGCGTCGACGACGGGCACCCGGCCGTGCGCCCGGGAGTCGTACCTCGGGGACTCCACCTGCGTCCGCAGAGTCACCCCGCGGGCGAGATGGGCCGTGATCGCGAACGGGTGGAAGGTCGTCTGCCGCCAGGCCGGCCCCCCTGGTTCGGTGCGGATGGGGGCGATCACGTTGACGAGTTGGGCCAGGCAGGCGGATCGAACCCGGTCGGCGTGCCGGAGCAGGGACATGAGCATGTTGCCGACGACGACCGCATCGGCGACCGAGTAGGTGTCCTCGAGCAGGCGGGGTGCGACCGGCCAGGTGTCGATGCCGGTGATCTTCTCGCAGGTCCGGTGGTGTTCGAAGTACCACACGTTCCACTCGTCGAAACTGATGTGCACCTCGTGGTCGGAATGGCGGAGCGCCCGGACGTGGTCGATGACCGCCCCCACCGCCTCGATGTACCGGTCCATCGCGGCCCCCGACGCCAGGAATGAGCCCAGATCCCCGTTGTGCTCCTCGTAGTAGGCATGGCAGGAGATGTGGTCGACGTCGTCGTAGGTGTGTTCCAGAACGGTGCGTTCCCAGGTACCGAAGGTGGGCATGGCCGCGCTGGACGAACCGCAGACCACGAGCTCCACCCGCTCGTCGAGTTGGCGCATGCCCTTCGCGGTCCGAGCGGCGAGCGCCCCGTACTCGTCGGCGCTGCGGTAGCCCAGCTGCCACGGGCCGTCCATTTCATTGCCGAGACACCACGTCCGGATGTCGAACGGTCGGGTCGCGCCGTTCGCGGCGCGCAGCTCGGCCAATGTGCTCCCGCCGGGGACATTGCAGTACTCGAGCAGGTCCAGGGCCTCCAGCGTCCCGCGGGTCCCGAGGTTGACCGCGAGCATGAGTTCCGCGCCGATCTTCTCCGACCATCGGGCGAACTCGTGCAGGCCCACCTGGTTGGTCTCCGTGCTGTGCCAGGCGAGGTCCAGGCGGCGTGGGCGCTGATCGCGCGGACCGACCGTGTCCTCCCAGCGGTAGCCGGACACGAAATTGCCCCCGGGATAGCGCACGGTCGTGATCCCGAGTTCCCTGACCAGGTCGAGCACATCGGTGCGGAAGCCGTCCTCGTCCGCCTCGGGGTGTCCGGGTTCGTAGAGCCCCTGGTAGACGCCACGGCCCAGGTGCTCGACGAAGCCGCCGAAGAGGCGGCGGTCGATCGGGCCGATCCGGAACCGCGGATCGATCGTCAACAGGGCGCGCAATGTCATCGAGCTCACCGAGCCGTTCCCCGGCGTGCAGGGCCGGTGAGGGTGGGGCGGGGGGCGGGGGGCGCCAGGGTACTTCCCTCATGCGGGACTCGTTCCGGAGGATATGGTGCGAATCCGCGCGCCCCTCGCCTGCCGACGCCGTCCTCCACCGGGCCCCGCTCAGGGCCGGTGTTCAAGGAGCCCGCGGATCCAGGCCAGGGCATCGGGCGCGGAGTCGACCACGGTCACCTGGGGTGGCAGCGGCGGACGGTCCACGAGGATCACCAGCAGGGCGAGCCTGCGGGCCGCGTGCAGCTTCGCGGCGGTGGCCGGGCCGCCGCTGTCCTTGGTGACCAGGGCGCACACCTCGTGGCGCCGGAACAGGGCCACCTCGTCGTCGACGCCGTCCGCCCCGTTGCGTGCGATCAGTTCGATGCCCGGGGGCCCACCCTCCTGCGCCGGATCGAGAACCCGGGCGAGATAGTGGTGGTGGGGGTCCGTGGCGAACAGGTGCAGCCCGGTCCGGCCCGTGGTGAGCAGGACCGTGCCCGGCTCCAGAGCCGCGGCCGTGGCGGCGGCGGCCGAGAGGTCCGGTACCCGAACCCAGCGATCCCCCGGTACCGGCGTCCACGCGGGACGGCGGAGCACAAGCAGCGGGACCTGGGCGCGGTGGCAGGCCAGGGCCGCGTGCGCGGTGATCCGCTGCGCGAAGGGATGGGTGGCGTCCAGCACCGCGCCGACGCCCGTACCGGCCAGGAAGTCGGCGAGCCCCTGCTCACCTCCGAAGCCGCCCACCCGGACCGGCCCCGGCGGCAGTGGGGCCCCGGGGTTTCGCCCCGCCAGCGAGGTCAGGACCTGGATCCCGGGCAGCTCCCGGAGCTCCTGCGCGACCAGTCGTGCCTCGACGGTGCCCCCGAGCAGGAGCAGGCGCAGCCCGGGACCGTCCGCGGGGAACGGGTCGGGGATCCGGATGCCGGACATCGCGGGCATCGTAACCAGGGGATCGTCCCTCGCCGTCATGCTCCGGGCCACACCGGGCGCATGGACCGGAGCCCCGTCCCGCCCTCGGACCGGTAGCGAGGGGCCGCACGCCGTGGCTGGACCACGGGCACCTGCGTGACGGCGGCGGCGACCGCGGCCTGGACCGCCTGTCTCACCGGGCAGTTCCCCGATCCGGTGACCGTGCGCCTGCCCGGTGGGGCCTGCCCGGCGTTCGCGCTGACCAGGACCAGGACCGGGCACGACTGGGCGGAGGCCGCGGTGACCAAGGACGCGGGTGACGACCCCGACGTGACCCACGGGGCGGTGATCTGGGCCAGGGTACGTCCCGCGGCCTCCGATGAGGGGATCCGCCTCGTCGCCGGTCCCGGCATGGGCACGGTGACCCGACCAGGGCTGGTGGTGCCGGTGGGCGAGCCGGCGATCAACCCCACGCCCGGCGGATGATCGTCGACGCGCTGCAGGATGTGTCCGCGAGACAGGGGACCGCACCCGAGGCCGTCGTGGAGATCGGGGTGGACGGCGGGGAGCAGCTCGCCGCACGCACCTGGAACCCCCGACTGGGGGTGGTCGGGGGCCTGTCGGTCCTGGGGACCACCGGGGTGGTCGTGCCGTTCTCCTGCTCGGCCTGGATCGAGAGCATCGCAGTGTCGTCGATGTGGCGCGTGCTGCCGGCCATCCGCAGGTGGCCGCCTGCACCGGCAGTACCTCGCTGGCCGCCGCGCGGGCCGAGTACGACCTGCCCGAGACGGCGCTGATCGACATGGCGTATTTCGCGGGTGCGGTTCTGAAGTACGTGCGTCGTCACCCCGTGCCGCGGCTGACCGTCGCCGGCGGGTTCGCGAAGCTGGGCAAGCTCGCCGCGGGTCACCTGGATCTGCACTCCGGCCGGAGCCAGGTGGATCTCGGCCGGAGTGGCCGGGGTGGCCTTCGCCGCGATCGGCCTCGTGGTTCGCGTGCTGGCACCCCTGCTGGTGGACAAGGTGAGCGACCCGGCCGTGGTCGTCGTGGACGACCGTGCCCGGCACGCGATCGCCCTGCTCGGTGGCCACCTGGGTGGGGCGAACTCCCTGGCCCGCAGGCTCGGGGAGCTGCTCGGGGCGGAACCGGTGATCACCACCGCCACGGACGTGCACGGGATCCCCGGCCTGGACACCTTGGGCTGGCCGGTGCACGGGGACGTCGCGGGAGTGACCCGGGCAGTCCTGGACGGCGAACCGGTGTGCCTGCAGACCGACGAGACCTGGCCTTTGCCGGCACTCCCGCAGACCGTCGCAGTCACCTCTGCCAGCGGGAACGAGTTGACCGGGGATGACGGGAGCGAAAGGCCCGGGGCCGCGCGGTACCGGATCGTGGTCTCCGACCGTCTCCTGCTCGAGCAGGCGGACACGGTCGTCCTGCGGCCGCCGTCCCTGGTCGTCGGGGTCGGGGCGAGCCGTGGGGTGCGTGCGACCGAGATCGTGGAACTCGTCGAGAGCGCTCTGGCCCGGGCCGGGCTGAGTCGGCTGAGCGTGCGGCAGTTGGCCACCGTCGAGGCGAAGGCCGAGGAGCCGGGCCTGGTGGAGGCGACCGCCACCCTGGGTCTGCCCCTGGTCGTCCATCGGGCGGTTGATCTGGCCGGTGTGCTGGTGCCGAACCCGAGCACGCGGGTTGCGGCCGCGGTGGGCACCGCCAGCGTCGCCGAAGCGGCCTGTCTGCTGCCGGACCCGGACTCCGCGGAGCTCCTGGTACCGAAGTCGACGGTGGTGACGGCTGGGCCGCCGGCGATGGCGACATCGGAGTCTTCCGCGGTGGTGACGGCTGGGGTACCCGCAATGGCGACATCGGAGCCTTCCGCGGTGGTGACGGCTGGGGTACCCGCAATGGCGACGGTCGCGGTGGCCCGGCACCGGGCCCGGGGGCGTCTGGCGCTGGTTGGGATCGGTCCGGGCGCGCGCCATCTGCTGACCCCCCGGGCCGTGGCGGAGTTGCGGGCGGCGTCCCTGGCCGTCGGTCTCGACCAGTACCTCGACCAGATACGTGATCTGCTCCGGCCGGGGACGCGGGTGCTCGGCTCCCGGATGCGTCAGGAGAGGCAGCGGGTGCGGCAGGCCGTCGAGGCCGCTCGGCAGGGACATGCCGTGGCCCTCGTCGGGTCCGGTGACGCCGGGATCTACGGGATGGCGAGCCCCGCGCTGGAGCAGTCCGATTCCGGGTTCGACGTCGTCACCGTGCCCGGGATCACCGCCTCCCTGGCCGCCTCGGCCCTGCTCGGCGCTCCGCTGGGACACGACCATGCGGTGATCAGTCTGTCCGACCTGCACACCCCGTGGCCGGTGATCCAGACCCGGGTCGAGGCGGCTGCCCGGGGCGACCTCGTGACCGTGCTGTACAACCCCCGGAGCCACGGACGGGACTGGCAGCTCGAGGCCGCGCTGAAGGAGCTCTCCGCTCACCGCCCGGCCGCGACGCCGGTCGGCATGGTCCGTCAGGCCACCCGGGCGGATGAATCCGTCACCGTGACCAGCCTCGCCGAGATCGACCCGGGGCAGGTGGACATGTACACCACGGTCGTCGTCGGCAGCTCCCACACCCGCCTGGTCGCCGGACGCATGGTCACCCCTCGGGGTTACTCCTGGATGCCGCCCACCCCGCCCGTCGCTTGCGCGGCCCCTCGCGCAGCGGTGGAGGGGTCCTGGCGCGTCGGGGGGTCTCCGACATCGAGGCCCGCTCGTACCGGGTCCTGCGCGCCGCGATCCGGGAGCGGCTCGGCGACATCGAGCTGCCCCCGCTGACCCGGGCGGTGGTCGAGCGAGTGGTCCATGCCAGCGCCGACCCGGACTACGCCACGGATCTGGTCTGCACCGAGATCGCCCTGCGCGGTGGGCAGCAGGCGTTGCTGGACGGTGCCCCGATCATCACCGACGTCCGCATGGTGGCCTCGGGCATCACCGCTCGCCACGCCGTCGGCGAGGTGATCTGCCTGATCGACGATCCCCGCACCGCGCGGTTGGCTGCCGAGGAGGGGATCACCCGGGCAGCGGCCGGCGTTCGCCTGACCCATGAGGAGGTTGGGGACGGCGCAATCTGGGTGATCGGGAACGCCCCGACGGCGGTGCTGGAGATCCTGGCGATCGGGGTCCGGCCGGCCTTGGTGATCGGACTGCCTGTGGGCTTCATCGCGGCCGCCGAGTCCAAGGCACAGCTTCTGCGCTCCGGATTGCCCTCTGTGACGAACCGTTCTGCCAAGGGCGGGTCGTCGTTGGCAGCGGCTGCCCTAAACGCCTTGCTCTATGCCGACCTGCGGTCCCCCGAACCGGCCCATCGAGGACCTGATCCGGCTCACTCCTCGCAGGAACAAGGGCACTCCGTTCCCCGACCGGTTCACTCTCGACCTGAGCCGACCTCCTCCGTCCCGGAGGTAGGGCACCCCGTTCCGGAGGTAGGGCACTCCGTTCCCGAAGTAGGGCACCCCGGATCCGTGCGACAGGAAGACGAGCGATGAACGACCTGTTCCCCGGCTCCGCCCGCGCCGACGCGGAGCAGGATCCACGTGTCGACGCCGAAGGAGGTGTCCGTGCGGTCCGGCCTCCGTTGCTCCTCGTCGGTCATGGCAGTCGCACGGCTGCCGGTACCCGGCAGTTCCTGGCCTTGACCGAGCGGGTGATCGCCCGGGCGCCCCGGCCGGGGGTGCCGGTGATCGGCGCCTTCATGGAATTGGCCCACCCGGACATCGCCGAGGCCGTGCAGGCGTTGTGTGCGGACCTGCCCAACAGCACTGACAGCACCGGCGCGGCCAACGACACGGGCAGTACCAGGAGCACCGGCGACGCCGGTTGCACCGGTCACACGGGTCACGATGGTCACGCCGGTGGCACGGGTGTCACCGTTCGCACCGGTCGTGGGGAGGGCTCCCGCGCGATCGTGGCAGTACCGCTGATGCTCGCTGCGGGGACGCACGTCAAGCACGACATTCCCGCGCTCCTCGCCGTCGAGCAGGAGCACGAGCCGGTGCTGGACTGGTGGTACGCCCGTCCCCTCGGACCCGACCCGGTCCTGCTGGATCTGCTGGCCGCGCGGATCCAGGCCGTGCTGCAGGACGATTCCCCCGCGGACACCCACGTCGTCCTGGTCGGTCGGGGTGCGGACGATGCCCACGCGAATGCCACGGTCGCCGCGGTGGCCCGGCTGCTCTGGGAAGCCCGCGGCTACGCCGGTGTCGAGATCGCCTTCGAGGCCGCCACCCGGCCGACGGTGCCCGAAGCCCTGGAGCGGACTGCACGGGTGGGGGCCCGTCGCATCGTGGTCGCGCCGTATCTGCTCTTCCCGGGGGTGGTCGAGTCGAACGTCTCCGCGCACGTCCGGGCATTCCGGACGGCACGTCCCGAGCTCGACCTCCGCCTCGCCGGCGTGATAGGGGACTGCGACGAGCTCGCCGACCTCGTGCTGGAGCGGTATCGCGAGGCTCTGCTCGACGCTCCCCCGGCGATCGACCGTGCCCGCGGTTCGTCGGCCACGCGCGCGGCGGCGAGCCCGTCCGTTCGACCCGGCGGGCGCGCACGAACGGGCAGCGTCACCCTCGTCGGCGCGGGGCCGGGGGCGTCAGATCTGATCACGCTGCGGGGTGCTCGTGCCCTGGCCTCGGCGGACGTGGTGGTGAGCGACCGGCTCGTGGCCCTCGAGTTGCTGGCACGGCTGCGGCCTGAGGTCGAGGTCGTCGATGTCGGCAAGACGCCCCGACGCCCTTCGATCAGCCAGGAGCAGATCAACACGCTGCTCGTGGTGACGGCCGCGGTACGCCCGCCCGCGACCATCGTGATCGGTGCCGTCGCCGGACTCCTGCCGTCACCGCCTGTTCCGCCGTCCCCGCGGGCCATGCCATCGGTGGCGGATGCCTCGGCCGTGCCCGGGCCGGCTGTCCCGCCCGTGTCGGCGGACTCGGCCTTCGAGGATCCGGCTGGGTAGTCCCGGTGGGTGAGAAGTGAGACCCGCGGCGGTGCACGCGAACAGAGAGCGGTGCACGCGAGGGAGAGAGTAGGAATCGGATGCACATCGCTGAGGGGTATCTCCCGCCGGTCCACGCGATCGCGTGGACCCTGGCGGCGGCTCCGTTCGTGGTGCACGGTGCGCGTGAGCTCACCCGTGCCGCTGGGCAGAACCCCCGGAACAAGCTCCTGCTGTCCGCCTCGGGCGCCTTCACCTTCGTCCTGTCCGCGATCAAGCTCCCGTCGCTCACCGGCTCGTGTTCCCATCCCACGGGGACCGGGTTGGGCGTGGTGCTGTTCCGGCCGCCGGTGACGGCGGTGATGGGCTGCATCGTGCTCCTGTTCCAGGCGCTGATACTGGCGCACGGCGGCCTCACCACACTCGGTGCGAACACGTTCTCCATGGCGATCGCCGGTCCCTGGGCCGGCTACGGGGTGTTCCTCGCGCTGCGCCGACTACGGGTGTCGTTCGAGGTGCAGGTCTTCGCCGCCTTCGTCCTGTCGGACTGGGCCACGTACGTGACCACGGCGTTCCAGCTCGCCTGGGCACATCCGGACGTCAACGGTGGTCTCTCCGCCTCCCTCGTGCGTTTCCTCGGCGTCTTCGTCGTTACGCAGATCCCTCTGGCCATTGCCGAGGGGCTGTTGGGGGTTCTCATGTTCCGAGTGCTCGGGCGGATCGCCCCGGAGGAGCTGCGGGGGCTCGGTCTGGGCGCCGCGATTACCACCGATCCGAGGACAGCCGAGACCGTCTCGCCGGAGGGTGCACAGTGATACGCCGTCCCACCAGGTCCACGGTGGCGATCCTCGTGATGATGGCCGCCCTGTTCGTGGGACCGCTGGTGGTCCGCCGGAGCTCCACCTTCGAGGGGTCGGACAGCCAGGGGGCCGACACCGTCCACCAGTTCGATCCGCACTACAAGGTCTGGGCCACACCGGTGCTGGAGCCCCGGTCCCACGAGGTCGAGTCGGGCCTGTTCGCGGTGTAGTGCGGGATCGGTGGGCTCGTGCTCGGCATCGCGATCGGTCGCCTCTGGCCCCGGCGACGCCCCGCGGGGACTGCGGTCCTCGGGGCAGCTGGCCGCCGTCGTCCTGGCTCGGGCGTGGGACCGTGGACTACTCGCGCAAGGGGCTGACGCGCCACCGCCAGCAGGTGCAACTGGTTCTGCAGGACCCCGACGACCAACTCTTCTCCGCGTCCGTGCGCGCCGATGTCTCCTTCGGCCCGGTCAATCTCGATCTGCCGGATGCCCAGGTGCGCGAGCGGGTCGAGGAGGCGCTCGCCCTGTTGGCGGTCGAGCATCTCGCCCCTGGGCCGACCCACCAGCTGTCCCACGGCGAGCGCAAGCGCGTGGCCATGGCCGGCGCCTACGCCATGCATCCGCGTCTGCTGGTGCTCGACGAGCCCACCGCCGGGCTGGATCCCGAGGCCGTTCGGGAGTCCCTGGCCGCCCTGAACCGCCTGCACGCGGCCGGGACCACGCTCGTGATGGCCACCCACGGCGTCGACCTTGCCCTGGCCTGGGCCGATGTCCTGGCCATCGTGCACGAAGGTGTCCTCGTGGCCGGCGACCCCACCACCCTGCTCGATGACACCGGACTCCTGGCCCGGGCACGGCTGCGCCGCCCGTGGGTGCTGAGCGTGCTGGAGACCTTGCGCCGTCGTGGGGCGGTCGCTGTCCCGGCCACGGCTCGCGACGAGAAATCCCTGCTCGCCCTGCTGGACCCGGCCACCGGCTCGGTGCCCGGAAGCCCGTGTGTCGACCTGCACCCCACGTCCGTGAGGGTGTGGCCAGGCGGTGCACGTGGGGAGGTGTCGATCACGGATGGGCACCCTCGACGAGGCAGTGGGCCGGGAGACGAGGCGCGGAGAGGGTGAGGTGGCCGCGGTCCTGAAGTGTCCGCCTGGAGCGTCCTGCCCCGACGTGGTACAAGGAACGCAACGGATGGCGGAGAGCACTGGCAGTAGCGGGACGGGAGGGGACGCATGCCGAGGAACAGATTCGCTGCGTTTCGCACCGTCGATGATGCCGCCGGTGTCGCTGCGGCTCTGCTGGCCGAGGGAAGACCCCTGACACAGGTGTGGCGGTTCGCCGTCCTGCAGTTGCTCGACGACTACTCCAGTGTTCTCCGCCATGAGGGGATTGCCGCTGCCGCGCAGATGTGGGCAGACGCTCCGGCCGGCGTAGGAGACCTGCGTGTGGATGCTGCGTTCGCGGCAATGGCCGAGCACCTCGCGCGCCGCGACGGGTGGGCGGTTCCGAGGTGGGCCCGCGACCCCGAGCGGGAGGCGATGCCGTGGTGGTTCGTCACGGAGTTCAAGGGGCTGCATCCCCGAGCCCTGGTGGAATCGCCGAGCTCGTTCCGACGTCGGGGTGTCTTCATCACCGGTGACGCTCTGGAGCGGGTGTGAGCGGACAACTCGATCGCGAGGACATCCGCGGTCTCCTGGACGAGCTGAGCGCCGAACTGGCCGCCCGCGGGGCGCGCGCGGACCTGTTCCTTGTCGGCGGTGCGGCATTGGCGGTGGCCTATGACCAGTCACGTTCAACCCGTGACCTGGACGCGGTGTTCCTGCCCACCGACGTGGTACGGGTCGCGGCAGCGACGGTCGCCGATCGGCGAGGGTTGGCAGTCGATTGGCTCAACGACGCCGTGAAGGGGTTCCTGCCAGGGCCGGACCCAGACGCGCAGCGCTTCTACGCCAGCGAGTCCTTGACCGTGGACGTCGCCTCTCCCCGGTACCTGCTGGCAATGAAGCTGTTCTCCTCCCGGGTGGAGAGCGACGCCGAGGACATCTTGTTCTTGTACCGGCAGCTCGGATTCACCACCGTGAACGAAGGCCTCGAGCTGGTCGAGAGCGCATACCGCGGACGGGCGATCAGCCCGAAGGTTCGGTTCCTGCTCACCGAGATCGTCGAGGAACTGGGCCGACAGGACGTATGAGATCGGCCCACCGATCCGCACAGCTCACGCCGAGTCCTGTTCCGCAGCGCGGCATGCCTGGACGGCAAGGGCCCATGCGGCGAAGATCGCGATCGTATGGATCGAGCACGGATGGGGCAATACACCCGGTCGAGGAGACGCACAAGGGAGTGCGTATCCCCATGTGCAAGGGCTTTGGCTCCCAAGCGATCGCCGCAGACGACCGTCTGGGGTGAAGAGACCTCGGGGCAGGCATCGTCATGCTCGCGTTGATCCGGTGACGCGAACTGCCGCTGGTCCTCGCCGTGGCCGGGGCGGAGGCTGTCCGGAGCTCAGCTCGACTCGACCCGGTCGCGGCCCCGTTCCTTGGCCAGGTAGAGCGCGCGGTCGGCCCGGGACAGGAGTTCCGTCAGGGTGTCCCCGTCGAGGCGCAGGAAGGACACACCCACGCTGACCGAGACCTTCAGCGGCCCGGAGCGAGTTATCACGGGGTGCTCGCAGATCGTGCGACGAAGTCGTTCCGGGGCCTCATGTCCCGGCGAGGCGCCGGGCAGTACCACGGCGAACTCCTCACCGCCGTAGCGGCCGAGGACGTCCTCGGCGCGGACGGTCGCCGCGAGCCGGGAGGCAACGGCGTGGATCACGTCGTCGCCCGTGAGATGGCCGTA
>CAZOWW010000149.1:0-12925 GCA_964583765.1 uncultured Kineosporiaceae bacterium
GTCCCGGTGGCCGCCAGCAGGAGCGCGGCGACGGCCACGGCGCCCACGGCGACCGCGGCGGGGGCCCACTGGGGCAGGGCCCGGCCGGCGAGGCCGAGGGGATCGCCGTGCACCTGGCGGCGGGTGGGCATGGTGGTGGTCATCCGTTCGCTCCCGAGAACGCGGCACGGCGGGCGATGATCCAGCGGGCGCTCATGTTGACCACCAGGGTGATCACGAAGAGGACCATGCCGGAGGCGATGAGTGCATCGATCCCGGTCTGCTGGGCGTAGCCGTACTGCAGGGCGATGTTCGCGGCGAAGGTGTTCCCGCCCGGCTGCAGGACGTGGACGCTGACGTCGTAGCTGGTGGACAGCACCAGGGCCACCGCGACGGTCTCGCCGAGTGCGCGGCCCAGGCCGAGCATGGCGGCGCTGATCACGCCGGAGCGGCCGAAGGGCAGCACGGCCATGCGCATGGTCTCCCACCGGGTGGCGCCCAGGGCCTGTGCGGCCTCGAGATGTGCCCGGGGGACCTGCAGGAACACCTCGCGGCTGACTGCCGAGATGATCGGCAGGATCATCACGGCGAGCACGATCGAGGCGTCGAACATGGTGTGCGTGTAGCTCTGGGAGGTCGGGGTGTCGAACAGGGGGATCCAGCCGAAGTGCGTGGCAAGGAACCGCGAGATGCCTACGAGCTGCGGCACCAGGAACGCGCTGCCCCAGAGGCCGTAGATCACGCTGGGGACGGCGGCGAGCAGGTCCACCAGGTAGGCCAGGCCCGCGGCCAGGCGGCGGGGGGCGTAGTGGGCGATGAACAGCGCGATGCCCACCGCCACCGGCACGGCCATGAGCAGGGCCATCGCGCTGGAGAGCACCGTGCCCCAGGCCAGGGCGGCGACGCCGAAGACCGAGGGGCTGGAGTCCGGGAACCACGTGCGGGTGGTGAAGAAGTTCGCCGTGTCGGCGTGCAGCGCGGGAACGGTGCGGCTGAACAGGAAGGCCGCGATGCCGGCGATCACCAGGAGGACGACGACGCTGGCACCCCGGGACATCCCGAGGAAGACCCGGTCGCCGAGTCGGATGCTGCGGCCGCTGATCGAGGAGGTCGACCCTGCGGCCCGGGATGGGCTCATCTGCTGCTCCGTGGGTCCAGGGCCGCGCCCGCCGCGTGGTTCGCGGCCGCGTCCCGTCCGCTGTCGGGCACCGTGCCCCGCCGCGCGGTCCAGTACGCGGCGGGGCACGGTGCGCCGGTCGTGGTCAGGAGATCTTGGCGATGACCGCCGAGACCTTCTGCTGGATGTCCGTCGGCAGCGGGGCGTAGCCCAGGGTGGTGAGCTGCGACTGCCCCTGGGCGCTGGCGACGTAGGTCAGGAAGCTCTTCGTGAGCTTCGCCTGGTCGGCGTTCAGGCCCTGCTCGCAGGTGATCTCGTAGGTCACCAGGATGATCGGGTAGGCCCCGGGGGTCTTGGTGGCGTAGTCGAGCTTGAGCGAGAGGTCGTCACCGGTGCCGGAGACCGTGGCCGCGGCGACCGCCTTGGCGACGGCGTCCGGGGTGAGGGCCACCGCACCGCCCCCGTTGTCGATCTTCGCGTAGGTCAGGGCGTTGTTCGTCGCGTACGAGTACTCGACGTAGCCGATCGCCCCCGGGGTGGACTTGACGGTCGCGGAGACCCCGTCCGAGCCCTTGGCGCCCTGACCGCCCGGCGCCTTCCACTGCTTGTCCGAGGCGAACGCCCAATCGCTCGCCGCCGCGGCGGTGAGGTACTTGGTGAAGTTGTTCGTGGTCCCCGAGGAGTCGGAACGGTGCACCGTGCTGATCGCCGTGGCCGGCAGGGTCACCCCGGTGTTGGCGGCCGCGATGGCCGGGTCGTTCCACTTGGTGATCTTGCCCGAGTAGATCTGGGCGAGGACCGACGGCGTCAGGGTGAGGTCACTGACCCCGGAGAGGTTGAAGACCACGGCGATCGGGCCGGGCACCATCGGCAGGTCGACGGCCTTGCCCGTCTTGCAGCGGGCGTCCGCCTTGGCGGGCTCGCCCTTGTCCGGGTTCAGCGGCGAGTCGGAGCCGGCGAAGGCGGTCTGCCCGTTGACGAAGTCCGTGACGCCCTGGCCCGAGCCGCCACCCGCGTAGTTGATGGTGGCCGAGGAGCCGCAGGCCGTCTGGTACTGCTTGATCCACTCGCTGATCGCGTTGGCCTGAGCGGTCGAGCCGGAGCTCTGGATGGTGCCGGACGCGCAGGAGATCGCCGGGGAGGTCGAGTTCCCGCCGTTGCTCGCGGCGGGGGCGGAGGAGTTGTTGTCCGAGCCACACGCGGTGAGGGCGATCGCGCCGAGGATCGCGACGCCGGAGAGGCGCCCATGGCGAGTCAGCTTCACAACCGGTTCCCTTCGTGGCGGGTCCGTCCCGCCGGTCCGTCTGCCTGGCCACGCCGCTGTCGCAGCGCCGGGCGCATCGTGAGCGCCTCGGCACTGCACGCTAGGCAGACGAGGTGAAGGGCTGGACCAGCTGGGGTTAACCCACCGTGAAGAGGCGCGGTCGCCAGAGTGACCGATTTGTGAGCGTCACATGGCCGCAAGGTGAATTGGGGCTACGAACCGGGCACGGACCTCGGGGCGTCCTCTCAGCCCGGGCTGAAGCGCTCCACCGCGACCACGCGGTCGGTCGATTCCCGCAGGCCACGGGCCACATGTGCGACGAGCAGCTCGCCCGGCCGCAGCCACGGGTCGGCGGCGGGCAGGCCGTCCCGCGCGTCGTCGGGGGCAGCGGCGGCGAGGGTGTCCACGACCGCCCCGAGCAGGGGGCGGTGGGTGCACAGCAGACTCGGCTGGTCCCGCCGCAGCAGGGCGTTCACCCGCTGGACGACCTTGTGCGGGTTCCGGTGGAAGCCGTCCTCGGTGAGACTGCCCTTGGTGCGCAGGCGGGTTCCGCTGGCCGCTGCGTAGGGGCCCATGGTCTCGGTGCACCGCCGCCACGGGGAGCTGACGAGATAGCTGGGCCGCCAGCACTGCAGAAGGCCGGAGATCGCCAGGGCCTGGCGCCGGCCCTTGGCCACGAGCGGGCGCTCGGCGTCGGCCCGGCTCCAGGCGTCCCGTGGCCTGGCCTGGCCGTGCCGGACGACGACGAACGGGCGGGTATCCAGCGTTCCCTCCCTGGCCAGGGCGAGCAGCCGGTCCAGCGGCGCGAGGTCCCCGCGGTGCGCGAGCATCCGTTCCGCCTTGTCCGGATCGACCCAGGCGCGATCGTCGATCTCGTCGGTGTCCGCGGTGGGACGGCGAGTCGCCGTCGGCCGCCCGGCCCAGTAGGTCACCGTCTTGGGGCGACCGTTGCGCAGGTGGTAGGCGACGGTGCCGAGCGGGCGTCCGAGCAGGGCGAGTACCCCGGTCTCCTCGGACACCTCCCGCAGCGCGCACTCGGGCAGGGACTCGCGCACGGCGGCCTTGCCCTTGGGCCAGGACCACTCGCCGTGGCGGGCGTTGTGCACGAGCAGCACCTCGAGGTCGTCCCCGCCCCGCGCCGGCCGCCAGCACACCGCCCCGGCCGCCTGGACCATGGGCAGCACCGTCGCGGGCCCGGGCGGGCGGGAGGTGCCGGGGCCGTGCGGGAGCGGGGAGCCGGGTCCGACCTCGACTCCGGCCGGTGGTCGGGGCCGGCTCACCGGCGGCGGCCTCCGGGACGGCGGGTGCGTGCGGCGATCAGGTGGGCCTGGAGGTCCAGCAGCGGTTCGCCCTCCGGGTTCAGGGCGTGCCGGGTCCAGGTGCCGTCGGGGCCGAGGTGCCAGGACGCCGTCCCTGGATCGGTGGACAGCTCCAGCAGCTTCTGCAGGGTCTGGATGTGGTCGGGATTCTTGACCCGCACGAGGGCCTCGACCCGGCGGTCGAGGTTGCGGTGCATCATGTCCGCGCTGCCGAGGTAGACCACCGGATCGCCGTCGTTGGCGAACCAGAAGATGCGGGAGTGCTCCAGGAACCGGCCCAGGATGCTCCGGACCCGGATGTTCTCACTCACCCCGGGAACCCCGGGACGGATCGCGCAGATCCCGCGCACCACGACGTCCACGGGAACTCCGGCCTGGGAGGCCCGGTAGAGGCCGTCGATGATCACTTCGTCGACGATGGAGTTCATCTTCAGCTTGATCGCGGCTGGGCGTCCCGCCCGGTGGTGCGCGATCTCGCGGTCGATGCGGTCGACGAGCCCGCTGCGCAGGGAGCGTGGGGCCACCAGCAGGCGGCGGTAGGCGGTCTTCGGGGCGTAGCCGGAGAGCTGGTTGAACAGCCGGGTCAGGTCCTCGCCGACCTGCGGGTCGCAGGTGAGCACGCCGAGGTCCTCGTAGAGCCGGGCCGTCTTCGGGTTGTAGTTGCCCGTGCCCACGTGGCAGTAGCGGCGCAGGCCGTCCGCCTCCTGGCGCACCACCAGGCTCAGTTTGCAGTGCGTCTTGAGCCCGACGATGCCGTAGACGACGTGCACGCCGGCCTGTTCGAGCTTGCGGGCCCAGCTGATGTTGGCCTGCTCGTCGAACCGTGCCTTGATCTCCACGAGCGCGAGCACCTGCTTGCCGGCCTCGGCCGCGTCGATCAGTGCGTCCACGATGGGCGAGTCGCCGCTGGTGCGGTAGAGGGTCTGCTTGATCGCCAGGACGCTCGGGTCGGCCGCCGCCTGTTCGAGCAGGGTCTGCACGCTGGTCGAGAACGAGTCGTAGGGGTGGTGCAGCAGGACGTCGCGGGCCCGGATCGCCGCGAAGACGTCACTGGGCTTGGCGGTCTCCACCTCGTTGAGGTGCCGGTGCGTCTTCGGCACGAACTTCGGGTAGTGCAGTTCGGGCCGGTCCAGGTCGGCGATGGCGTTCAGGCCGCGCAGGTCCAGCGGCTCGGGCAGCGTGTACACCTCGGCCTCGGACACGCCCAGCTCGCGCATGAGCAGGCCCCGCACGTAGGGCTCGATGTTCCCGGCGACCTCCAGTCGCACGGGCGGCCCGAAGCGGCGGCGCAGCAGTTCCTTCTCCAGCGCCTGCAGCAGGTTCTCGGCGTCGTCCTCCTCGACCTCGAGGTCCTCGTTGCGCGTGACCCGGAAGGTGTGGCTGTCCAGCACCTCCATCCCCGGGAAGAGCTGGTCGAGGTGGATGCCGATCACGTCCTCGAGCGCCACGAACCGGTGCTCCCGGGGATGCGGGTCCTCGGCGTCGCCCCCGTGCGCGGTGAGGGCGGGGCCGACCCGGATGAACCTCGGCAGCAGGTCGGGAACCTTCACCCGGGCGAAGTGCTGCTTGTCCGTGACCGGGTTGCGCAGCACGACGGCCAGGTTGAGCGACAGGCCGGAGATGTAGGGGAACGGGTGGGCCGGGTCGACCGCCAGCGGCGTGAGCACCGGGAAGACCTGGTCGCGGAAGACGCCGCGCAGGCGTTCCTGCTCCTCGGGGGCGAGGTCGGTCCACTGCACGAGGTGGATGCCGTTCTCGGCCAGGGCCGGGGCCACCTCGTCCCGGAAGACCGCGGCGTGCAGGGCCTGCAGTTCGTGCGCGCGGGTGCTGATCGCGGCCTGCAGTTGCCGGGGTTCGAGGCCGCTGGCCGCGGTGACCGCCAGGCCGGTGGCGATACGGCGCTTGAGACCGGCCACCCGCACCATGAAGAACTCGTCGAGGTTGCTCGCGAAGATCGCCAGGAAACGGGCGCGCTCCAGGAGCGGGAGCTTCTCGTCCCGGGCGAGTTCGAGCACCCGATGGTTGAAGGCCAGCCAGGACAGCTCCCGGTCGAGGAACCGGTTGGGCGGCAGGATCGGCGTGGCGGGCGCCGGGGGGGCCTCGGATGCGCCGGAGTCCTTGTCGGTGGGGCGTCGGGCGGACGGCCCGATCCGGGTCACTGACCGCGGGGCCCTCGTGCGGGCCGGGCTCCCCGGGGTGGAAGCGGTCGCGGGGCTGGTCATGGCGGCATCGTCTCAGAGGCAGGTGAACGGCGGCGAGCCGTGACCGGTCCGATTCGGGTGACGGTGGGCACGCCGGCGGGGGTCAGGACGGCCGCCCCGCGAACATCACATCGACCCGGCGCGCGGTGAACCCAAGCCCCCGGTAGAGCCGGATCGCGGCGGTGTTGTCGGCGTCGACGTAGAGGATCACGTGCCGCAGACCCCGGCCGGCCAGGTGGTGCAGTCCCGCCAGGGTGAGCGCCCGGCCGAGGCCCCGCCCCTGGTGCGCCGGATGCGCCCCGATCACGTAGACCTCGCCCACGGGCGGGACGCCGTGGTGGACCTTGGTCCAGTGGAAGGCCACGATCCGTTCCACCGCGGTGGGCTGGGCGCTCCCGGTGGGCTGGGCGCTCCCGGTGGGCTCGGCCGGCTCCACCGCCAGCAGGAAGTCGGCCGGGTCGAACCAGGCCTCCGCCATCCGTGCCTGCAGGTCCTGCCGGGTCCACCGGCCCTGTTCGGGGTGGTCGGCGAATGCCGCGGCGTTCACCACGAGCCACGCTTCGTCGTCCAGGCCCGGTCGGAAGGCGCGCAGTCGCACCGACGAGGGCAGCCGGGGGTCGGGGAGGCCCGGCTCGAGGGAGTGTCCCAGTTGCCGCAGCTCGCGTACCGCGGTCAGCCCGGCCGCAGCCGCCAGGGCCCGGGCCGCGGGCAGGTCCCCGTGTGCCCAGGCGTGCACCTGGCCGGTGGGGGAACGACGGGCCGCGGCGGTCAGGAGTCGTCGCCCGTGGCCCAGCCCACGGTGGTCGGGATGGATCGCCAGGGCGAGTTCCGGGACCGTCCCGGACGGCGCGAGCTGGGCGTAACCGATCAGTGACCCGGCGGGTGGGTCCCCGGCGCCGCCAGCTGCCCCCGTCGTGCCCAGTGCCCGGGTCGTGCCGGCCGAGGGCGCGTCCACCGGGGAGGTCCCGTCCGCAGGGGAGGTCCCGTCGGTCGAGACGGCGAGCAGATGCCGGACGGGTGCTGCGGGATCGTGCAGACGCAACCAGGTCGCCTCGTCGACCGGCTCGACGTCGTCCGCCTCGGTGCACCGCCGCAGCACCTCGGTGACCTGGTCGAGCGTCCGGCCGTCGAGGTGGCCGAGGTCCCGCAGGGCGAAGGCAGGACGCTCGCGGGGGACGGGGACGGGAGTCGGCATCCGGCGGGTGGGCTCAGGCCTCGACCGTCTCGTCCGCGGGTACGCGTTCGCGTCCCGGCGGCACGAACCGGTATCCGACGTTGCGGACGGTGCCGATCAGGGCCTCGTGCTCCGGGCCGAGCTTGGCACGCAACCGACGCACGTGGACGTCGACGGTGCGGGTGCCGCCGAAGTAGTCGTAACCCCAGACCTCCTGGAGCAGCTGCGCGCGGGTGAACACGCGTCCCGGGTGCTGGGCGAGGAACTTCAGGAGCTCGAACTCCTTGTACGTCAGGTCGAGGGTGCGGCCGCGGACCTTCGCGCTGTACGTGATCTCGTCGACCACGACATCACCCGCGCGGATCTCGGAGTTCTCGGGTTCGGCGGCCTCGGCGAGCCGGTTCCGCCCGGACGCCAGACGTAGCCGGGCCTCCACCTCGGCGGGGCCGGCGGTGTCGAGGACGACGTCGTCCGCACCCCAGTCCGCGGCCACCGCCGCCATGCCCCCCTCGGTGAGCACGAGGATGAGCGGGGCGGACAGGCCGGTCGTGCGCAGCAGGCGGCAGAGGGAACGGGCTCCGGCGAGATCACGTCGTCCGTCCACGATCACGGCGTCCGCGGGGGGAGCGTCCACGAGGACGGCGGCCTCGGCGGGCAGGACCCGCACCTGGTGGGGGAGCAGTCCGAGCGCCGGCAGGACCTCCGCCGAGGGGGCGAGCGCGTTGGTGAGCAGCAACAACTGGGCCACAGGACCTCCTCCCGCTCGGCCGTGCGGTGCGGGCGTCCGCCCGGGCCGCCGGCCGGCAGCCAACCGGACGTAGCCTGCCGCTCCGTTGCGGGACGTGATCCGCCCACCATAAGGGAAGGGCATGCTCGAGCGCTGCCCCCGAAAGGCCCGGTTCCCTGAGGCGCTTCGCGGAAGCTCCGTGAGGTGTTTCACAGGATATGGGCAGTTATGCGGGTCGTTCAGGTTTCGGTTCCGTGGCGGGACGGGTCGGTTCGTCACCGGTGGATGACCGTTTCCCCTGCCTCCGGGTGACTCGCGGGCGGCAGCCTTCCCGATCAGGGCGGTCGGTGCGCGAGGATGCCGGCATGCCGCTCGTCCCTCGTCTCCTCGGAGACCACGCGCCCGGTCTGCGGGGTGCACCGGGGCAGATCCTGTACACCGATGACGGGGTGCGGATCAGCGCCCACCACGACCGACCGCGCGCCGGCGGCCCAGCTGCGGCCCCCGAGGACGGCCTCTGCTTCGTCGTCGTCCACGGGTTCACCCGTACCTGGCGCTGCCCGCACATCCGCGAGATCGTCGGGACCCTGCGGGACTTCGGCGGGGTGGTGACCTTCGACCTGCGGGGGCACGGATCCTCCGGGGGCCGGAGCACGGTCGGCGACGCCGAGCCGGCGGATCTGCGGGCGGCCGTGCGCTGGGCCCGCGTGCTCGGCTACCGCAGGGTGGTGACCCTGGGCTTCTCGTTGGGCGCGGCGGTCGTCCTGCGTCAGGCCGGCGAGGCGTCCGAAGCCGACCGTCCCGATGCGGTGATCGCGGTGAGCGCACCCAGCCGGTGGAACTATCGCGGAACCTCGGCCATGCGTCTGGTGCAGTGGGGCATCGGCACCGCGGTCGGCCGGGCCGTGCTGGCGCTGGCCTATCGCACCCGGATCTCGTCGTCCGGCTGGGACCCCGTGCCACGACCGCCCGATGTCGCCGTGGCCGGGATCGCCCCCACGCCGCTGCTGCTCGTGCACGGGGACGCCGACGGCTACTTCCCGCTCGATCATGCCCGGTGGCTCGCGGAGGCGGCCGGCCCCGGCGCCGTGCTGTGGGTGGAGCCCGGGATGGGGCACGCCGAGTCCGCGGCGACCCCGGCGCTGGTGTCCCGGATGGCCCGGTGGGCGGTGGCTGGGGAGTGTGTGGCGGTGGCGGACCGTTCGGCGGCTGGGGAGGGTGCGGGAGCGGCGGACCGTTCGGCGGCGGCGCGGACGGGTGACTCCGGGGCGGCGCACGGGGAGGCGCGCGGGGGGTCCGCCGGACATGCCAGGATGCGCACGTGATCCCTGTCCTGTCGGCCCTGCTCTCGATCGTCAGCGCGGCACTCGTCGCGTTGGCCGGACACCTGGGATCGGGACTGCTGGCCGGGGTCCTCGGCCTCGTCGTGGTGGGGACCGCCGTCGGGTGGGGTGTGCTCGGTGACCTGCCCGACCCCCGGGGGAGCACGATCAGCATGGCCCTGACGGGGGTCGTGGCCGTGGTGGTGGCCGCGCTCGCCGCGAACCGCAGCCGGCCGCTCGCGGCGTTCGCCGCCCTCGTCGCCGGGGCGATCATCGTGGCCTTCGCGCATGAGCTGGTGCGCGGGGACGGGCGGACGAACCTCGTCGAATCGGTCACCGGAACCTTCGCCGGTCAGCTGGTGGCGATTCTCGCCGCCGGCTGGCTGCTCCTTCCCCCCACCAGTTTCGGTTCCGGAGGGGTCGTCGTCGCGGCCACCTCGGTGATCGCGGCCCGGGCGGTCGGGGCGCTGCCCTGGCCGGCGAACACGCGTGGTTGGTTGGCCCTGGTCGCGGGCGCCGGAGCGGCCTTCCTCGTGGCGCACAGTGCCGAGCCGACGCGCCTGTCCTCCGCGACGATCATGGGAGTGGCCGTTGCCATGGTCGTCGCCGCCGTGGACCGGCTGCTCGCCCGGCAGCACAGTTCCCGCACCTGGGTGGGCCTGTTCGCCGCGGCACTCGCACCGCTCTGCGTCGCGGGGACCGCGGCCTACGCGGTGGCGAGTCTCCTGCCCGCCTGATCCGCCGGCCGCCTGATCCGGCCCGCATGGCCACGCCCGGCGTCTCATCATGTGGATGAGGGGATGCGCCGGAGCGGGTGGCGCGGTTGTCTCGTGGCATGAGCCCTCACGTCCTGCGGATCGGGATCCTGGGCGCGGTGGTGCTCGTGGCCTGCGCGGTCGAGCTCGCGCGCCGGTCGGTGAACGGTCGGCTGCGTGCGGTGGGGACGGCACGGCGGATCACCGAGGTGGATCTCGGAGGTCCGTTGGGGGAGCACGCCACCCTGCTACAGGTGTCGAGTTCCACCTGCACGACCTGCCGAGCGGTGCGGCGCGTCCTGGGCGAGGCGGCCGAGGCATCTCCCGGAGTGCGTCACGTGGAGCTGGACGCCGAGGAACACCTCGAGCTGGTGCGGGCGTGGGACATCCTGCGCACTCCGACGGTCTTCGTGCTGGACGGGGCCGGCGCGGTCGTCTGCCGTTCCAGCGGACAGATCACCCCCGCGAAGGTGCGTGAGGCGCTCGCCCGCGTGCCCACGCCGAACTGACCGCAGCGAAGGGGGCTGAGGTGCTCCCCCGCGTGCCCACGCCGAACTGGCCGCGGAACCGGTGAGGGCAGCCCCGTGCGCCGGTCCGCACCACCCGCTCGCCGATCGGCCGCGACCGTTCCCGGGCGAGGTTCGTCGTATCGGTGCCGGCAGGGTGCCCGCCGGTGGACCATGAAGCCTCACCGGGCGGTGGTGCTCGGCCCCCCTCGACTGGAGCTCCTGTGGTGAATCCGAATCCCGATCGACCCGACGTGTCCGCTGGCCCACCGGCAGGGCGCCCGGCGTTGCCGGTGCGCAAGGTGCCGGCCGCACGCTCGGCGTCCGACGTCCGGCCCGTCGACCCCCGTGGCCCGCGGTTCGGCGCGGCGCTCACGGCGGTCGTGGTCACGATCGCCCTGCTCACGGCCAGTGTCTGGGTACTGGCGGCGCAGACGCTCGTGTTCGCCCTGGCGAGCGTCGTCGGCCTGCAGGCCTCGCCGTACTCCTGGCTCTACCGGGTACTGCTGAAGCCCCGGCTCGGCCCGCCCACGGAGCTCGAGGATCCGCGGCCACCGCGGTTCGCGCAGGTGATCGGCCTCGTCGTGTGCCTGCCCGGTGTGGTGCTCGGCCTGCTGGGGGTGCCGTTCGCGGTCGAGACCTCGGCCGCACTCGCACTCGTGGCGTCCTTCCTGAACGCCGCCTTCGGGTTGTGCCTGGGCTGCGAGCTCTACCTGGTCATCGCCCGGCTCAGGGCTGGGCGCACGGCTACCGCGTCGTAGATCCGGCTCCCCGAGGACGGGCCTCGTGCTCCGGCGGGCGGGCCTGTACGTCGGCGGCGAGCGACGTGCCCCGGCGCACGGGCCTCAGTAGACGAGCGCCTGGGCGCCGTCCGCGGTCACCTCCTCCACGAAGACCGCGGCGCCGGCGATGCGCACCCCGGGCAGGAGATCCTCGGTGGTCAGCTCCCGGCGCCGCGCGCACTGGGTGCAGAGGGTGACGGCGCCCAGCTCGAGCACGGTTGCGAGGAGTTCGGCCAGAGGCGCGGAGTGCGCCAGTCGGAGGTCGTCGGCGCGTCCGGGCACCGCGAACCACGAAGCCTCTCCGGTCAGCCAGAGGCTCACGGGCACGCCTGCCGCCACGGCGGTGGCCGCGACCGTGAAAGCCTGGTTGCACCGTTCCGGGGCCTCGGCCCCGACCGTTACCTTGACGACCAGATGGCGAGTCATCGGCAGAGAGTAGCGACCCGGTGCTCGACGGGCGCGCGGTACCGGGCAGGATCGTCCTGGGTCCGGCAGCGTCGGCAAGGGCCCCGCGGCAGCAGCCGCACCCCAGGAGGCGGCGGGAAGCCGCAACGTGACGGGTTGCATCCGGCCCGGGCGAGGAGGTTCCGAGGTGCCCATCGAGCTCGATCCCACACTCGCGCCGCCCGTCGTTCCCCTCGCCTGGTTGGTGGGCACCTGGGCCGGTGTAGGAGTCGTGGGCTATCCGACGGTGAACGAGGCCCAGTTCGGGCAGGAGGTCACGTTCCGCCACGACGGGCGGGCGTTCCTCCACTACGTCTCGGAGAGCTGGCTCCTGGACGAGGCCGGCGAGCGCGTGCGCCCGCTGGCCAGCGAGACCGGCTACTGGCGGCCGACCGGTCCGGACCCGACCGGGGGCACGAGCCTCGAGGTGGTGCTGACCCACCCCACCGGGATCGCCGAGCTCTATCTGGGACGCGTGGACGGGGCCAGGGTCGATCTGCAGACGGATGCCGTGGTGCGCAGTGTCAGCGCGGTGGAGTACTCCGCCGGGCGCCGGATGTACGGCATGGTCGAGGGCGATCTGCTGTGGGTGCTCGACATGGCGGCGACCGGCCACTCGATGCAGGCACATGCCTCGGCCCGCCTGCGTCGGGTCTGACGAGCACCCGCGGTTGCCGTTCCGGTACCTCGGCTGCCGGTCCGGGCCTGACGGAGCCCGGGGCTCGGTCCGGTCCCCTGTCCTATCCTGATCAGGTGGGCAGCAGGGCCGGCGACGCACTCGACGAAGCCCTGCGTGCGCGGGGTCTGCGCGCCACCCCTCAGCGTCGGTTGGTGCTGGACGCGGTCATCGCGATCGGACACGGCACCCCGGAGGAGGTCGGGGAGCGGGTGCAGGAGATCGCGCCCGCGCTGAGCCTGTCCACCGTGTACCGGACCCTGGAGCTGCTCGAGGAACTTCACCTCGTCACGCACACGCACTTCGGGCACGGCGCCCCCACCTATTACCCGGCCGATCGCGCGGATCACATCCACCTGGTCTGCCGTGGTTGCGGCGTCGTGGAGGAGGCCGACGTCCGGCACGCCCTCCCGCTGGCCGCGGAGATCAGCACCCGGTACGGGTTCGTCGCGGACCTGTCCCACCTGTCGCTGCACGGGTACTGCCGCAGCTGCGCGGGGAAGCAACCGGGCGTTCCCGGCGCTGACACCTGACATGGACCTGATGCCGCACAGCCCACTTCTGCGCCGTCCGGGCGCCGTGCCCGCGGAGGGTCCGGACCTCGGGGTGGCCTGGCACTACGGTGACCCGTCCCGCTAACAGCGGCTGCACGAGGGCGG
>CAZOWW010000150.1:0-12775 GCA_964583765.1 uncultured Kineosporiaceae bacterium
GACTACGAGGACGTCGTGGCCGCCTTCGACCCGGTGCTGGGGCTCGAGGTGCACGTCGAGCTCAACACCCGGACGAAGATGTTCTGCGGCTGCTCGACCACCTTCGGCGGTGAGCCGAACAGCCAGGTCTGCCCGGTGTGCCTGGGTCTGCCCGGCTCGCTGCCGGTGCTCAACGCCCAGGGCCTGGAGTCGGCGATCCGGATCGGACTCGCCCTGCACTGCGAGATCGCCTCGTGGTGCCGCTTCGCCCGGAAGAACTACTTCTACCCGGACATGCCGAAGAACTTCCAGACCTCGCAGTACGACGAGCCGATCGCCTCGAACGGCTACCTCGACGTCGAGCTCGAGGACGGGACCAACTTCCGGGTGCCGATCGAGCGTGCCCACATGGAGGAGGACACCGGGAAGTCCCTGCACAAGGGGGGCGCCACCGGTCGCATCCACGGGGCCGAGTACTCCCTGGTCGACTACAACCGGGCCGGGATCCCGCTCATCGAGATCGTCACCAAGCCGGTCGAGGGCGCCGGGGTGCGGGCGCCGGAGGTCGCCCGGGCGTACGTGACCGCCCTGCGCGACGTGCTGCGCGGGCTCGGGGTCTCCGACGTGCGCATGGATCAGGGCTCCCTGCGATGCGACGCCAACATCTCGCTGCGTCCCCGCCGGGACGAAGACCAGGCGTCGGTGCCCTTCGGCACCCGGAGCGAGACCAAGAACGTGAACTCGCTGCGCAGCGTCGAGCGCGCCGTGCGCTACGAGATGACCCGGCAGGCAGCACGGCTGCAGGCGGGCCGGCGCGTGGTGCAGGAGACCCGGCACTGGCACGAGGACACCGGGGTCACCACCTCCGGGCGCTCCAAGGAACAGGCCGAGGACTACCGCTACTTCCCCGAGCCGGACCTGGTGCCGATCGCACCCGATCCGGCGTGGATCGAGGAGCTGCGGGCCACGCTCCCCGAGCCGCCCGCGGTGCGTCGTCGCCGCCTGCAGGCCGACTGGGGGTTGTCCGACCTGGAGATCCGCGACCTGACCAACGCCCGAGCGCTGGATCTGGTCGAGGCCACCGTGGCCGCCGGCGCCGCACCCGCGGCGGCGCGCAAGTGGTGGTCGGGCGAGCTGGCCCGGCGCGCCAATGCCGAGGGAATCGAGCTGTCCGAGCTGCCGATCACCCCGGCGCAGGTGGCCGCCCTGCAGTCCCTGGTGGACGGCGGCCGCCTCACGGACGCACTCGCCCGTCAGGCCTTGGACGGCGTGCTCGCCGGTGAGGGCGACCCGGAGCAGGTGCTGCTCGCCCGGGGGCTCGAGGTCGTCTCGGACGACGGTGCGCTGCAGGCGGCCGTGGATCGGGCGATCGTCGCCAACCCCGCGGTGGCCGAGAAGATCCGTGGTGGAAAGGTCGCCGCGGCCGGGGCGCTCATCGGCGCGGTGATGAAGGAGATGGGCGGGCAGGCCGACCCGGCCAAGGTCCGGGATCTCGTGATCGCCACCCTCGCGCCGGAAGTCGCCGGCTGATCCATGACGGACACGTCGTTCCCGGTGCCCTCGTCCGATCCGACGGGGGCACCGGGACCGGACGCCGCTCCCAACCTCGCCTCGCCCGCCCCCGGGTCACCCGACGTCGCCCCTCGGCCGGCTGGGGTGGACCCCGCCCGTTCCGTCCGGGTGAGCGTGCCCGACGACCGGTGGCTGGACCTGTGGGCTTCCGACGGCCTGCAGTGTCCGCTGCAGTCGGCACCCGAGATCCAGGTGTGGGACTTCGAGAGTGAGCTCCCGGACCCGGCGCCGTCCTTCGTGGTGCTGCCCTACATGGGCCCGGCGCCGCTGCGCCGTCTGGCCGAGGTTCCTGGGCTGCAGGTGGCCCAGGTGCTCTCCGCGGGCTACGACCACGTCCTGCGCTGGCTCCCGGCTGGCGTCACCCTCTGCAATGCACGCGGGGTGCACGACGCAGCCACCGCGGAACTCGCCGTCGGGCTGGTCCTCGCCTCCCTGCGGGGCATCGGGGAGGCGGTCCGGGACGCCTCCACCGCCACCTGGGCGCCGCAGGTACGGCTCTCCCTCGCCGACCGCCGGGTGCTGCTGGTCGGGGCGGGCAGTGTGGGTTCGGCGATCGCCGCCCGGCTGGCACCCTTCGAGGTGACCGTGACCCGCGTCGGTCGCACCGCGCGGGTGGACGAGCACGGACCGGTGCACGCCGTCGACGAGTTGCCCGCCCTGCTGCCCCGGCATGACGTGGTGGTGTTGGCCTGCCCGCTGACGCCCGAGACCCGTGACCTCGTGGACGCCCGGTTCCTGGCCGCGATGCCGGACGGCGCCCTGCTCGTCAACGTGGCGCGCGGCGCCGTGGTGGACACGGACGCGTTGGTCGCCGAGCTGGAGCGAGAGCGGTTGTTCGCAGCCCTGGATGTGACCCGTCCCGAGCCGTTGCCTTGCGGTCATCCCCTGTGGCGGGCACCGCAGGTGCTGATCACCCCGCACGTGGGCGGCAACACCTCCGCCTTCCCGCCCCGCGGTCGTGCCCTGTTGCGGGACCAGCTCCAGCGGTACGCCCGGGGACTGCCCCTGCGCAACGTGGTGGCCGGTCCCGCACGCTGATCCATCGATCCATCGATCCGTCGTCAGAGCGGCCGCCAGTCCGTGTTCGCACCGCTGAGCACCAGGGCCGGCAGATCCCCCGGCACCTGTCGGTCCAACCAGGCGGCGACCGGAGTGGCGGCCGCGGGTTCGACCGCGATCCGGAACTCCTCCCACAGCAGGTCCCGGGCAGCCAACAACTGGTCGTCGGTGACGAGCACCGATGTCACCGACGGCGCGGCGATCGCGAACGGGATCTGCCCGATCCGGGTGGCACCCAGCGCGGAAGCTGCGACCGAGTCGACCTCGACGTCGACCGGGGCTCCGACCTGCAGGGACGCGTGGAGGCAGGCCGATCCCTCCGGCTCCACCGCGACGACCGTGCGCCCCTGTGCGGCGAGCACGGTTCCGGCCACCAGACCGCCGCCGCCGACCGGCACCACGACGGCGTCCACCTCGGGCAGGTCGTCCACGACCTCCAGGGGACAGGTGCCCTGGCCTGCCACCACGTCGGCGTCGTCATAGGCGGGAACGTAGCGCCCGTGGGTATCGGCGCAGGCGCGCTGCGCGGCCTCGGCCGCCTCCGCGTAGGTCTCCCCGTGTCGGACGAGCCGCGCTCCTGCGGCACTGATCCTGCGCGTCTTGCCCTCGGGGGCACCGCGCGGCACGAAGACGGTGGCGGGCAGCCCGAGCTGGCCGGCCGCCGTGGCCACGGCCACCCCGTGATTGCCGCCCGAGGCCGTGACCACGTGGCCGGGGCCCGGATGGGCCAGCAACGCGTTGAGCGCACCTCGGACCTTGAAGGCGCCGGTGCGCTGGAGGGACTCCAGCTTGAGGACGGCGTGACGCCCGTCCAGGGTGATCCGCAGCAGGGGGGTGCGCCGGATGTGCGGTTCGATCCGCTTGGCGGCCTCACGCACCGAGTCGATGGTGGGCAGCGGCAGCTCGTCGGACCTCGCAGCGGCAGCGGCAACCGCCGACGTGGGAGCGAGGACCGGGCCGCCGACGGACGCCGAGCGGGCGGAGGTGGTGGGGAGGTGCTCTGCCGTGGTCACCTTCCGACCCTGCTGGCCGGTCGGAGTCCGCGCAAGCCGGTTTCGTCCCGTGGGCGTGACGTGGCGTGGCGGGACAGGACGTGGCAGGACGTAGCGGGACGGGACAGGGCACGACCCTTGCTTCCTGTCGAGGGAGCGATCGCCGGGTTCAGTCGGAGGTGCGTCGTCCGGGGCGGCCGGAGGCCAGAGCGTCGAGGGCTGCGTCGTAGCGCGCCAGCGCGAGCCGTGCGAGCAGGGGGTGCGGCGCGAGCGGTCCGGTGACCCGGTCGGCGCCTGCCCGTCGCAACCGCTCGCTGAAGTGCCCCGGCGCGAGGAGATAGCCGGCCAGGGTCACCCGGTCCGCGTGGCGCCGGGCCTCGGCGAGCACGGCGGGCAGGGCCGGTCCGGAGCCGGCGAGCGCGGCCACGGCCACGGACACGCCCAGCCGTTCGGTGAGCAGGGCCGCGGCGTCCGCCACGTCGACCCGGCCACGGGTGTCGCTGGACCCGGCCGCGACGAGGACCACGGCGTCGTCCACGGAATGTCCTGCCTCCTGCAGCCGTTCCGCCAGCACCTCGGCCAGCAGGGGATCGGGTCCCAGGGGAGGTGTGGCGACCGCCGTCCCCGGATGTCTCGCGATCACTCGGGCGATGTCCCGCTCGGTGTGCGTGCCGCAGGAGAGCAGCAGCGGCACGACGACGCAGGTCTGGCCGCGGCCGGCGAGGTCGTCGACCACCTCGGCCAGACCGGGACGCTGAACATCCACGTAGGCCGGGCGCACTCGTACTCCGGGGCGGTACTGCGCCATCTGCAGCCGGAGTTGGGCCACCACTCGACGACCCGCGGGAGATCGCGTCCCGTGCGAGCAGGCGACCAGCGCGGGCGGCGAGGTGTCCCGCGCGTCGGGAGCTGGTTCCCGGCGCGAGCCGCCGTCTGCGGGGTCGCTCACCGTGGGCCGTTCATGGCAGGGCTGGTCCCTCCTCGGCCCGGGCCGCCATCCGCTCCTCGGCGAGGGCCGCGACCTCCCCGATCACGATCACGGCGGGCGCGTGGACCTCTCGGCGTTCCGCGGTGCCGACGATCTCGTCCGCACGGGCGCGCGTGACCCGGCTGAGGCCGGTCCAGCCGCTCTCCAGGATCGCCACCGGGGTGCCGGGCGCCAGACCGTGCTGCAGCAGGCCATCGACCAGTTGTGGCAAGCGCGTCACACCCATGAGCACGACCAGGGTTCCACCGAGCCGCACGAGTGCCTCGTGGTCGGGATCCTCGTGGCCGCTCACCACGGTGACCCCCCGGGCCAACCCGCGATGGGTGACCGGGATGCCGACCTCAGCCGGCACGGCGAACGCGCTGGTGACCCCGGGGACCACGGCGACGGGCACCCCGGCCTCCCGGCATGCGGCCACCTCCTCACCACCTCGACCGAACAGGAACGGATCCCCGCCCTTGAGCCGCACGACGCGATGGCCGGCGCGCGCGTGGTCGACGAGCAACTGGTTGATGACCTCCTGCGGCACAGGATGGTTCCCGGGACACTTGCCGACGTCGATCACCTGAACGCGCGCAGGCAGGTCACGCAACAGTGCGGTCCCGGCGAGCCGGTCGGCGACCACGACGTCCGCCTCGGTCAGCAGGCGCTGTCCCGCCACGGTGATCAGGCCGGGATCACCCGGTCCCGCTCCCACGAGGACGACCTGCCCGACGCCGGCAGGGGCCGGCCACTCGAGCGAGGAGCGACGGGCGTGTGTCGTGGCCCCGGCGTCGAAGGGACCCCCGATCTCGGGGTGAGTGGCCGCGCCGGGGTGAGCGGCCGCGCCAGCACCGCATCGCCCCTCGGCGTCCGGTGAGGTGGGCCTCGGGGCCTGCATGGAGTGGGTCTCCCCTCGCGACGGCGGTCCCGGAGTGAGCAGTGGTCCCGGAGTGAGCAGTGGTCCCGGAACCGACGGGGTCCCGGAGCCGGGGCAGCCCGTGTGCGGGCCTGGGGCACACGCTGGAGGACAAGGGATCCGGACGCAAGGCGAGGTACCGCGGCCGGTCCGGTCCCTCGGCCGGTCCGGTCCCTCGGCCGGCGGCGTGCGGGGATCGGCCCGCGTGGCGCCGTTCAGGTGACGTCCGCGGGTGCGGTCGGCTCTCGCCTGACGATTCGGCGGTCGAGCGTGGCCGGGCGCGACTAGCCTCACGCCGTGGCCGGCCAGGAGGATGCCTTGGTGAGCGCGCTGCCCAGCGCCGTGCTCGCCGGTGGCGCCTGCCTGTCCTGGTTGGTCGTCGCCCGGCGACGGACCGGCCTCGCGCGACGGGCCGGCCTCTTCGTCGCGGTCTGGGCGGCCCTGCGCTGTGCCGGCCACCTGTGGCCGCTGCTCGGGGTGCCGGGTCCGCTGGCGCCGCTCGCCTGCTTCGCGGTCGCGGCTCTGGCCCCGGTCGCCGCTGCCGCCCTGGCCCTGCGGGCGCTCGTGCGTTTCGGCGTGCTGACGCGGGCGCTCGGGGAGGCGGCGGTGGTGTCCACGGCCGCGGTGAGCGTGGTCTGGGTCGTCACCGGGCCGTCCACGGCCATGCACGCCTGGCTCGCCACCCGTCTGATGCTCACCGTGCTCGACGTGGTCATCGTGGCGATCGTCGTGCGCCTGCCGGTCATGGCGCCGGCGCTGATCTCGGATCGCCAGTACCGGATCGACCTCGCCCTGGGCAGCGTCGCCGCCGCCGGAGTGGGGCTGGCCGACGGACTCCTCGCCCTGGCCTCGGCGGATGGCCCTCGGCTGCCGGTACTCGTGACGCTCTCCCAGGCGGTGGGCTATCTCGCAGCGGTGGTGCTTCCCTGGGTGCTCGCACCCGCCTGGCCCGATCGGGAGGCGGGCAGCGGCCCCGTCGCGCCGGCCGCGGTCCGCTGGATGCCGTACCTGCTGGTCGCGGTCACCGTGCTGGCCGCGAGCGTGCGTTCGCTGACCCGGGGACTGGACGCCACCTCCGTGATGCTGGTCGCGCTCGTCGTCTTCACCCTCGTCGCCACCCAGGCGGCAGCCTTGCGCGACATCGCGTACCTCGTCGCCGATCTGAGCTCCTCGCGTGCCCGGCTGGCCGCGCTCCTGGAGAACACCGGGGACGTGATCGTGCGCCTGGACGCCGCCGGGCGGGTGGTCACCGCGAACGCCGCGACCCGGGCGCTGCTCGCCGTCGAGCCCGAGGCCGTGGCCGGACAGGCGTTGGCGGACCTGGCGGGTGCCCGGGACCGCCAGGCCGTGGCTGCGGTCGTGCGCGAGGTCGTCGAGGGCCGGGCACCCGCCGCCCAGGTGGAGCTCGCGCTCGCCCCACCGGCCGGTGGCACCGCCGAACTGCGTCTGCGAGGCATTCCGGACGGCGCGGTGGGAAACCTGCACGACGTGACCGACGCTGTCCGCCTGCGGGCCAGGCTCGAGCAGCTCGCGCGATACGACCAGATGACCGGGCTGGCCAACCGCACCCACCTGCTGGAACGGATCAACGCCTGGCTGGCGGAGGATACCGGATCGGTCCCCGCGAAGTCCGCAGTCCCGGGAGCGCAGGCCGTGCGCCGGGTCCCGGGGCGGACCACGGGCCGGCGGCCGGAGACCTCGCGGCGGGTCTCGGTGCTGTTCGGCGACCTGGACGGGTTCAAGGGGGTCAACGACCGGTTCGGACACGTGGCCGGCGACGTCGTGCTGGTCGCGGTCGCGCACCGGTTGGAGGCGGCCATCGGCGACCTGCGGGTGGAGCACCTCCTGGCCCGGATCGGCGGGGACGAGTTCGTCCTCGCGCTGCGCGGGGTCGAGGACGCCGAGCTTCGGGTCGTGGCCGAGCACCTGATCGAGGCGATCCGCCCGGCGTTCCCCGTGGGCGACCGCACGGTGACCCTGGCAATGAGCCTCGGCACGGCCTCGGTGACCTGGGACGCCGTTCGGCCGAGCGGGACCGGAGGGGTGGGAGGACCCCGCCAGGTGAGTGAGGCCAGCCAGGCGGGTGAGGCCGGGCAGGCGGGTGAGGCCGAGGCGCCGGCCGCGGTCGGCCCGGCGGGCGAGGCCGGCGCGGTGGACGCGGCGACCCTGCTGCACCGGGCGGACCTGGCCATGTTCGCGGCCAAGGCACAGGGACCGGGGCGCGTGGAGTCGTGGCGGGAGGACCTGGAGGAGCGCGCCGCGCGCCGGGTCGACATCGCGATCGGCTTGCGGGCGGCCCTGGACACCGGGCGTCTGGCCCTGGCCTACCAACCACTGTTCCGGCTCTCCGACGGCGTGGTGATCGGGGCGGAGGCGCTCATCCGGGTGCCCTCGGACGACACCGTTCCCGGGTCGTTGGGCGGCCTGTCGGGCATCGTGACCCCGGCCGAGATCATCGCCGTGGCCGAGGACACCGGAACCATCATCGAGATGGGGGAGTGGGTCCTCACTCAGGCCACCCGGCAGGCCGCGACCTGGGCCGCGGACGGGCACGAGCTGCTGATCGCGGTGAATCTCTCCCCCGGGCAGCTGGCGGCCCCGGGCTTCGCCGACTCGGTGCTGCGGATCCTCGCCGCGGCGGGTCTGCCCGCGCGGCGTCTCCTCCTGGAGATCACGGAGAGTCAGCTCGTGGACGAGACCGGTCCGGTGCTGGGCACCCTCGAGCGGCTGCGCGCCTGCGGGGTGGCCCTGGCCATCGACGACTTCGGCACGGGCTACTCGTCGCTGGCCTACCTGCGGCGGCTGCCGGTGCAGCTGGTCAAGCTGGACCGCTCGCTCCTGGACGGCGTGGCGGACGATCCCCGGGCCCGGCACCTGGTGCGTGCGGTCATCGCCATGGCCCGTGCGCTGGGACTTCTCGTGGTCGCCGAGGGGTTGGAGGACCTTCCCACGGTGCGTGCGGTGCACGGGCTCGGCGCCTACGCGGGGCAGGGGTTCGCCCTGTCCGAGCCGGTGCCCCCGGCCGAACTGGCCGCGATCCTGGCCCGGGGTCCGCTCGACCTGCGCGGCGGTCCGGCCCCGTCGGGACCCGCCGAACGTCCACATCTCGTCGATCTTCGGTCTCGCATGCCGAGACGGCTTCCGGCTCCGATTGACACCGACGGTGGCGACGAGAGACGGTGAGGCCATGCGTCTGGTCCTCGTACTCGAACGGCGCGCCGGCTGAGCTGTAGCTGTGCGCGCAACCCCTCGACTGCCCATGTCCGGGCCGAGGGGTTTTTTCGTCTACGGACCCTGTCACGACCAGACCCGCCACGATGAGGAGAGGCCGACATGTCGGGCCACCGACCCACTCCGGACCACCACCGATCCCCGCAACCCGGCGAGCCGATGACCGGCGCCCAGAGCCTCGTCCGGTCACTGGAGACGCAGGGTGTCGACGTCGTCTTCGGCATTCCGGGTGGTGCGATCCTGCCGCTGTACGACCCCCTGATGGACTCCCGCTCGGTGCGCCACATCCTGGTGCGGCACGAGCAGGGCGCAGGGCACGCCGCCGAGGGCTACGCGCAGGCCACCGGCCGGGTGGGCGTGTGCATCGCCACGTCCGGCCCGGGGGCGACGAACCTGGTCACCCCGATCGCCGATGCCTACATGGACTCCGTGCCCATGGTCGCGATCACCGGCCAGGTCGCGAGCAACCTGATCGGCACGGACGGGTTCCAGGAGGCGGACATCTCCGGAATCACCATCCCGATCACCAAGCACAACTACCTGATCACCGACCCGGCCGACATCCCCCGGACCATCGCCGAGGCCTTCCACATCGCCGGCACGGGGCGTCCGGGACCGGTCCTCGTGGACGTCGCGAAGGACGCGCTGCAGGCCGGCACCGTCTTCCGCTGGCCCGAGCGGATCGACCTGCCCGGC
Source organism: uncultured Kineosporiaceae bacterium (assembly GCA_964583765.1). GTDB lineage: Bacteria > Actinomycetota > Actinomycetes > Actinomycetales > Kineosporiaceae > CAZOWW01. Next base: position 9,416 of record CAZOWW010000150.1, read on the forward strand.
TACCGTCCGGTGACCCGCCCGCACAGCAAGCAGGTCCGTGAGGCGGCCCGCCTGCTCGTGCAGTCGCGGCGCCCCGTCCTGTACGTCGGCGGCGGCGTGATCAAGGCCCGTGCCTCGGTGCAGCTGCGCCGTCTGGCCGACCTGACCGGGGCCCCGGTCGTCACCACGCTGATGGCCCGGGGCGCGCTGCCCGACTCGCATCCGCAGCACCTGGGGATGCCGGGTATGCACGGCACGGTCGCGGCCGTGACCGCGTTGCAGAAGGCCGATCTCCTGATCAGTCTGGGGGCCCGCTTCGACGACCGGGTCACCGGCAAGTTGTCCACCTTCGCCCCCGACGCGATCATCGTCCATGCGGACATCGACCCCGCGGAGATCTCCAAGAACCGGGTCGCCGACGTGCCGATCGTCGGGGACTGCCGCGAGGTGCTCGACGAGCTGATCGCCGCCGTCGAGGTGGAGTTCGCCGCCGGCCGTCGGACCGACCTGGCCTCCTGGTGGGCGCAGCTCGACGCCTGGCGCAAGACCTATCCGTTGGGGTTCGCGGAGCCGCCGGCCGGAGAACTGGCCCCGCAGCGGGTGATCCAGCGGATCGGGGAGATCACCGGTCCGGACGGCGTCTACGTCTCCGGCGTCGGCCAGCATCAGATGTGGTCCTCGCAGTTCCTGCCGTTCGAGAAGCCCAACAACTGGGTCAACTCCGGGGGCCTGGGGACCATGGGCTTCGGGGTGCCGGCCGCGATGGGCGCGAAGGTCGGACGTCCGGACTCGGTCGTCTGGACGATCGACGGCGACGGATGCTTCCAGATGACGAACCAGGAGCTGGCCACCTGCGTCATCAACGACATCCCGATCAAGGTTGCGGTGATCAACAACTCGAGCCTGGGCATGGTCCGGCAGTGGCAGACGCTCTTCTACAGCGAGCGTTACTCCAACACCGATCTGCACACCTCGGTCGGCAGCCGGATCCCGGACTTCGTGCGGCTGGCGGAGGCCTACGGCGCGGTGGGGTTGCGCTGCGAGCGATCGGAGGACCTCGACGCGACCATCGAGAAGGCGATGTCGATCAACGACGTCCCGGTGGTCGTCGACTTCGTGGTGCACCGCGACGCGATGGTGTGGCCGATGGTCCCCGCGGGCGTCAGCAACGACGACATCCAGATCGCCAAGGGCCTGAGCCCCACCTGGGACAGGGAGGACTGAGCGTGGCGTCCGACCGTCGCCGCAGCGTGATCTCCCGCACCCGGGGGCTCGTCAGCACCCAGGGGCTCTCCCGCAGTCAAGGATCGAGGACCTACCGATGAGCAAACACACCCTGTCCGTCCTGGTGGAGAACCGCCCAGGCGTGCTCACCCGGGTCGCCGGCCTCTTCGCCCGGCGCAGCTTCAACATCCACTCCCTGGCCGTGGGCCCGACGGAGCACCCGGACATCTCCCGGATGACCGTCGTGGTGGACGTCGAGGAACTGCCCCTGGAACAGGTCACGAAGCAGCTGAACAAGCTCGTCAGCGTGATCAAGATCGTGGAGCTGGAGGCCACCGCCTCCGTGCAGCGCGAACTGCTGCTGGTCAAGGTGCGGGCCGACCAGCAGACCCGGGGTCAGGTCTTCGAGACGGCGCAGATGTTCAAGGCGCGGATCGTGGACGTCGCCCCTGACTCGATCACGATCGAGGTCACCGGCAACCCGGACAAGTTGGACTCCTTCCGGCAGCTGCTGGAGCCCTTCGGTATCCGCGAGATGGTGCAGTCGGGCCTGGTAGGGATCGGCCGCGGCGGCCGCTCGATCACCGACCGGGCGCTCCGCTCGGCCTGAGTCCGGACACCGACCGGGCGCTCCGCCCGGTCCGGACCACACCGACCGGGAGCTCCGCCCGGTCCGGACCACACCGACCGGGAGCTCCGCCCGGTCCGGACCGGGACCGTCCCCGCCCACCGAAGATCCCGTGGGCGGGGCACCCGGCGCTGATCGACCATCGGCAGGGATGGGGAAGACTCGACCTGCACACCCTGCGAACCATGTGAAGGAGCAGCACATCGTGGCTGAGACCTACTACGACGACGACGCTGACCTGTCGATCATCCAGGGCCGCACCGTGGCCGTCCTGGGGTACGGCAGCCAGGGCCACGCACACGCCCTGAGCCTGCGCGACTCCGGGGTCGACGTGCGGGTCGGGCTTCCCGAGGGCAGCAAGAGCAAGGCGAAGGCCGAGAACGAGGGTCTGCGCGTGGTCACCCCGGCCCAGGCGGCCGCCGAGGCGGACCTGATCGTCATCCTCACCCCCGACCCGGTGCAGCGGCACGTCTACGCCGAGGCCATCGCGCCGAACCTGAAGCCGGGTGACGCGCTGTTCTTCGGGCACGGCTTCAACATCCGGTTCGGGTACATCACGCCGCCCGAGGGCGTGGACGTGGCCATGGTCGCCCCCAAGGGTCCGGGGCACCTGGTGCGCCGGGAGTACGTGGACGGCCGTGGCGTCCCGGTGCTCGTCGCGGTGGAGAAGGACGCGACCGGTGGTGCCTGGCCGCTGGCTCTCTCGTACGCCAAGGCGATCGGTGGCCTGCGCGCCGGGGGCATCCGGACCACCTTCACCGAGGAGACCGAGACGGACCTCTTCGGCGAGCAGTCTGTGCTCTGCGGTGGTGTCTCGCGGCTGATCCAGATCGGCTTCGAGACCCTGACCGAGGCCGGCTACCAGCCCGAGGTCGCGTACTTCGAGTGCCTGCACGAGCTCAAGCTCATCGTCGACCTGATCTACGAGGGTGGCATCGCCAAGCAGCGCTGGAGCGTGTCGGACACCGCCGAGTACGGCGACTACGTGTCCGGCCCGCGCATCATCGACGACTCGGTGAAGCAGCGGATGAAGGAGGTCCTGTCCGACATCCAGGACGGCACTTTCGCCAAGCGGTTCATCGCCGACCAGGACGCCGGCGCCCCGGAGTTCAAGCGTCTGCGGGCCGAGGGCGAGCAGCACCCGATCGAGGCGACCGGGCGCGAGCTGCGCAAGCTGATGAGCTGGGTGAAGTCCGGCGACGCCGACTACGTCGAGGGCACGGCGGCCCGCTGAGCGTGCTGCGGGGTCCCGGCCCGGCCGGGACCCCGCACCTCACCCCGCACCCTCAAGCCCGCACCTCAGCCTCAGGGCAGCACCCGGCCGCCGCAGTAGGTCAGTTCGTAGAGACGCCGTCCGTCCCGCTCGATCCATTCGATACCGGTGAACCGTCCGACCGTGCCCCGGGGCACGACGACGTACTCGTACAACACTTCGAACCAATTGGTTGGGCTAACCAAGGGCACAACCTCGATCGTTTATAAATATAGCGGCCTCGGTGACCGGCTGCAGCAGATTAGTAACGGGACAA
>CAZOWW010000151.1:0-12720 GCA_964583765.1 uncultured Kineosporiaceae bacterium
GGCGGTAGGCCCGGTATGTCAATGAGCCCGCGGCAGCGCCAGCTCCCCCGCGGGAACCGACCTCACCCTTCTTCCCGGTGGGCCGGCTGGGTCGAGCGCCGCCTGGGCGTTGGGTGTCGGTGGCGAGGACCCGGGACAGCGCCTTCGCGGTGTCCCGGCACTTCGCGAAGTAGGCGCTGTCGACGCCACGGGTGTTGAGCGCCTCGACAGCCAACGCGGCTGCCGCACCCGCAGCCTGATCACTCGCGGGGGCGCCCGGGTAGGTCTGGGGCAGGCCGAACTTCACCAGGTCACCGGCGTCGTACCAGCCACCGGACAGGTCGCTGAACCCGTCGCCGTCCACGTCGAACACCTTCTGGTGGGTGCGGACCGGGGTCTGCGGGAAATGGTGCAGGGCAGGGTCCCCGCGGACACCAACGGGATCCGGCTGTCGGCGGGATCGGAGTCACCCCGCCACCCACGATCTGACCGTGTTCGCCCGCACGGACGAGTTCGGTCTGGTCGTGGCCGGTCAGCGTCTCGTGCGAGCTCGCACGGAAGTTGAGGGGCCAGGTCCGGACCCCCGGCTGCGCACCGAGCTCATCCTGATGGGATCACGACGGCAGCACGATGCTTTCCGCAATTCCATCCACGATCGGCGCCAACGTGTCGTACCCCACCGAGCCGTTGCCGTCACCGATGATCACTAGAGTCCCCCCGGAACCGGTCGGGAACAGGTAGGCGATCTCGTGAATCCCGGCGCCCAGGGGATGATCTGCGGTAGTGATCAGCTCCAACCGGTAGCGGGGCTTCGCGTCCGTGCCGAGGTTGCGCTGCGTCACGAGCTTGTACGTGCCACTCGTGTAGTCGGCGAGGGACTTGTTGATGCCGTCGTCGGACTTGAACACGACGATCGGGGTCATCACCTCCGAGTCCTCGTCCAACACAACCGGCCGGACGTCGAACGCCGCACACTCCCACTCGGGGAATTTCCCGTCAGCGGCGTACCACCCTGCCGGGAACGTGACTTTCCACCCGTACTTCTTGGACACACACTGCTGGGAGGTCGCGCCCGCGGGGGTCGACGGGGAAACTCCCGCGGTGGCCGATGCCGAAACTCCGGTGGGGATCGACGGGGAAACTTCCGCGGGGGTCGATGCGGAAACTCCGGTCGTGGTCGATGCGGAGGCTGACGTCTCTCCTGCGCTCCCGGATGGGGTCGGGGACGCTTGGGCCGTCGAAGGAGCAACCGTCTCCGGTGATGGTGAAGAGGGCTGAGTGGCTGCGACCGGCGATTCACCTGCCTCCGTGTCGGTGACGTCCCCGGCCCGGCTCCACATCACCCCGGACGTCGCGACGACACCGAGCACAATCACGGTCGCGGCGATCGCCGTCGCGATTCCCCGGCCCAGCACAGGTTGCGCCGCGACTCTGGACATCGGAAGGAATGAGAGCGCCACCACCGCTGCGCCCAGCAATACCGCGACGAAGAGCGCGATCAGCAATCGCGTGGTCGTCGGGCCGGGCTCCGCCAACAGGCTGATCTGACGAGACGGGATCACCTTCCCGTCCGCGTCGGTGAGAGCGCGGGTGACGTCGGTGGCGACGCCGGGCCTGGTGAGATCCAGTACGAGTTTCGTCCCGGCCCTGACCTTCGGTTCCCAGGTCGTCATCTTGCCGGTCCTGGTGTCCAGCCGCACCACGTGCGCGGTACCGGACGCGGAGCCGAGCAACGTCATCTTGACCGGCTCCGACGCCAGAGCCGTCAGCCCCATCGTGTACGTGCCGTTCCCCTCCGGTGCGACGACCACCGGACGGGACGGATTACCGATCAGCACTCCATGCTGTTGGTCCAACACCATGGTCTCGCCGTTCACCTCGATCACGGCATTGACCGGGGAGTGAATCCCGATGACCTGTAGATCCTCCGGGGTGTACCCACCCTGTTGCCGTTGGTCCAGGCTGACGGTGTCCCCGGCCATATCGGAGTACGGGTTAGTCTTGGTGTCGTCGAACAGCTGCATCGGCGTCGCCGGGTTGGCCAGCTTCCACAACAGGTCCGCCAGGTTCACGCCCCAGACGTTGACGCAGTACTTCTCTGGATCCGGCGCCTGCTTGCCGTTCGTGTCCAGCAGCTCCCGATACAGCTGCTCACCCCAGTTCGCGTACTCGCTGTACCCCAGCCCACCGGGCCAGAGTCCTTTCCCGGCGAGGTTGATCAACATTTCCCGGAGTCGCTTCGCCTCGGGGGAGATCATCCCGGTGCCGCTGCCGAGGAGAATGAGCGGCACCGTGAGCTTGGCGCTCGCCACGCCGGCGGCGACGCCGAGGTACGACGCGATCGAGGAGCCACCCCGGATGATGGCGTCGCTCCACCAGTTGATCCCGTCCGCCGACTCCAGCCGGAAGTGCATGGTGCCGAACAGGTGATACCACTCCCCGGCGTTGCGAGTGATGTTGTCGGCGGCATTGGCGGGGTTGGGGTCATGTTGGATCTCGGCGACGTACTTGGTGAAGAAGGACGGGTCCTTCTTCACCCCGAAGACATCATCGCCGCCTCCCCGCCCCAACGCTTTCAGCGTGTTGTGAGCCAGGAGGGTTGCCCGACGCGCGTCGCCGCCCGTCTGCCCCAGCGCCAAGGAGAGGACCTGACCGGGGGTGAGTTTCGCTCCGGAGCTGGTCGCCTTCGCTGCGATGGCCTGGGCGAGACGTGCTTCACCGGCGTCGGGTGGAAGTTGCGTCCCGGAGTTGTACAGTCCGCCGGAGTCGGTGCTCGACGAGATATTCTTGATCTTCTTCACGTCGATCTTGGCCGGATCAGTGAATGACCACCGGGAGATGGACCTGGGATCGGACTGGAACCCGTTCGGGAACAACCAGTACCACGCCGTGTCCAGCGGCGGGATATTGGAGGCGGAGACGGTGATCTTCTGATTGGCCAGTGCGTTCTGGATATCAGCGGCCAGCGCCGCCTGGTCCCAACGCAGTCTGGACGCGTCCCCGCTCTTGACGTCAAACATCCCGGTCATCCCGGCCGCTTCCGGGCAGATCGGTTGAGGACCGGTCAGTGAGATCGAGATCGCCGGAGGGCCGCCGCACACCCAGTCACCGCAGTTGCGAAGACCGAGACTGATCGACCCGGTCGGGGCGACCTTGGGCACGTCCACGGCGACGTTGAACGACTCCGAGACCGTGACTCCGGTATCTCCGCCGGAGATGGTCTTGGAGCCGCCCTCCTTGGGGTACTTGTACTCGCCGTGCGCATCCCCGGCAGAGACGTTGGCACCGAACGACAGGTAGGTGACGAGATTCTTGCCCATCTCGAAGTGGAACGACCCGGAGACCACGAGTTTCTGGCCGGTGATCTGGCCGGTGTAGTTGCCTGTCGGCTTGCCGTCCGCCCCTTTCTCCGGGGTGATGTCGGCGCCGGAGACGGAGAAGTCCACGTACATATCCGGTTGTCCGATGCGTTCCGTCCGCATGCCGACCAGGGCCGCGCCGGGGGCGCCCAGGCGTTGGGCGGCGAGAGCAGATGAACCGGTCGAGACCACGATCATCGCGGAGAGGACAACCGTCGTGGTCAACCTGTGAGAGTTGAGGTTCATCATGCATCCCTCACGATCTTGTCCAGATGGACGTATCCCGTTCCGCCCTGCCCGTCCTGGGCGATCACCCAACCTGGCGCAAGTCCGACGGCGAGGTACCGCTGGCCGGGCTGAAGGAGAGAGATCGCGTTGACACCGTCCGAGGCGAACAACGGTTCTGCGATCTCGACCCGGAACCAGAACGAGGTCGATGGAGATTCGGGAGGCCGTTGGGGCGTCACCGGGACCGAGGCCGCGACAGCCGGGGTCGCAGCTGGAGGAGCTGTCGGCGGCTGAGGAGGGAGCGGTTCCGCAGATTGATCCTGGATGCCGTGCTGAACTACGGGCTGGGTTCGAGGGACCTGATCGGGATCGACCTGGTCGACCGGCCTCGGCGGCCCGGCGGATGTCAGACTCCAGGTCGCGGTCGTCAACACTGATGTGGCCCCGATCAGCGCCGCCACCTGTCCGTACCCACGAGTCGCCTCGCCCCAATTATCCAGCGCGTAGAAGGCGATCCCGACGACCGTGAGGGCTGCGATCGCAATGGCGATCAGTGCGTGAGGAGCAGCCCCGAAGTTCTTGCGCACCCGCATCGCGACGTCCACGCCGACGGCGGCGAGCACGACCAGACTCATTGTCAGGGTCGGGAACAGTCCGTTTGCCGTCGGGGTTGCCGACCGACCCGACGCGCTCCACCACGGCAGCGCGAGTGCGACCAACGCGGCGACGCTACCGAACAACGCCGTTGCCATGACGATGAGTCTGGGTCGCCGAACCTGGCCGACGTCAGCTGGTTGGGTCACTGCGATCCCCCACAATGATCGACTTCTTCAACTGTGTTCGATTCATCTCGGTGAAGTTGACGGTAATCGATCTTGGGTCGAGCGTCTTTGGGGTACCGAAGTACTACTACGGTTCTTCCGTCCACGAGAGTGGCCCTGACAAAATCGTCCGCCACACGTCCAACCATAGAGTAGAGCTCGTGGGGTCCCGCGGTACGCCACCAGTCCCTCCGGCCTCGGTTGTTCGCCGGTGCGCCGCGGTCGCCCTTCCAGAACTCCGGATTGATTGTGTTTAGTCCGTTTCGGGCAGGTCAGCCGGTTTGCCGGGCATTCTTCCGGCACCGCACCTGTCGCAAACACCGGACCGCCCCGGCCACGCGTTCCCGGGCGGCGGTGAGGAGTCCCGGTGGGGCCGGGCCTGACTCGGCCCCACCGGGGTGATTCCACTGCCTGGCACCGCCAGGCCGGGTACTTCAGCTGGGCCAGGCCTTATCAGCCCTGTGCGCAGCCGAGCGTCGGGGTGGCGGCGCTGCCGTTGCCGATGAAACCGAAGGTGGTCGAGGTACCGGCAGTCAGGTTGCCGTTGTAGGCGGCGTTGCTGATCTGGTTCGTGCCGTTCTGTACGCCGTTCCAGACCTGGTTGAGGCTCTGCCCGGACGGCCACGTCAGGGTCACCGTCCAGCCGGTGAGGGCCGAACTGCCGGCGGTCACCGTCACCTCAGCCTGGAAGCCGCCCGTCCAGGAGCCGATCGTCCGGTAGCCGGCCGAGCAGGCGCCCGACGACGTCCCCTGGCTCGTGGTCCCGGTCGGGGACCGTCCGCGTGTTCTGGCTGAAGCCCACCGATGTGGCCTACGACCAGCGCTACCCGGACGGCATCACCACGGTGATGTACGAGGCCCAGCGTTACTACAGGCAGGAGCTCGGAAAGACCTTCAAGCTCAACAGCGTGGTGGTCGAGGTGGTCAACGGCGATCACGACCGGAACTGGTACATCACGAACGGCTGCACCACCAGCGACCATTACTGGTGCGTGGTCTTCAACATGCAGAACGAGCTGATCCGCCGATTGGGTCTGAAGTCGCCGGACAGCCGGTTGGTCAACGTCGGTGAAATCAGTGCTGAGGAGGTGAACCAGTCCGGCGGCGGCGGCTGGGCCCTGCTCAGCGGGCCTGACGCTGACGGTGCGGCCGGCATCAACGGCGCCATGAACCGGTGGTAAGGAGGCATGGTGCACGAACTCGGGCACGCCTTCGGCCTGCCGGACTCCACGAGCACCGACGGGACGCCGATGTCCGCCTCCTTCTACAGCTACCCGAACGTGCACTTCAGCGAGAGCCAGAAGACCGGCATCCTGAACGGCCCCTACGGCAGCTTCTTCAGCTGACCGTTCCTGCCGCGTGCACACCCCCGCGCGGGAGTTGAGGATCAGAAGGCCTTGAGGCCCGGATGGCTTCGGGGGGCTTGGTCGTGTTTCGCCGGATCAAGCCCCCGAGGCGCGCTCCGGGCACGACAGCTCCCCGCGCTGTGCCAGGACAAGATCCATCCGCTGCCGCCCACCGAGGAGACGATTCCGGACAGTCGACCTCCTTCGGCTTCGTCGCGAACGGGACCGCCAGTTCGCCGTCGATCAGCTGCACCATCGCCCCCGCCCCGTCCTCGTCGCCGAACGGCACTCCGACCATCGCCGCGATCAAGATCTGGCTCGTGGCATCGTCCGGGAACCGTCAGGCACGGCTCAGTCCGGGCCCGTGGAGCCTCGGGGTGCGCGCAAGCCGAAATGCCGCAACTCGAGCCCGGCCAGTGCCTCCACGACGAGCTGGTCGCCACGTCGCCATCCCGCCACGGGATCTGCGTCGATCCTGGCCAACCGACGCAACGGCCGGTTGGCAAGAGCTCGCAGCGCGAGCAGGTCCTGTCCGGCTCTCCCCTTCCGTAGCGCGGCTGCCGCGCGGGCGCGCCGATACCGGCGCAGCCGCAGCGGTAGCCAGCAGAACAGCACCAGGCAGACCGGCACGAACAGCAGCAGCAGGGCCAGGGCCCAGGCGAGTTCGTGCACGATGTGCTGCTGCTGGCGGCCCGCGTCGGCCAGTGACCGCGCAGCGTCCGCTGCCCGGTTGAACGGCTTGGACATCTCCCCGCCCACGACTGGCACGCGGCCGACCCCTGACCCGGCATCGGACAGGCCGCCAGACATCTCGTTCCCGGCGCCCTCCATCCGCTGCCCCAGAACCCCGAGCTTCTCCGTGAGGTCGTAGAGCTTGATCGCCAGCCAGACCCAGAACCAGATCCAGGCCACCACGAGGACGTCGGTGAGGACCAGCCACACCCGTTTACCCGATATTTCCCTATACATCCGCACAGGTCGTGATGTGCCCGTCCGGCGGCCTGTCAACACCTGGGGTTCGCTCGCCGTGCCCGCGGGAGGCGAAGACCCTCCCGCGGGCACGACACAAACCCACGGTGAGCTGCGGCGCCGTTCCCTGACCTCGCCCAGATCAAGGTGTCCGCTCCGCGGACGGACCGGTCAGGAGGCCCAGGGCACATCCGGGTAGAGCCGGATGGCGATCTCACGATCAAGCCGCTCCACAAAGCGACTCGTGTGGAAGCCCTGGTACAGCGAGCCGCACCGTGGACACCACAACAGGAGTGTGCCTCGCGCCGCGTCCGTGGCGATCGGGCGGACATGCCCGCACGCCATGTTCCGCTCGTCCGCACAGTAGTCACATCCGCGATCACGGCTCGCGGGCGCCTGAGCACCTGGCATCTCCGCCCACGGGGGCCAGCCACCCGCCGGAGGCTCGAGCTGCCACGGCTTCGGCGGTAGCAGGGTAATCACCCCGTAGCACACGATGAGGAGCGCGGCGAGCACCAGCAGGAGGACGGCCCCGCCCTCCTGACCTTTCTCGGCGTACACCCCGCCGCCACCCACCAACAAGATCCCAAAGGAAACCCGTAGCGACAGGCCCAGGCGGTCGATCAGCTTCTGCCTGCACACCCCGGCGTCCGCGAACGCCAACCCCGGATTCCACCGAAGCGATTCGTGGTGCTTCCTGGCCATGCCGAGCATCACCAACTGGACAAGCGTGAGACCTTGCAGCCCAGCCAGCGGCAAAGGCACCCGCCGGGTCCACAGGGCCGCCGCCACCACGGCCGCAGTGGCGACCGGCAGCAGCCACACCCACCACGTCCGCATGACGATCAGTCTTCACCCAGCCGATCTCTCCCACCAGCACCCACCAGCCCGACTCTGGTCGCGGGAGTGAAGGTCAGCCGTCGAACCAGACGATCAGCCGGCAGTTGCGTTCTCCGTGGAGACGGCCCAGCACACCCATAACGTCCCAGACCGGCTGCCAGGCGCTGTCGGCGGGGACGGCGTGGCCCCTGGTGAGGCGTTCGGCACGCCATTGCATGTCCCCGCTGGTCCAGATCGAGCCTTCGGGCCAGGTCCCGGGCGGTGTTCCCGGTGGGGGCACTTCCAGTCCCTGGGCCTGGCGCATCTCTCGGGACCAGGCCGCCTTCCCCACGCACTGCCACTGCCCGTCCGGGGTCCGGTGGTACTCGTGCAACCGGGCGTCGACCCGTTCGGCGGGCTCCCGCCAGTCGATGGACCGGATCTCCTCCCAGCTGATCCAGGTGGTCCACTGCGCCGGCTGGTAGAGCGCCTGACGTTCCTGGCGAACCAGCTCGCCGGCGTCCTCGGGCAGGCCACGATCAGCTGCGATGGGCTGGAATCCGGCGAAGTTCATCACCCCGAACAGGCAGCCGAACGCGTCGTAGTCGCGGGTGATGTTCAGACAGTCCAGGCGCGCCGCCGCCTTCCAGGGGATCTCCGAGGGCAGGTCCGGCCAGGACGCCCACGGCCGGACCTCGATGAACCCATGGATGTCGATGCCCACACCGGCGAGTATCCCCTGAGACCGATGAACAGATCACCAGCGAAGGACGGGCGCACCACACGCCGGGTGCCGAATGGGCCCTTGGCGAGATCAAGGCGCCTGCCAGAAGGGTGCATCGCCGTCACTCTCCACGCACTCTCACCGACGCAAAGTGCTCGCCCCACCCGGCCGGAAACCGATCACTGCCCCGGGACTCCCCGACCCGCGGCCCATTCTTCGGATCCCATGTCCTCTCAAAAGTCAGCGAGGCACCAATCAGCAGGCAGACGCCGACCAAGTATCCATTCCACACCGATATCGCGGAGAGCAGGACACAGGCCGCACCGCCCACAAGCAGGGCGAGGCGCGTCAGGCGTAGCACACCGGCTCGCTTCACGATCGCAGTGTCTCGCACCCGCCGATCTCCGTGCCGACGGCCCCGGTCGGACACTCGCCCAGGTCCAGGCCCGGACGAACCGATACGAACGCTTCCCGAGCGACGGCAAATCGCATTGACCGGCCCGCGGCCGAGGTGCATGGTGAGTCACCGTGGGAGTCCTGGAGGCGATGGCGACCCGAGTTGCCGCCGGCGAAACCATCGAATTCCGGCCGACCGGGTTGTCCATGGTCCCGCTGATCCACAGCCGTGATCTCGTGACGGTCGCGCCCGTCGAACCGACCGCTCTGGAGGTCGGTGACATCGTCCTGGCACGAGTGTCAGGCACGGTCTACCTCCACCTCGTCTCCGCCCTGGACGCGGGCCGGGAACGCGTCCAGATCAGCAACAACCGAGGCCGCGTCAACGGGTGGACCACCCACCCCCGCATCTTCGGCATCTGCACCTCGGTCGAGGGAAGGACGCGCCCGCGCATCCGCCACAAGGTGCGACTGGCGCCTTCCGTGGACACATAGCGAACGCAAGCCCCCGCCGACGGACCCCAGGCGACGGGAGCGACGACGGCGCCTTGCGCCGTCTCCGCAGGTCACGGGCAGTATCCGTCGTCAATGACGAAGACCGTCCGCGAACCGGGCGACACCGCGCTCGATCGATTCTCTGGCTTCACCCGCAACGTACCGACGCTGGACGAGCTCGAAGGGGTCCGCCGGCTACCCACGGCACAGGCCCGGTCCCGTTGCCGGAAGACAAGGGGATGCGCCCCTCCGGTGACGGAGGAGCGCATCCCGTTCGTTCGCCGCTCGTCGGGTCTCCCCGAGGTGATTCGTTTGTCGGTCAGGCCACGGTGCAGGGGATGCCGTTGAGGGTGAAGGCGGTCGGTTCGGCGGTGTTCCCCGTATGGGTGGCCTGGAATCCGATGTTGACGGTGGCCCCGGGGGCGATCGTGCCGTTGTAGCTGAGGTTGCGGGCGCTCACCTCGCCGCTGGAGGGCGAGAAGGTGGCGTTCCAGCCCGAGGTGATGGACTGGCCGGAGGGCAGGGTGAATCCCAGCGTCCAGCCGTTGATCGCCGAGCTTCCGGTGTTGGTGATGCTGATATCGGCCGTGAAGCCGGAGTCCCAGGTGCTCATCGTGTACACGACGCGGCCCCCCGTGCCGCCGTTGTTCGGCGTGGTGGTGGCCGTCGTGGTCGTCGTCCTGGTGGTCGTCGTGGTCGTCGTCCTGGTGGCCGTCGTGGTGGCCGTCGCGGTTGCCGTGGTGGTGGCCGTCGTGGTCGTCGTGCTGGTCGTCGTGCCACTCAAGCTGGTCACGAAAGTCGTCACGCTTTGTGCGGGAAGAGTGACAGTGAGGGAGCCGTTCGACATCGTGAGCGCAGCCTGGGACGCGACGCTCCTGCTGGCATCGGTCACCCAGCTCGAGACGCTGCCGGACGCACTGGTGTTCGCCAGGGTGAACTGCTGGCTCACCGACGAGGAGTTCTTGTTGACCGCGACGATGACGACGGTGTTGCCGTTCTTGTACGCCGAGACGTAGACGTTCGTGGCCGGATTCGCGGTGGCGTCGATCCGCACGTATCCGGGGCGGACGAATCTGGCGAACTGCGCCATGATGGCGCCGCGCTTGCTGATCCCACCGTCCTCGCGCATGGGGCCGTAGCTGCGCCGCAGGTACCACCAGACGTACGCCTGGAACTGAGCGTCCACCATGGCTCGGTGCATGTGCTCGCCCACGTCGAGCGCCCCGGGCCAGGCATCCCCCGAGTCGGTGCTGTTGGGGTAGTAGACCTCGGTCATCCAGAGTTCTTTGCCCGCGCCCTTGGACTGGAAGAGGGGGTAGGGGAAGTTCGAGTACGACGTGCCGTAGAGGTGGGCACCGATGATGTCCACGTTGGCGAGCGCCGCGGAGTCGTTGAGGATCGGGTCCGACATGGACTTCACGTACTGGAAGGACTCCGGTGCGATGACCCTGGTGCCGATCACTCCGGCGTTCTGCTTCAGGAAATTGACGATCTCGGTGGCGGTCCACCACGTCCACGTCGACGCGTAATCGGGCTCGTTCTGCACCGATATGCCGTACAGGTTCACCCCGTTGTTCTTCATGTACGTGTTGAAGTCGTTCAGGTGCTGAGCGTAGGCGCTGTACGAGCTGGTCTTGAGGCGCTTCGCGTTGGTCTGGCTGCCGTGGGTGAAGGTCTCCTGCATGCTGGCAGGGGGGTTCCACGGCGACGCGAAGACGATCGCCCCGAGCGCGACTGCGCGCTGGGCCGTCGCCAGATCACGACCCCAGTCCGACTGGTTCTCGTTGACCGGGATCCTCAGGATGGAGAACCCGAGCTTGCCGTCGCCGGTGCCGAATGCCGTCTCCCGCTGGGCAGAGGTGAGGTCGCCGGCCCAAATGGCGTGGGTCATGGCGCCGAAGCCCCGGATCGTCTGCTTCGGCGAGGACGGGTTGATGCTCGCCGCCGCGGCCAAGGCCTCCCCTGCCAGCACGATCGGCGCCGCGAAGGTGAGGAAAGGTACGGTCCCTATCGTCGTCAGGACGGCCCTGCGGCTCGGTGACTTTCGCTCGTCGTTCGCCGGCTCGCTCTGATCTTGTGTCATCTCTCATCCTTCCGACTGTTGGCGCCGATCCGCACCTTCTCGGTCCCATTGGTTCGGTCCCGTCCCGGAACAGACGGGGGCCCAGATTGGCGGATCGACGCGAACGGGTGGACGTTCATGGATGTTATCGTTAACATTTACCAGGTCAATTATGAGTGGGCACACGGTGTGAATCGCGGGACAGGAGCGGGAGCAAGTAGCGGCGAAGGCTGCGCGAGCGCTTCAGCCATCACCCGTACTTGGCCAGTGCAGACATGCGGGAACCCCGACGAGTGCGGGGCCAGGGGCAGGCCCTCGCATGTCAGGGCCGTAAACTAGATCGCAGGACGGCTGCTGTCAACGGTGAGGCGCCGATAATTATCGAGCGGAGCGGTAGCCCCTCCGCCGTCGGGCCTGCGGGAGGCTCCGTGCCCGCACCGGGCGATCAGTGCCTTGACCAACTGGTCACAACACCACGGGCGGCGGGCCGGGCATGGTGCCCGGCCCGCCGCGTGCTGTGATCCGAACCGTTCAGGAACGCCCGGAACGGAGCTGCGTCATCCCTAGCGCTGCAGGGTGAGCAGGCCGGGGCGCCACGGCAGCAGGTCGTAGGTGCCGCTGGCGCTGGGGGACTTGCCCTGGTAGAGCAGCTGCAGGTTGCAGGGGTCGATGGTCATGGTCTGGTCGGGGTTGTTGCGGACCAGGTCGCCGTGGCTGATGTCGTTGGTCCAGGTGGCGCCGCTGTTGGCCTTGCCGGCGAAGGGGTTGCTCTCGCTGGCGGCGTTGGCGGTCCAGGAACCGGACAGGCTGGAGGCGGTGAAGGAACGGAAGTAGCGCCCGTTCGCCCCCATGGCCTCGACGATCATGAGGTACTGGTTCTGGCCGGAGACCTTGTAGACCTGGACCGCCTCGAACAGGTTGCTCGTCGAGTCGCTCATGACCGTCGTGTACGACGAGCCGAAGCTGCCCGGGAAGTTCCCGATCGGCATGCTCGCCCGGTAGATCTTGCCGTTGTCCCCGGCGAAGAACAGGTACATGTTCGACCCGTCACCGATCAGGGTCTGGTCGATCGGACCGGTGCTGGAGCCGGAGATGCTCCCGGTGAACAAGGTCTGTGCACCCGACCAGCCGTTGGCGTTGGTGGGGTCGCTGGAGGTCTTGTAGCTGAACGCGGTCGGACCCCACTGGTAGGCCAGCACCCAGATGCTCTTCGGGGCGAAGTAGAACAGCGTCGGCGCCACGGTGGCCCCGCTCATCGCGTTCTGGCTGGCCGAGGCCATGTCGGACCAGTCCGTGAACGGGCTGAAGTTCATCGAGCCGTAGGACGACCCGGTGTCGTGCGACGAGGCATAGACCAGGTGCTTGCCGTTGTAGACGACGTTGGTGAAGTCCTTCAGCGCCGCCCAGCCCGACTTCGGGGTGGCCAGCGCACCGGTCGACGACCAGCGGTACGACGACGGCAGCGTGCAGGTCGACCCGGAGGTCGTCGTGGTCGTCGTGGTCGTCGTGGTCGCCGCCGACG
>CAZOWW010000152.1:0-12227 GCA_964583765.1 uncultured Kineosporiaceae bacterium
CCCTGCAGTCCCCGACCAACGGCACCGGCACCGGCTCCCTGCAGTCCGCCCGCGGGGACTCCGCGGTCATCCAGATCGGCGCTGCTCGCCTGCAGGGCGAACTGGATGCCATGGGCAACCAGTGGAACAGCCAGGTCTTCGCAGCTAACGCCGCCGCCCACACCGGCTGGAACGCCAGCTACCAGTTCAACAGCCACAACTGGAACATCGGCACCGGCTTCGCCACCGACACCAGCAGTTGGGCCGGACAAACCTGGGGTGGACGGGTGTGGACCGTCCTCACCGTGCCGAGCCTCATCCTCGCCGGGACCAAGGTGAGCACCGACGGCTGGGGCGGACGTTCCTGGACCGGCTCGGCCTGGGCCGGCTCGGCCTGGACCGACCCCGTTCCACTGACGTCCATCGCCACTTCCGCTCTCTGGGCAGGCACCAAGTGGAAGTGACCCGCACCCCCGCCACGGCACGACCCACCCGTCAGGCCCCCGGGCACACCTGATCCGGCCTGACGTCCGAGCCCGACGCCGAGAACCATCGACCCGGGTATCCGCTCCCCGCGCCGTCACCGGATTCCCGGGCGGCGCGGCATGACCCAGGCACGGGACATGCCGCACGCACAGCATGACCGCACGCACAGCATGACCGCAGTACCCCGGAGGGGGCCCACCACCCTGGTGGGTCCCCTCCGCTGTGCCGTCACCGGATTCCCGGGCGGCGCGGCAGATGTCCGCGCCCGCCGTCCAGGAACCCCGCGTCAGCCGCCCAGGAGCAGCCCGAACCGTTCAGGAGCAGCCCGTCAGTCGTCCAGGAGCCCCGCATCGTGGGCGAGGATCGCCAACTGGACCCGGTTCGCGCAGTCGAGCTTGAGCAGCAGGCGCGAGACGTGGGTCTTGACCGTGGCCTCGCTCAGGAAGAGCACGCGGCCGATCTCCGCATTGGAGGATCCCCTCCCCACCGCGACGAGCACCTCCTGCTCGCGATCGGTCAGCATGGCGAGTCGCTCGGCAGCACGCCGGCGACGCGTACCCTGCGAGTTCGTCGCCACATGCTCGACCAGCGCCCGGGTCACCGCGGGCGAGAGCATCGCGTCCCCCGAAGCCACCACGTGCACGGCGCGCACCAGCTCACGCGGCGGGGTGTCCTTGAGCAGGAATCCGCTCGCCCCGGCCTCCAACGCCCGCAGAACGTAGTCGTCCAGACCGAACGTGGTGAGGATGACGACCTTGGGCGGGTCGGGCAACGCCACGACGGCGGTGGTGGCGGCAAGACCGTCCATGCGGGGCATCCGCACGTCCATGAGTACGACATCCGGATGGTGGGCCTGCACGACCGTCACCGCCTCCGCGCCGTCCGCGGCCTCCCCTACGACCTGCAGGCGCGGATCGCTCGAGAGGATCATCGCCAACCCTGCCCGAACGAGGGCGTCGTCGTCGATCACAACCACCCTGATCGGCTGGGCATCGGACTCCGGCACGTGGACTCCCCTCCCCGAGCCTCCCGCGGGCTCGATCGGTGCCCACGTGAACCCGTTCCTGTCGCTCGGCGGCGGACTGTTCGTCGGCCTGCTCACCCGGGCGGCCAGGGGAAGGACGCGTTCACCTGAAAACCACCCCGCCCGTCCGGGCCGGCCTCCAGCATGCCCCCCGCCAACATCACCCGTTCACGCAGCCCCAGAAGGCCCACTCCTGAGCCCGGCACGAGCAAGGACGCCGCCACCGGACGAACGTTCGCCACCGACACCCACAGTCGCGTCCCCGGGCTCCCCCACAGACCCACGTAGGTCGCGGCGTCCCGGGCGTGCTTGTGGACGTTCGTGAGCCCCTCCTGCACGACGCGATACACCGTGCGGCCGGTCACCCCGTCCAGGACGGCGAGTTCCGGCGACTCGAGCCCGAGCGATTCCCCGGAGACACCCAGGAGGGCGAGCTCCAGACGGACGGACACTCCCGCGGCCGCGGAAGTCTCGACCAGCCGTGGGACGTCGGCAAGACGCGGTTGGGGGGCGAGTTCGACGTCCTCGTCCCACTGCGAGGTCCACGCCGAGATCTGCTCGCCGATCACGGGCGACGCGCCCACCGGCGCGAAGGGTCCCGAGGCTCCCGCCGTGGACCGCTCGATCGCACCGGCGAACCCGATCGTCCCGGCGGCGGTCGCCCCGGAGACCCCGGAGAACGGGCCCGGAGGGATACCCGCGCCAGGGGTCGCTCCGGTGCCAGGGACTCCGGGATGCGCGTCGCCACCGACCCCGACGACCTGTCCCGTCACGCCGACGCGGGACAAGGAGCCGGTCTGCGACGAGAGAACCGGAGCACCGCGGGACAAGGAGCCGGTCTGGGACGAGGGGACCGGAGCGCTGGGGGTCACGACCCCGGCACGCAGCACCCCGAGGATTCCCCGCAGCTCCTCCAACGCCTGCCGCGAGGTGGACCCGATCAACGTCGCGGTGCGCTCCACCTGCTCCGGCCCACAGCCCGGATTCAACTCCAGCGCGCCGGCGTGCAGAGCGATCAGGGAGATCCGGTGCGCCACCACGTCATGCATCTCGCGCGCGATCCGGGTGCGCTCGGCCAACCGGGCTTGCTCGCCCCGAAGCACCACCTCGGACTCGGCCTGCTCCGCCCGCTCGCGCAGCGAGAAGACGAGGTCCCGGCGGACCCCGATGAACGCCCCGAAGGAGATGATCGCGACGTACCCCAGGCAGATCGCCAAGGCCGTCGGGACGGCGCTCTCGCTGTTTCCCCCGGCGTTCGAGGCTGCCGCGAGGGTCCCGGCGACGGCGAGCGGCGCGAGCGGCCACGTGCGTCGCCGGATCGACAGCGAGAAGAGGGCGAGGGTGAAGACGGTGGCGGAGGCGGTCAAGGGCACCGGAGCGAGCGCGACCAGGGCCACCGCGAGCGGGTTCCGCCGTCGCCGCACCACCAGGAGAACGGTGGCGACGAGAGTGAGCACCGCCCCGAGCAGCAGGGTGAACGAGCCCCGCTGTGCGGCGGAACTCATAGAGAACACCACGGCCACCAGGCACAGGCTCAAATAACAAAGGTCGGCTGCCCGTGCCCGCAGCCGTGGCCGCTGCCACCAGAAGCGCGGCACCTGGCCGCCGGGTGTGAGCAGGCAGACGCCCTCCGGCGTCCGACCCCAGGGACCCCACATGCCCCAGGGATCGCGCCCGTCCCGGACCGCGCCCCCGGTCGGGGAGGTGCTGCCGCTCGACGTGGTTCCGCAGGCAGGAACAGAGGTCCCGGCGGGGGCAGAGGCGGGGCGGGGCAGGCCGTCGCCGTCGTCCGGGATTCCTCGCCTGGTCACCGTGCCAGCCTAGGCACCGGACCGGCGAGCGACGTCATCCGGAGGTCGGTGCCGTCGTCGATCGCCGTCCACCGAAAGTCGCATGCCTGGGCTCGGACGTCGCGACCGACGTCGCGGGCGCAGCAGCCCTCGGCAGGATCCGCCGGAGACCGCCCACCGGACAGCCTTGGCCCATGATGCGAATCGAACATCTGACCAAGAGCTTCGGCCGGGGACCGGCCGTGGTGAACGACGTCAGTTTCACCGTGAGACCGGGCACGGTGACCGGGTTCCTCGGCCCGAACGGCGCCGGCAAGTCGACCACCCTGCGCATGCTCACCGGACTGACGCGCCCCAACGCGGGCCGGGCCACCATCGACGGCATCCGGTACTCCGACCTGCCCAACCCCGGTCGCGTCGTGGGGGTGATGCTCGACGCCGCGGCGCAGCATGCCGGACGCACGGGACGCGAAACAGTCCGGCTCGCGGCGTCCCTGCTGGGGGTGTCCGAGCAGCAGGCCGACGCGACGATCGAGCGAGTCGGCCTCAGCGCGGCGGCCGGTCGTCGGGTGGGCGGCTACTCCCTGGGCATGCGGCAACGCCTCGGGCTCGCCGTGGCGCTCCTCGGCGACCCACTGGCCCTGATCCTCGACGAGCCAGCGAACGGGCTGGACCCCGAGGGGATCCGCTGGATGCGGGAACTCCTGCGCGGGTTCGCCGATGCCGGCGGAACCGTGCTGCTGTCCAGTCATCTCCTGCACGAGGTCGAGGCCACCGCCGACCACCTCGTCGTGATCGGCTCCGGGCGGATCGTGGCGGACGGCGCGATGGCCGAGCTCCTCGCCTCCTCAGGGGTGCTGGTCCGAGGCCTGGACACGCCTGCACTGCACACGGCGCTGACGCGGGCCGGCCTTACCGTCACCCCGAGCTCCGACGCACTACGCGTGGATGCCACCACCGAGACCGTCGGGCGGATCGCCCTGGCGGCTGGGCAGGTGCTCACCGAACTGCGCTCCGGCGACACCTCCGGGCTGGAGGACCTGTTCTTCTCCCTCACCGCCACCACCGACACGGAGGCTGCAGCATGAGCACCACCACCGCCCTCACCTCGTCCGGCGCCCCGGGCGACCGGCACTCCAGTGCGACCGGGCACCACCAGGGCCGGAGTCCCTCGCACGCCGGCGGCTCTGGGAGCGATTCGACGGCGACCGGACTGCACCGTCCTTCGTGGGCGAGACTGGTCACGATCGAGGTGCGCAAGTCGGTCGACACTCGCGCGGGATGGGCGTTGCTCGCCGGCACCTTCGCCCTCGCCCTGATCGGCGTCGGGTGGAAGCTCACGCACCTGCCTGGTCAGCCCGCGTCGTACGAGGACTGGCTCGGCAGCGCGAGCACCGGCGTCGTCCTGCTCATCCCCGTGTTCGGCGTGATGGCGATGACCAGCGAGTGGAGCCAGCGCACGGTGCTGACCACCTTCACGCTCAGTCCGCGTCGAGGTCGGGTGTTCTCGGCCAAACTCGCGGCGGCGGTCGTCCTCGAACTCGGGCTCACCCTGGGTCTGATGGGGGTGGCCACGGTGGGCGTGCTCCTGGGCAGCTCGATCGACGGTCACGGCATCCACTGGGGGCACAGCGGCACCCTGATCGGCGGGCTACTGGCCGCCAGCACCGTGAATGTGCTCCTTGGCGTGGCGATCGGGGCACTCGCGGGGTCCACCCCGATCGCGATCACCGCGCTCTTCGTGGCCCCGAGCGCCTGGCAGATCATCGCCGGCCACGTCCTGCACGACCAGGCGAAGTGGCTGGACATCTACAAGACGATCGGCCACGTGAGTGAGATCGATCTGCGCGGCCACATCGCCTCAGACCTGACCGCGGTAATCGCCTGGATCGTCCTGCCCACGGCCCTCGGCGCACGCCGCGCGCTTCGCCGTGACGTGAGCTGACGACGGCGAAGGGGAACGGCGAGAAAGCACGACGAAGGCCGGGCGGACGGGCGGCCGAACGGATGGCTGGCCGCGCCAGGGGAACGGGAGCCAACTGCGGCCAGCCGACGGCGGACGACGGCGGAGGCGGACGAGCAACGACGACGTCGGACAAGCGACGACAGCGGCGGACGGCGGACAAGCGCGCTCCCGCGGCTGAGGGCGGACCACCGACGAGGAGGGGACAGCGGTCCACCCTTAACCGCTGCTGTCTGTGGGGGGCGCGGCACGGGCCGAGGCGTGACACTGGCGCGGTCGCGGTCGCCGATTCCGGTGTGAGGCGGGTGTGCCTCGTGCGGTAGCATCCTGAACATCAGAGCCGTACGTATGGCGCTGACGGGACGTGGCGCAGCTTGGTAGCGCACTTGACTGGGGGTCAAGGGGTCGCGAGTTCAAATCTCGCCGTCCCGACAGAGTGAGAAGGGCCTCTCACCGCGACGAAGTTACAGGTGGGAGGCCCTTTCGCTGTACTGGCGCAGGTTGTTGCGCGAGGCCATCCGGGGTCGGTTTGGGGACCACTTGGGGACCATCGGGCTGTGAGACGCCCGCTCAGGGAGTCATTCGAGGCCGTTCCAGAGGCATCCTGGGGTCGTCGACCGGAGCGCAGGCACCCCCGTCGGCCGCGGATGTCGGCCCCGGTCACGGCCAACTGGGCACGCCTGGGGGCTCTCCGGTCAGCCGGCTCCCGTCCAACGCATGCAGACCTGGCCCCGGCTGACGAACGTCGGTGGCAGGGACATCCAGGTACAACTGGCAGCCCGAGCGCACCGTGTACTCCACGACCGCGTGCCACGCCTCGTCGTACCACTGCCACGCGCACAACCGACCGAGGTACCAGCAGCCGTCGTTGTGCAGGACGTGCACGACGGGCTTCGCCTCAGGCGGGTAGGAACGAAGAGTGGACATGCCCAGGAGGGTAGGCACGAGATCGGACAGTCCTCAGCCTTGGCGCGGGATGGCGAGCCAGAGTTCAGCAGCCGTCCCCGTACTGCGCGAGGACCTTCTTGAGTGGCTTGGCTGGCCGAACGTCGTCCTGGTAGCCCGGGTTGTCAGCGACTCGTGCAATTTGCGTGCAGTATCCAGGGCCGGACGGAGTCTGAACACGGATCGCCTCGACGGTCGGAAGGCAGAGCGCGAGGACCACGTCCCCGACGAGCATGGAGTCGGGTTGCACTCCTGGGGCGATACTCCGCTCGATCAGATCTTCCTTGTACTTGAGGTGACAGGTGCCGGATGTGGAGGGAGCCTCAGCCTGCGGGGTCGTTGCGGACGAAGCGTCGGCCTGCGAGGTCTCTGGGGCGGGAGGAGTCGAGGTCACCAACTGCACCCCAGCCGTGTCGCTACGGGACGACGAGTCATCAGCGGACTTGTCCCCAGAGACCGCGCGACCGATCCCGCCCACGGTGAAGAGGAGGGCGACGACCACGAACACCCAGAACTTGGGCCCTCGACGCTGTATGCGAGCTACGAGTTGTTCGACACGATTTGGTCCGGGCAATCCATCCGATGAGCCTCGATCGTCGTAATCGGGCATCACGCCTCCTTAGTCAATTCTTTCCATCGGTCGCAACGGTGCACGATACCGGCAGGAATCGTGGGGCGAACGGTGACGACTCCTCCGTATTTGGCGGCACCGATCAGTCGTTTGTCTGATTGAACCTGGTTTCACCGATGCCATACACACGAAACGCACGGGCCCCTCACCTGCGCCGATACCCCAAGTGAGGGACCCTTCCCGCCCCCATGGCGGAGATTCACTGACCGGACTACCCAACTTCGCCTTGTGGACCATCTGCGCACCGCTGCCCCGTCGAGCACTCGCCCAGGTAGGTGAGCCCTTTCCAACCTGAGTCTCTGCAGCTCACGGGGGCCGTCCTGACTCCCTGCAGCATCTCGAGAGGGGGAAACGCTGCAGGTCAGCGACTTCTCTCCAGACGGTCGCGCCAGAGGCAGCGCCGACGGGGACGGCCAAGCAGACAGGTTGAAATGGGCTCGGTGCTCAGGGCCGTTCCGGCGGCCTCGATCGACCTTCGGTCCGGGTGCAGGTACCGCTGTGTGGTGACCAGCGAACCGTGTCCTGCGATCTTCCGCAGGACGTGCACAGGCACCCCGGCATCGGCCATCCACGTCAGCCCGGTGTGGCGCAGGTCGTGGCGCCGCAGGTGCTCATAGCCGAGTTGGGTGATGACCTCGTCCCAGTGCGTCGCATCACGCAGGACCGACGTGCTGATGCGCCCTCCCCGTGGCCCCGTGAACAGCCGAGCGTCACCGTCGACGGCCCTGGCCACGCGCGTGGAAACGAGCTCGCGGATCTCCGGAATGAGCGGCACCACCCGCGCACGCTTGCTCTTGGTGCCCTTGTCGACCAGTCCCCCGGGCCCGGTCGTCATCTGCCGCCGCACCGTCCACGTCCAGGTCTCGCAGTCGATGTCCTTCGCCCGGGCCCCGGACACTTCACCGATGCGGCTCGCAGTGCAGGCCGCGAACACCACGACATCGCCCCACCCGGCGAAACCGTCGGCCGAGCGTTCGACCAGGGCGGCCGCGAGTCGTGCCAGGGCGTCCCAGTCCTTCAAGGCCAGGGACCCGGGGTTGTCGAGTTCGTCCTCGGCCCGCTGGTACTCGCGCTGCCAACCGACAACCCTGGCAGGATTGCGGTCGATGAGGCCGTCCCGCACGGCTTGCTCCATGACCCGGGTCAACACGGCCAGGCTGTTCTTGACCGTGGAACGACTGCACTCCTCGGCGATCCACCCGTGCACCGCCCGATCCACCGCGCCGTTGGTGACCATCGTGACCGCCAGGTGGCCCAGGGCCGGGACCACGCGCTTGCGCCAGCCGGCCAGGTACGGGTCCAGCGTCTTGACTTCGAGCCCCCGCATGGCCAAGGGCATGACGCACTCACCGTACGCACCCAAGGTCATAGTCGCCGTTCCGGGATCAATACCTGCCGTGGCCGCCTGCTCCATCGCGAGGATCCAGGCCTGCGCCGCCTCGGGCGTCTCAGCGCTCTGCGAGAGCGACTTGCGCCGCTTCGTCGCGGGATCGATCCACCGGACACTCGCCCGGTACGGGCTACGGCGACCGGCACGGAACTCGATGTCCCTCGACAGCGAGACGCCGATCGCCGGCCGTTGCGCAGGAGTCATCAGGCGGCCACCCCCGGCACGACACGGGAGGCACGCAGCCACTCCTCGACGTCCAGGGCGCTGTACAACGTCACACGCTCGGAGAGCTGGACGAACGGCGGTCCCTGGACCGGGTTCTGGGTCCGCCAGCGGCGAAGGGTGGACGCGTCGCGATGCAGCAGTTCGGCCCGCACCTCGCTCAGGCCCGGTCAGGCCCGGCGGAGGGCGGTTGTGGGCGTTCCGGGCCGATCGTTCGCGGTGATCGGGTAACTTACGCACAGGACGTGTGATCGTCCGATAACCGTGAGTACGCGGGGTCGTCCTGGCCCAGCAGGGGGATGTCCAGGTGGATCCAGTGACATTGGTTGTGGCCCTGGCCGCAGGCGCGAAGATCGCCGCCGGCACAGGAGCGGCCGCCGGGCTCAGCGAGGTCGTCAAGACCGGGATCACCGACGCGTACGCGGCGTGCAAGAAGGCGATCCGGACCCGATTCGGCACCGACAAGGACGCCAAGGAGAAGCTCGCCCAGCTCGAGGTCAAGCCCGACGACGCCGCCCTGCAGCAGGCACTGGCCACCTACCTGAGCACCCACCAAGTCGAACACGACCCGGCCGTGACCCAGGCCGCCAGCGCGCTGCAGGTGCAGTTGACGCGCATCGAGGGCGGGATCGGGTCCATCACCACCGGCCCCATCACCGGCAACACGATCACCGTAGACCATGGTGGGGTCGCCGCGGTGAACATCACCGGCGGCGTCCACGCCGGGTACACGCCCCCACCAGGAACCGACAACCCTCGCTGACCGGGAACGAACCACCGCCCACCGTTCCCGGACACCACGGGCGGACCATCCAGGCTGATCGCGGCGGCGCCGCCGTCGGCCAGGCCGACACAGTCAACGTCCAGAACATCCAGGCGCTGCGGCCTTCAGGTGCGGCGGAGGTGGTCGCGGACAAGCTGGTGGTCGGGGAGGTCCCTGGGGAGCCGGCGGGGTTCGTGGACCGGACAGAGTTGGCCGACCTGGAGCGGGTCCTGGGTGAGCGTGGGCGGGCGGCGGTGTGCGCGGGAGGCCGGGGAGTCGGGAAGTCCGCTCTGGCCGCGGCCTACGCCAGCGCGGCAATCGCTGACCTGAATGACCCGCGAGTGGTGGTGTGGGTCTCGGCCGAGACCGAACTGGCCCTGCAGACCGGCCTGGCTGCTCTGGCGGACCGGGTGAACCTGAGCGTGGATGGGGAAGACATCGCCGCCTCCGCGGCCCGGGCCCGGGCCCGGGACTACCTGACCGGTCTGGGCGTCCCAGGCCTGCTCGTGGTCGACAACGCCGAGAACCCCGAGAAGGTCACCCGGTGGCTGCCCACCGGGCGGGCCTGCCGGGTTGTGCTGACCAGCACCGACCAGGCCTTCACCTCCCTGGCCACCCCGATCCCGGTCGGCACCTACACCCGCGCCCAGTTCGTGGCCTTCCTGGCCGAGCGCACCGGCCTGGACGACCCTGCCTGCGCGGACCAGGTCGCCGACGCCCTGGGGGATCTACCGCTGGCTCTGGCCCAGGCCGCCGGCGTCATCATTAGCCAGCGCCTGCCCTACCCCCGGTACCTGGACAAGCTCACCGCCCTACGCCTAGAACGGGTCCTGCCCCCTGCCCCCGGGTACCCGCGGGGCCTGACCGAAGCCATCGGCCTATCCGTCCAGGCGGCCACCGACCGGCACGCCCACGCCCGCACAGTCCTGAACGTCTTGGCTTTGCTCGACCCCAACGGCGTCACCCGAACCCTGCTCACCACCCTGGTCACCGCTCTACTCGGCACCCCCAGCTCTGGGGTGGGTGTGGACCAAGACGACGTGGACGAGATCATCGGTGTCTTGGCAGGCGCCTCACTGATCACCCTTACCACTGACAGCACCGGCGTGCTCATGCACCGGCTCATCGCACGCTCCCTGCACGAGGCCCAGACCCCCCAGGCCACCGCCGGGCTCCTGGACCACCTCGCGACCGCCCTGGCCCAGGCTCTTCCCCCCGAGCAGGCCCCGCCACCCGCAGCAGGGTTGGCCGCCGACCTGAGCGCCCAAACCCTGGCCCTACTCACCCACACCACCAACCCCGACCTGGCGGACCAGACCACCCAGCACATCTGCACCACCAGCAACAGCGTCGGGGATTGGCTGTACGCGGTCGGGGCCTACACCCAGACACTCCCCATCAACCAACAGGTCCTGGCCGCCCGGGAGCGGGTCTTGGGACCCGAGCACTCCGACACCCTGCGCTCCCGCAACGGCCTCGCCGTCGGCTACCGGGCGGTGGGTCGCCACCAGGAGGCGATCACGCTGTTCGAGGCGACCCTGGCCGCCCGTGAGCGGGTCTTGGGCCCCGAACACCCCGACACCCTGGGCTCTCGCAGCAACCTCGCCGTCGGCTACCGGGCGGTGGGTCGCCACCAGGAGGCGATCACCTTGGACGAGGCAACCTTGGCCGCCCGGGTGCGGGTCCTGGGCCCCGAACACCCCATCACTCTGACCTCCCGCAACAACCTCGCCCTCAACTACCTGGCGGTGGGCCGCCACCAGGAGGCAGAGTCGCTTCTGAATCGACGGCCGAGGAGCAGCTGACCCGACGACGACATGGCGGCGGCGCGACCGCTGTTCCGGTTCCAAGGAAT
Source organism: uncultured Kineosporiaceae bacterium (assembly GCA_964583765.1). Taxonomy (GTDB): domain Bacteria; phylum Actinomycetota; class Actinomycetes; order Actinomycetales; family Kineosporiaceae; genus CAZOWW01. Next base: position 11,049 of record CAZOWW010000152.1, read on the forward strand.
TGGAACACCCGGCTGGCGGTCTTCCGTGACGCGAATGGCCGCAGGTGAAAGGCATCAAATCCGTTCCGCAAGTCGCCCCAACGATCTTAGTCAGGCCGGACCGTACGGAACTGACTTCCGGTACGGTCGCGACGTGGCCACCACTGGGACTCGCCCACCTGGTGGGCTCGATCTGGGATACGCCCGGGTCTCCACCACCAAGCAGAGTCTGGAACGCCAACTCGATGCCCTGGCCGCGGCCGGCATCCCAATCGAGCGGACCTGGACTGGTTGTGGCGGTTCCGTTCGGCCCCGCTCGGGCCCGTGTTGAGATGGCCCTGGCCAGAGGTCGTCCGTCGGACACTCCCGCTGGACGTCATCACCAGTGACGTCATCGAGACAGCCCGCAGCACCCTCGTCTTCGGCGACACATCGCCCTGAAGAAACCGCGCCACTCACTTCTGAAGGTGGCAACCGATCACACGATGTTTACGCTCATGCCGCTCTGCGCATGACGGTTCGAAGGTGAGACGGCATACCCAGAGCGACTGGCCTCGACCCCCTCGCCCCACCGCCTCGTGGGGGTGACAGGGTGCTTGTCGTGCACGCGCTCGGGCTCGTCTTCGCCCTCGGCTGGGCAGCGTTCTGGATCTACTGGTTCGTGGCGGCCTTCTCCACCAAGAGAAGCCGCATCCCCTGGAGGCGCGAGCTGCAGATCAGAGCCCTACTCCTCGTGGTGGTGATCCTCTTGGTGCGGCTGGGAGCGTTCAGGAACCATGGCATCCGGACCGACCTCTGGCGCGCCGGCGTCGGGCTCATCCTGTTCGCCGTCGGACTGGGACTGGCGATCTGGGCCCGCGTCCACCTCGGGCGCAACTGGGGCGGCCCGATGACGCAGAAGGACGACCCACACCTGGTGACCAGCGGCCCCTACCGTTGGGTTCGCCACCCCATATACACGGGCATCCTGACCGCTGGCGCCGGAACTGCGCTCGCGCTGGACTGGACCTGGCTCCTCGCCGTGGCTCTGGCCACTGTGTACTTCGTCTACAGCGCGACGGTCGAAGAGCGATACCTGAACCAGCAGTTCCCGGACAGCTACCCCACGTACAAGCACTCGACCAAGATGCTTATCCCCTTCATCCTCTAATGAGGCTTCGCCTCTGACCGCCGAGGTGGGTGGCGGGGTTTGCCGGTGAC
>CAZOWW010000153.1:0-11929 GCA_964583765.1 uncultured Kineosporiaceae bacterium
ACGACAAGCTCCGCGAGGTCTCCAACTGGCAGGACGTCACCCAGCACGAGCAGGAGCAGAACCGGGAGGACAACACCCACGAGGACGTCCCCGATCCCCACCGCCGCTACAGCAAGGTCAACCACCCGCCGCACGCGGTGCCCGACGAACTCGGCGCCCGGCCGGGGCAGTCGACCGTGCTGCGCGTGCTCGACAACGACACCGACCCCGACAGCGACGTCCTGGCGATCACCAAGCTGCCCACGCTGCCGGCCTCGCAGGGCCACCTGGACCTCATCGAGAACGGTGCGGCCCTGCAGTTCACCCCCGGGGACGGGGTCCAGGGCGGGGTCACCTTCACCTATACCGTCGGCGACGGCCGTGGGGGCACCGACTCGACGCAATGCCACGTCGCGGTGCGCCCGTTCTCGGTGAACCAGAAGCCGCATCTCAAGCCCAACCGCGCCAGCCAGGTGACGGTCAAGAGCGGCAAGAGCGCCCAGCGCGACGTGTTGTCGGACTGGATCGACCCGGACGGTGATCCCCTCACCCTGGTCTCCGCCTCGCAGCCGAACGCCGCGGACAACGTCCGCTGGACCTCGGCCGGCCTGGTCACCTTCATCGACGGTGGTGCGAAGACCGGGAACGCCAAGAAGACCGTGACGTTGTCGATCAGCGACGGCCGGTCGAAGCCCGTCGCGGGCACGCTGCTCGTGAAGGTGGACATCACCGACAAGGACCTGCCGCCGAGCCCCAACAACGACCTGTTCGTGGCCCGGGTCGGGCAACCGACCACGTTGCGCCCCCTGGCCAACGACTCGGACCCGCAGGGTCTCCCGCTGCAGATGATCGACATCGACCACCCCGCGGGGGCGGACGTGACGGTCAACCAGCGCAACGGCACGGTGGGTTTCCTCGCCCACAAGGTGGGCTCGTACGTGATGCAGTACACCATCACCAACGGGACCCAGACGGCCTGGGCGCTCGTGCGCGTGGACGTGCGCGGCGCGGCCGGCAACTCGCCGCCGGTCGCGGTGGCGGACAACCTCGCGGTCCCCGAGAACGGTGCCGGCGTCGTGGACGCGGTGGCCAACGACCTCGATCTCGACGGCGACGTCCTGCTGGTGCGCTCGGTGCACGCTCCCGCTGACTCCGGGCTGTCCGTCTCGGTGCTCGGCCTGCACGTGGTGCGGGTGGTGGCGAGTCACGCCCTGTCCGAGCCGGCGCACCTGACCTACGTGGTCACGGACGGAGTCGCGGAGAGCCAGGGCACCATCACCGTCCGCACGTTGCCGATCGCGCCCGTGAACCAGGCACCGCTCACCCGCGACGACACGGCCGTGGTGCGGCTCGGTGACGTGGTGACCATCCCGGTGCTCGCCAACGACAGCGACCCGGACGGCGACCCGCTGCACGTGAGCGACACCGTGACCGGGGTCGGCCCCACGCAGGGACTCCTCTTCGCGGCCGGTGACTCGCTGCGCTACCAGTCCCCGACCACCCTGCCCACGCCGGGTCACCCGCTGACGCTCACCGCCATCTACTCCGCGGTGGACTCGCACGGTGCCCGCTCGGCCGCCCAGGTCACGATCACGGTTCGCCCGCCGGACGCCCGCCACAACCAGCCACCGGCCCCGTCACCGGCGGACGCGCGGGTCTTCGCCGGGTCGACCACCCGCATCACCGTGCCGCTGAACGGGATCGACCCCGACGGCGACACGGTCACCCTCCTCGGCATCGCCTCCTCGCCCCGACTGGGCCGGGTACTGCGGGTCGAGGACGGCGACACCCTCGTCTACCAGGCGTTCCCCAACGGGCGCGGCACCGACTCGTTCACCTATGCGGTCCAGGACGAGCTCGGGGCCCGGGCCACCGCCACGGTGCGGGTGGGAGTGGCCCCCCGGGCGGACGACAACCAGCCCCCGGTCGCCATCCCCGACATCCTGCGTGCCCGGCCGGGCAAGGACGTGGCGGTCCCCGTGCTGGCCAATGACAGCGACCCCGACGGCGATCCGATCGGCTTCGACCCGATGAGTCCGATCGACCTGAGCGCGATGCCCGCAGGGGTCCAGCCGAAGATCGTCGGGGACCGTATCGCGCTCACCCTGCCCCACCAGGCCACCACGCTGAACATCCCTTACACGATCACCGACGGCATGGGCGGACGTGACCGCGCGACCCTGACCATCCAGGTCGACCCGGAGGCCCCGCTGCTGCCGCCGGTCGCCCACGACGACGTCCTCACCGACCTGTCCACGATGAAGACGGTGGACGGCAAGAAGGTCGTCGACGTGGACGTGCGCAAGAACGACGAGGACGCGGACGGGGTCCTGGAGGATCTCGTGGTCACCACGACCGGGCCGAACGCCACGGCCGGGACGGTGCTGCCCTCGCAGTTCGTCCGGGTCGCCGTGACCGACGATGCGCAGGCCGTGGCCTACCGGGTGACGGACGTGGACCACCAGTTCTCGACCGCGTTCGTCCGTGTTCCCGGACTCGCCGACCAGCTGCCGCGGCTGCGCAACCCCGCGAAGGTGGTCACCGTGGCCCCCGGCGCGACCCTGACCGTCCGCCTGGCCGACTACGTGGTCGACCCGCTGGGCCACGCGGTCCGCCTGACCCAGGAGAACAAGGTCAGCGCCACCAACTCGGACGGCTCGGGCCTCGTGCGCAACGCGACCACGCTGGTCTTCCGGCCCGCGAGGGGCTACCTCGGCCCGGCCGCCCTCACCTTCGAGGTCACGAACGGCACCGGTCCGGACGACCCCCGTGGTCACAAGGCGGTGCTGACCCTCCCCATCGAGGTGCGTTCGTCGAACAACCAGCCCCCGACCTTCCACGCGCCCGCTCTCACCGTCGCCCCGGGGGAGACGCCCACCACGGTCGACCTCGGCCAGTTCGTGACCGACCCGGACCCGGGCGACGGTCACAGTTTCTCCGGCCTCAAGGGCGTTCCGCGCGGCGTCTCGGCGTCGATCAAGGGCACGAGCCTGGTCGTCTCGGCGGCCACGGACGCGGCCCAGGGGACGATCGGCCGCCTCACCCTGCAGGTGAAGGACGGCGTGAACCCGGCGGTGCCGGGCACCGTGACCGTCCGGGTGATCAAGAGCACCCGTCCGCTGGCCCAGGCCAACGACGACGTGGTGCCCAAGGCCTCCCAGGGGAAGACCGTCAAGATCAAGGTCCTGGCCAACGACGCGAATCCCTTCCCGGGCACGCCGCTCACCCTGCTCTCCGCCACCCTGGTCGCCGGCCAGGGCGCGGTGAGCACCCGCGGCGACGAGGTGGACTTCACCCCGGGCTCCGGCTTCGTGGGCACCGCCCAGTTGACCTACCAGGTCGCGGACGCCACGAAGGACCCGTCCCGGCACGTCACCGGACGCATCAGCGTCTCCGTACGGGGCAGGCCCGCAACCCCGTCCGCGGCGCCGACGGTCACCGACCAGGGCGACCAGTACGCCGTGCTCCGCCTGTCCGCGCCCGCCGACAACGGGGCGGAGATCACCGGGTACGACGTCCAGGGGAGCGACTCGACCGGTGGGGCCAGCGCGATCCACAGCTGCGCCACCGAGGTCTGCCGGCTCACCGGGCTGACCAACGGGCACACCTACCGGCTGACCTACCGGGCGGTGAACGAGGTCGGTCCCGGCGGTTGGAGCACTCAGTCGGCCACGGTGACCCCGGACAAGGTGCCGGAACAGCCCGAGGCACCGACCGCGGCTTTCGTGGCCGGAGGCGCCGGGCGCCAGATCACGGTGACCTGGCAGGCGCCGGTGAACCACGGGTCCCCGATCACCGGGTACAAGCTGACCATCTCCCCGCCGAGCGCGGGCGGCTCGGTCATCCCGCTGGGGAACGTGACCTCCACCGTGGTCTCCGGGCTCACGAACGGGACCGCCTACGCCTTCTCGGTGCGGGCCACCAACAGCAAGGGCGACGGTCCGCTGAGCGCGGCCTCCGCGTCGGAGATCCCGGCGGGCATCCCCGACCAGCCTTCTCCGCCCACCGCGGTGAACTCCGGCGGAGCCCTCGGTGGTCAGGTGGACGTCTCCTGGGCCGCCCCCGCGAACAACGGGGCGGACATCGCCGAGTACGACCTGACCGTCTACAAGGACGGTGCCAAGGTCAACACCCTCGCCGTGTCCGGCTCGTCGACCTCGCAGACCGTCAGTGCGAGCAACTCGAGCTCCTACACCTTCACCGTGGCGGCGAAGAACAAGTCGGGCACCTCCCCGGCGAGCAGCAGCTCCCAGGCGGTCGACGTGTTCGGCGCACCCGACGGGGTGGGCAGCGTGAACGCCACGGAGGGCGACCGCACCGCGACCCTGGCCTTCTCCGCCCCGAACGACAACGGGAAGCAGATCACCAACTACGACTACAGCGTGAACGGCGGGTCGTGGGTGAGCACCGGATCGAGCTCCACCTCGATCACGGTCTCGGGGCTCGACAACGGCAGTTCGTACTCGTTCACCGTCCGTGCCTGCAACGACTACTGCGGCTCCGGCAGTTCGTCCTCGAACTCGGTGACCCCGTACGGTCCACCCGGACTGCCCTCGGTGAACTCGTCCGGGTCGGGGTCGGGCTTCACGGTGAACTTCTCCTGGTGCCCGCCGGCCGAGAACGGGCGGCCCATCACCCGCCTGGAGACCAGCCTCAACGGCGGCTCGTGGGTGACCCGTGGCTCGGGCTGCGGCAGCTCCAGCGAGGGCGGCGAGGCGGACACCACCTACGACCTGCGGGTGCGCGCGGTGGACAGCGCAAACCAGACCGGGGACTCCGCCGATGCCTCCGGCTACACGATCACGCCGAGCGTGAGCGTCAGCAAGGGAGCGGCGCACCAGATCAGCGGCGTCTGCTGGACCACGCCCTGTGCCTATGTGCACGTCGTGCTGAGCAACTTCACGCCCAACTCGACCGTGACCATCGACCCGCACGACACCTACGGCAGCGACCCGATGCCGTCGAAGTCGGTGACCGTGAACTCCAGCGGCGACTGGTCCGGGGACCCCTGGGTCTTCGGCTACCCGAACTACCAGGTCTGGGCGAGCGTCTCCGTGAACGGGAAGACCTACACCGCGGGCAGGGTCACCTGGTAGCGGCCCTGCCCCGACCCCGGCCCCGACCGGACCGGCTCCACCTGGGCGAGCACCGGCCCCGGACCGCCCTGACCCGACCCGAACGCCCCGACGCATCACCGACCGGACAGGAGACACCGTGAGCACCACCGCCGAGCAGGCCGCGTGGTTCGCCAGCACCTTCGACAAGCTCGTGACCAATGTGGAGCACGCGGTCGTCGGCAAGACCCACGTCGTGCGGCTGGCCCTGACCTGCCTGATCTCCCAGGGCCACCTGCTGCTGGAGGACGTCCCCGGCACCGGCAAGACCTCGCTGGCCAAGGCGATGGCGAACACCGTGCAGGGCACGCACGCCCGGATCCAGTTCACCCCGGACCTGCTGCCCAGCGATGTCACCGGGGTGACGATCTACGACCAGCGCAGCGGCCGGTTCGAGTTCCACAAGGGTCCGATCTTCGCCTCGATCGTGATCGCGGACGAGATCAACCGTGCCTCGCCCAAGACCCAGTCGGCGCTGCTGGAGGTCATGGAGGAGGGCCGGATCACCGTGGACGGCGTGGGCCACGAGGTGGGCTCGCCCTTCATGGTGATCGCGACGCAGAACCCGATCGAGCAGGCGGGCACCTACCGGTTGCCCGAGGCACAGCTCGACCGCTTCCTGATGAAGTCCAGCCTGGGCTACCCGGACCACGAGAGCACGGTGCGCCTGCTCGCGGACGCGGCGATCCGCGACCGGGCCGACGCCGTGCGCGCACTGATCACCGCGACCGGTGTGGCCGACATGACGGCCATCGCGGCCGGGGTGGTTGTGGACCCGGCGGTCCTGTCGTACGTGAGCCAGCTCGCGGTGGCGGTCCGCGAGCTGCGGCAGGTGCGTCTCGGACCCTCGGTGCGGGCCTGTCTCGCCCTGGTGCGGTGTGCCAAGACCTGGGCGACCGCCCAGGGCCGTCACTTCGTGGTGCCCGACGACATCAAGGAGCTGTCGCACCCGGTGTTCAGCCACCGCGTGCTCCTGGACCCCGAGGCCGAGTTCGCCGGTGCCACCGTGGACGCAGTGCTGCAGCAGGCCCTCGCGGAGGTCCGGCCGCCCGTCGATCGGGTCGCCTGATGCCCGTCCCGCGCCTGCGCGCGGCCCGCACCTGGTGGCTGCGCGTCCGCACGAGCCTGCCGGCGATCCGCCGCTGGCGCGGCTGGCTGGTCTTCGGTCTGGTCTCGGGCCTGGGCTGGGTGGTCGTGGTCGTCGCCCTGGTGAGCTGGCTCGTCGCCCGCCGCCTGGGTTGGGAGGAACTCGGCATGATCTCGGCCACGGCCGGGGTCGCCGTGCTGATCGCGCTGGGCTTCACGATCAGCCGGGTGCGCCTGCGGGTGGACGTCACGGTCACCCCGGAGCGGGTCGTGGCCGGGGAGACCATGTACGGCACCCTCCGGGCCAGCAACATCACCGGCCGGCGACAGTTGCCGCTGTCCGTGGAGCTGCCGATCGGTGCCCGCATCACCGTGTTCCCGGTGCCCGGGCTGCCGGGCGGCGGCCGGCACGAGGACACCTTCCGCCTGCCCACGACGCGGCGCGGGGTCATCGACGTCGGACCCGCCCGCGTGGTGCGGACGGATCCACTCGGTCTCGCCCGGCGTCAGGTGCAGCTGTCGGGCATGCAGCGCCTGTACGTGCACCCGGTCACCAGCCGGCTGGAGCCGCTCGGCGCGGGGTTCATCCGCGACCTGGAGGGCCGCAGCAGCGAACAGCTATCCGTCAGCGACCTGGCCTTCCACGCCCTGCGCGAGTACGTGCCCGGGGACGATCTGCGCCACGTGCACTGGCGGACCTCGGCCAAGATGGCCTCGGCCTCCGGGACCGCGACCCTGCTCGTGCGCCAGTACGTGGACACCCGCCGTTCCCGGTTGGCGCTGGTGCTCAGCTGTGACCCCGCGGAGTACGACGACGCCGAGGAGTTCGAGCTGGCGATCAGCGTGGTCGGCTCGATCGGCCTGCGAGCCCTGGCGGACGGGCTGACCCTCTCCCTGTTGATCGGCGACCGGGAGCTGCCCTGCGCGGGCGGCCAGCGGCTGCTCGACGGCTTGGCCGAGCTCGCCTTCGGGGGCGCGACAGGCCTGGCCGACGGTGTCCTGGCGACCACCCGCAACGTGCCGGACGCGAGCGTGATCGTGCTCGCCGCCGGCAGCCCCGTCTCGGCGAGCCGGTACCGGTTGCTCTGCGCCCAGCTCGGGACCGATCCCCGGGTCGTCGGGGTGCGGGCGACCTCCCGGTCCGGTGCCGGGCGCCAGTCGGTCGGCGCCCTGTCACTGGTCACGCTGAACGCGCTCAGCGATCTGCCGCATCTGATCCGCTCGACGGGACGGGGGTGAGCCGGGTGCGCGCGCTGCGGGTCTCCCGGGACGAACTGGTCGACCTGACGTTCACCGCGGCGCTGGCCGCGGTCGCGGTGGTCGGTTTCCGCACCGTCTACGGCGGTTGGGGGTGGACCCTGGCGGCCGGCATGGGCCTGGCCGGCGGGCTGCTCGTCGGGTACGTGGCCGCGGCGACGCGGCAGCGGGCCGTGGTGGTGGCGCTGCTGGTCCTGGCCGCGGCCCTGCTCCTGTCGGGCCCCGTGCTCCCGGACACCGCGGTGGCCGGTGTCGTGCCCACCCCGGCCACCCTGTCCGCGCTGGTCGACGGCGGGGTCCACGGCTGGGTCGAGCTGCTCAGCGTCGTCCCGCCGGTCGGTGACGGGTACCACCTGCTGGCCGCGGTCTACCTCGCCACCCTGGTGTGCGTGGCGGTGGGCTACGTTCTGGCCCGGCGGTGCGCCTGGCCCGGCCTGGCCGTCCTGCCCCCGATCGCGCTGCTGGCCGTGGGCATCCTGTTCGGCACCTCCGAGGCGGCCGCGCCCGTGCTGCAGGGAGGCGGCCTGGCCGTCCTGGCCCTGGCCTGGCTGGTGCTGCAGCGGATGCGCTCGCGCGTGGTCCACAGCGACGGGCGGCGTTCCCGCCGGCTGGTCAGTGGCCTGGCGATCCTGGCGGTCTCGGCCGGGGTCGGCGTGTTCGCGGGGCCGGGGCTCCCCGGCATCGCTGCGGACGACCGCTACGTGCTCCGGAACGAGACGGTGCCGCCCTTCGACCCGCACGACTACCCGAGTCCCCTGGCCGGGTTCCGGCGGTTCGTCACGGACGAGAAGAAGAAGGCCGTCCTCTCGGTGACCGGCCTGCCCGCGGGCACCCGGATCCGCCTGGCGTCGATGGATGCCTACGACGGTCTCGTCTGGTCGGTGGCCGGCGGGTCGGGCCCCTCGGCCGGCTCCTCCGGGTGGTTCGACAAGGTCGCCTCCGAGCTGCCGTCCAGCACCGACCTCGTGGACCGGCAGCGGCCGGGCGGCACCACCGTCACGGCCACCATCACGAACCGCCTGCTCGCCGGGGTCTGGTTGCCGCTCGCCGGTACCCCGACCCACCTGGACTTCGGTGGCGACCGTGCGGGCACCCTGCGTTCGGCGTTCCGTTACAACCGGGTCACCGACACCGCGGCCACCCCGACCGGTATCCAACCGGGCGACCAGTTCCTGCTGCGTGCCGACCTGGCGAAGGAACCGACCCTGGCCGAGCTGGCAGGGCATGCGGTGATGTCCGCCACCCAGCCCCCGTTGATCGGGGTGCCCGACTCGGTGAAGGGCGTCGCCGGCCAGGACACCTCGGACAGCAAGGACTTCCTGGGCCGGGTGACCGCCCTGCGCAAGGCCCTCGTGGACGGCTACTACAGCGACGGCGGACAGGGCGAGGTCACCTCGCTCCCCGGGCACGGCGCCAAGCGCATGGACACCATGTTCGGCCAGACTCCCTTCGTCGGGGACGAGGAGCAGTACGCGGCCGCGATGGGGCTGATGACCCGGACCGTGGGCGTGCCGGTACGGGTGGTCGTCGGCTTCGTCGTGAACCCCAAGCACCCGCAGGAGATCCTCGGCAGCGACGCGAGCGCCTGGGTGGAGGTGCCGGTGGAGGGCTACGGCTGGGTACCGGTCGACGTCACCCCGGACCGCAACCGCACCATGCAACAGCAGAAGCCCAAGCCCAGGCCGCAGCCGAAGCCGCAGGTGCAGGCACCCCCACCCCCGCCCGCGGTGGCGCCCGACCAGGAGGCGCACTCCCAGCAGCAGACGCACCGGACGCCGAAGCCGTCCACCGAGGCGTCCTCGCACTGGGCCGACGTCGTGGTCATGGTGCTCACGGTGGGCTCGCCGGTGCTCCTCCTCCTGCTCGTCGTGGCGCTGATCTCCGGGGCCAAGGCCTGGCGTCGGCGTCGGCGGCGCACACGGGGCCGGCCCACCACCCGGGTGGCCGGCGGTTGGCGGGAGATCGTGGACCTGGCCCGGGATCTCGGCGAGCCGGTCCCGGCGGGGGCGACCCGGCGGGAGGGCGCGCTGGCCCTGGCAGAGCCACGCGCCCGGGCCCTGGCCGAGCACGCGGACTCCTGCGTCTTCGGCCCCGGCGAGCCCGGCGACTCCGACGTCCGGGCGGTCTGGGACGAGGTGGGCGGTGTCCGCACGGCCCTGATGGCGCGGGTGTCGTGGCGGAGGCGCTGGCGCGCCCGGCTCAACACCGCTTCTTTCAGGCACCGCTGACCGCGGTCGAGTCTTTCCAGGCACCGCTGACCGCGGTCGAGTCTTTTCAGGCACCGCTGACAAGGACCCCACGAGTCCCCGCTCGGGCGGGAGAGGAGAACGCAGGTGCGCCTCAAACTGGCGCTGCACCGGCAGGGCGATGTCGTGGACGACGTCGTCGTGACCGTGGACGCCACGGTGTCGGTGGGACATCTGGCCCGCGAGATCCAGCGCGCCGATCCTCGACCGAGCCGGACGAGTCCCCGGGGGGACCTGACCCTGGCCGTGCTCTCGGCCGGGCAGTGGCGCACGCTGCCGCTGGACCTGTCCGTGGCCGAGGCCGGCCTGCGGTCGGGCGCCAGCGTGGCGGTGACCGCGGGCAGCCGCCGGTTCGTGGACAGCGGTGCCGCCGTGGTGGCCGCGACCCTGCGGGTACTCACCGGGCCGGACACCGGCTCGGAGTACCCGCTGCGGCACGGCAGCAACATGATCGGCCGCGACCACGACTGCGACGTCCGCCTGCGGGACCCGCTGGTCTCCAAGCGGCACGCCCGGATCAACGTCACCGACGTCGTCGAGGTGATCGACCAGAACTCGGCGAACGGGGTGATCGTCGGCACCGACCCGGTCACCCGCTACGTGCTCACCCCCGAGTCCCGCGTGATCCTGGGGGACAGCGAGATCGCGGTGCTCCTCGACCCGGCCGCCCAGGCCTCGGTGGGCAGCGGGTCCGGTGGCGCCGTGGTCGCGTTCAACCGGGCGCCGCGCCTGGACCCGCGGTTCGAGGGGTTGAAGCTGACCGGCCCGAAGCCACCCGAACCGCCGCGTCCGCAGCCCTTCCCCATGATCGCGCTGGCCGCCCCGGTCCTCATGGGCCTGGTGCTCTTCCTGATCACCCGCAGCATGATGTCGATCGTCTTCGTGGCGTTGAGCCCTGTGATGATGGTCGGTCTGGCCCTGGAGAACCGGGTCAGCGGGCGGCGCGAGCACCGCCGGCACACGGCGGCCTTCCGCACGGCCGTGGCCGACCTGGAGAACCAGCTCGCGGAGAGCTACCAGGCCGAACGTGCCGGGCGTTGTCACGAGCACCCGTCCGCGGGCGAGGTGGCCGAGGCGGTCCGCTCGCGCGGCCCGCTGCTGTGGACCCGACGTCCCGAGCACCCGTCCTTCGCCCAGCTCCGGCTGGGGCTGGGCCGGCTGCCCTCCCGCACCGTCGTGGAACTGCCGGAGGGCGAACGCGCCGATCTCGCCCTGTGGCGTGAGCTGGCGGTCGTCGCCGAGCGCTACGCCGAGGTCGAGGACGTCCCGGTGGTGGCCGACCTGCGCGATGCGGGTGCCCTGGGCGTGGCCGGGGCGGGTGAGGGTCGTCTGGAGGTGGTCCGCGCCCTGTTGCTGCAGCTCGCGGGCCTGCACTCACCGGCAGAGCTGCTGCTCGCCGCGGCGGTGCCCCCGACCGCGGTGCCCACCTGGAACTGGCTCAGCTGGCTGCCCCATGCCCAGCCCGATCGTTCGCCGCTGGGTCCGACCCACCTGGCGGCCAGTCCGGGCTCCTGCTCCCGGGTGGTCGCCGGGCTCGAGGGCCTCGTGGAGGAGCGGACGCGCGCCCGCAACGAGGCCGCGGGCAACGCCGCGCCCGCACTCCCGCTCGTGGTGCTGCTGGTGGACGACGGTGCTCCGGTCGAGCGGGGCCGGCTCGTCGCCCTGGCGGAGAGCGGCCCGAAGGCGGGGGTGCACGTCCTGTGGACCGCGGGCACCGTCTCCCGGTTGCCCGCCTCCTGCCGCACCTTCCTGACCCTGGACCCGAACACCGGGCTCGGGGACGCCTCCTACGTGACTCCCGGCCAGGAGGTCCGCGAGGTCACGGTGGAGCGGATCGACGCGGACTCCGCGCTCACCCTGGCGCGGGAACTGGCGCCCGTCGTCGACGCGGGGGCGGCCGGTGACCAGGAGGGCGACCTGCCCTCGAGCGTGTCGCTCCTGGACCTCGCCGGCCGGGAGATCGCCGAGTCGGTCGAGAGCATCCACGACCGCTGGCGGTTGAGCAACTCGCTGCCGCAGGCGGGGCTGCCCGCGCGACGGCTGCGCCGCGACAACACCCTGCGTGCGTTGATCGGTCACGCGGCGGGGGCGCCCCTGCACATCGACCTGCGGGAACAGGGCCCGCACGCGCTGGTCGGCGGCACCACCGGGTCCGGCAAGAGCGAGCTGCTGCAGTCCTGGATCCTGGGCATGGCCAGCGCACACAGCCCGAACGTCACGACAATCGTGACCGGCAACTGAGCCTGG
>CAZOWW010000154.1:0-11917 GCA_964583765.1 uncultured Kineosporiaceae bacterium
CGGGTGGGTTGGTCGTGGTCGTCGTGGTGACCGGCCGCGTGGTCGTGGTCGTGGTGGTGACCGGCTTCGTCGTCGTCGTGGTGGTCGTGACCGGCTTGGTAGTCGTCGTGGTGGTCGTGGTCGTGACCGGCTTCGTCGTGGTCGTGGTGGTCACGACGGTGCCCGACGGGTCGGCGTAGAGGATGCCGCGACCGTTCGTGCCGATGTACACGCGGCCGTAGATCCGCGGGTCACCGGTGATCGCCTCGCCCCAGTTACCGTACTGGTGCTGGTCGTCGTTGATCCGGATCCAGCTGGCACCCGCGTCGTCGGAACGGAAGGCGCCGGTGACGCCACCGATCGTGCCGACGAGGTAGAGGGCCATGGTGGAGGCCCCGGGTGCGGCCTTGCCGAGACCGATGTTGGTGGCGGCGTCCACGGTCGAGATCTTCGTGAAGGTCGCGCCCGAGTCGGTCGAGTGCAGCAGACCGCCGGTGGCGTTGGCCAGCCAGATGTCGCCCTCCTTGCCGGGGGTGACCTTGAAGTGGCTGCCGGTCAGGCCAATGGTGGAACTGTCGGTGCTGGCCGTGAAGGTCGCGCCGCCGTCGGTGCTGACGTAGAACTTGCCGCCCGCCAGACCGTAGAACTTCTTCGGGTTGACGCGGTCCGACTTGATCACGGCATTCGCCGGGATGCCCTGCGAGGTCGACCAGGTGTTGCCGAAGCCCACCGAGTAGACGACCTGCAGGCCGGAGTCGCCCGGCGCCCAGACGAAGCGGCTGCCGTCCGCCGCGGCCGCGATGGAGCCGCCGCTGTTCACCGAACCCGGGTCCGAGCCGCCCTGGAACCAGTTCGACCCGCCGTCGGTGGAGAAGGCGGCGTGCCGGTCGTTCGGCCGGTCCGAGGCGGTGAAGTTACCGGCGCGCACCATGATGCTCGGGTTGAGCTCGGCGAAGTCCACGCTCGTGGTGGAACCGAACACCGGCTGGGTGAACATGGTGGACGGGACCTTGGTGACGTCGGTGTGCACGAAGCCGCCGATGTCACCGAGACCGCTGATCAACGGAGCGCCGGTCGGCGGGCTCGCCAGGTCCAGGGCCGCGGTCTCCTCGAGCCCGGCGACGCGCGGCTTGATGGTGAGCGTCGTGCCGGCGTCCCAGTTGGTCAGGTTGCTCGAGCTGTACAGCGTCGCGCCGGTGCCGTAGAGCAGGTTGTTGGAGTTGAACGGGTCGATCTCGAGGTCCTCGTTCATCCAGCCGAGCTTGACCGCGGGCACCGGGTCCACCGCGGAGGTCACGCCGAAGTTCAACCACGGCGTGGCCGAGGCATCCATGGTGTAGCGCAGGCTGCGGCTGGGGTAGCTCGTCCAGTCCCAGATCCGGGTCCAGGTCGCGCCGGAGTCGGTGCTGCGGAAGAAAATCGAGTCCGGCCACCAGGAGATCTGCGTGGCAACCATGATCGTGCCGGGGTGCTGGCGGTCGATGGTCAGGCCGCTGTAGCCGAAGTAGTCGTCGCTGCTGGACGACGCGATCGGGCTGATCTGGGTCCAGGTGCCCGAGGCGGTGCTGTACTTCCACACGTCACCCTTGGCGCCGTCGTACGGGCCGCCGGTGTCGCTCGTGGCGATGTAGAGCAGGTGGTTGGTGGTGTCGATCACGCCCTTGTGGGCCAGGTAGCCCGTGGGGGCACCGGCCAGGGCGGACCAGGTCGCCCCGCCGTCCGTGCTGCGGTAGACGGGGTTGTTCTTGTCCGCGACACCCACGTAGATCGCGGGGGTGGCGCTGCCCGAGGTGCCGGACGACTTGTCGAAGGTCACCCAGGTCACGCCCTGGTTGTCGGCGGTGTACGCGTTGGACGCGTCCTGCACGTAGTTGCCGACGTTCGGGAAGTTGGTCACCTGGGCCCAGGTGACGCCGGAGTCGGTGCTCCGCCACAGACCCTTACCGCTGGGGGCGCCGAAGTACAGGACGCTGTTCTTGTTCGGGTCGATCGCAAGCCGTTCGCCCTGACCGCGGCCGGGCATGTTGCCGCCGAGCTTGAACGGGAGCGTGGTGATCGACCAGGTCGCGCCCTTGTCCGAGGACCGCAGGATCGCGCCGTTGTTCGGGTCCCAGTCATTGGTGTACATGCCGACCGCGGCGTAGACCTTGTTGGCGTCCACCGGGTCCGGCGCCAGGGAGACGACGCCGTTGTACCCCCAGTTCGAGGCACCCACCCAGTCCAGCAACGGCACCCAGGTGCTGTTCGCGTTGTCCCAGCGGTAGGCGCCGCCGATGTCCGTGCGGGTGTACACCAGGTTCTGCTGCGCCGGGCTGTACTCGATGCCCGGGATGAACCCACCGCCGCCGATGGCGACGTTCTTCCACGTGTAGGCCTGGCTCGTCGCCGCGACCGCGGGGGTAGCTGAGACCGCCGCGATGACGACGAGCGGCGTGGCGACCAGACCGGTCACCAGCGCGCCCATGAGAGTCTTACGCATACGTCCCTCTTTGAGAGCAGGTGTGGCTGAGGACAGGAATCAGATGGAGACAGAGATCGGGGGAAGATCGGTGCGTCCACCCGCACGCCGACGAGCGATCCGCCTGCCTGGGCAGGCAGACATGCGCACCACCTCAACCGTTGGCCGGACGGCAGGGGCACTGGTGGTTCGTCGAATCGCTTCGCATGGCTCCGCCGCAGACCCTCACATGTCCCGACGCGACTGTCAATGACCCAGCGCCATGATCAGCAAGGAATCCGCGTCCCAGCGGATCCTCCCGGGCCGGATTCCTCACTTTGCGCACACCGACACTCGGAGTCGGACCCTCGAGCCGCTACCGTCTGTACTGTCGGACGACGAAGGCAACTGACCTCCCCTGCCCAGACATGCACGGTCACGCGTGCGGGGTCTCAGGTCACGGACTCCATCACGGCCCGACCGCGTACCGGCACGGGCAGGTGAGGGGAACAGCATGGTCACGATCTCTGACGTCGCCCGCGCGGCGGGTGTCTCCACGAGCACCGTCTCGTACGTGCTGAGTGGAAAGCGCACCATCTCCCCCGAGACCCGCGAGCGCGTGCACCGCAGTATCCGCGAGCTCGGCTACCACCCGCACGCCGGTGCCCGGGCCCTCGCCAGCAGCCGCACGCGTGTCGTGGCCCTCGTCGCACCGCTGCGGGCGGACATGGTGGTCCGCGTGATCATGCAGGTCGCCACGGCCGTGGTGACCGCGGCCCGCGACCACGATCACGACGTCCTCCTGCTCACCAAGGAGGAGGGCGCCGCGGGCATCGAACGCGTCAGCGGGGGGGCCATGGTGGACGCGCTCATCGTGATGGACGTGGAGTCACGGGACGAGCGCGTGCCCGTGCTCGCGGCCCTGCGCCAACCCACCGTGCTCATCGGGCTGCCGGACGACCACGAGGGTCTGTACTGCGTCGACCTGGACTTCACCCTGACCGGGGAACTTGCCGCACAGCACCTGATCGAGCTCGGTCACCGGGGCATCGGGTTCATCGGGTCCCCGGCCGCAGTGTTCGAACGCGGTACCAGTTACGCGACCCGGATCACCGACGGTTTCCGTCGGGCAGCCGACGAGGCCGGGGTCTTCGCCGTCACCACCCCGTGCGAGGCCACCTACTCGAGCGTGGAGAACTGCCTGGACCTGATGGAGCGCCAGCCGCACGAGATCACCGGGCTGGTCGTGCACAACGAGTTGGCCCTGTCCCCCCTGCTCGACCTGCTCCAGGCCCGGGGCCGACGGGTACCCGAGGACGTGTCGGTCGTCGCGGTGTGCCCACCGGACGTCGCCGAGGACCACCGGGTGCGCCTGACCTCGATCGACATCCCCACGAACGATCTGGGCGGCGAGGCCGTCCGCATGGTCATGCAGCAACTGGAGGGCGACACCCGGCCCGAGGTCCGGTTGCTCGCACCGCGGCTCACCCCACGGTCCAGCACCGCACCGCGTCGCTGAGGTCAGGCCGACTTCTCGCGGCGCTCCCGGGGCTTGCGCACCGGGGCCTCACGCGGCACGAGCGTGGGCAGGACGTTGTTCAGCACGACCTCGCGCGTGACCACGACCCGGGCGACGTCGTCCCTGCTGGGCACGTCGAACATCACCGGGAGGAGGACCTCCTCCATGATCGCGCGCAGGCCACGGGCGCCCGTGCCCCGCAGGATCGCCTGGTCGGCCACCGACTCCAGGGCCTCGTCGTCGAACTCCAGCTCCACGCCGTCGATCTCGAACATCCGCTGGTACTGCTTGACCAGGGCGTTCTTGGGGGCGGTGAGGATCGACACCAGTGCGTCGCGGTCGAGGTGGGTGACCGTGGTGATCACCGGGAGACGGCCGATGAACTCGGGGATCAGCCCGAACTTGAGCAGGTCCTCCGGCATGACCTCGGAGAAGATGTCCGGGTCCTCGCGGGTGGCGTGCAGCTGCGCACCGAAGCCGATACCGCGCTTGCCCACCCGGGACTGGATGATCTGTTCCAGCCCGGCGAACGCGCCGCCGACGATGAACAGCACGTTCGTCGTGTCGATCTGGATGAACTCCTGGTGCGGGTGCTTGCGGCCGCCCTGCGGCGGTACCGAGGCCGTGGTGCCCTCCAGGATCTTCAGCAGGGCCTGCTGAACCCCCTCGCCCGAGACGTCCCGCGTGATCGAGGGGTTCTCGGATTTCCGGGCGATCTTGTCGACCTCGTCGATGTAGATGATGCCGGTCTCGGCCTTCTTGACGTCGTAGTCGGCTGCCTGGATCAGCTTGAGCAGGATGTTCTCGACGTCCTCGCCCACGTACCCGGCCTCGGTGAGGGCGGTGGCGTCGGCGATCGCGAACGGGACGTTCAGCATCTTCGCGAGGGTCTGCGCCAGGTAGGTCTTGCCGCATCCGGTGGGGCCGATCAACAGGATGTTCGACTTGGCGATCTCGACGACGTCCTCACCACGCCGGGTCGACTCCCCCGCCTGGATCCGCTTGTAGTGGTTGTAGACCGCCACCGCCAGGGCCTTCTTGGCCGGCTCCTGACCCACCACGTACTGCTCGAGGAACTCGAAGATCTCCCGCGGCTTGGGGAGCTCGACCATGCCGAGCTCGTTGGCCTCGGCGAGCTCCTCCTCGATGATCTCGTTGCACAGGTCGATGCACTCGTCGCAGATGTAGACCCCGGGGCCCGCGATGAGCTTCTTCACCTGCTTCTGGCTCTTTCCGCAGAAGGAGCACTTCAGCAGGTCCCCACCGTCACCGATGCGTGCCACGAGGTGTCCTTCCCTAGTGAACGGCCGGGAGCCGCGGGGTCCGGGCGCTGTGCACCGGCCCTCTCCCATTGAACGCCTTGCGGCCCCCGCTGTCAGCGGATGGCGGGGACCGATCGGCGTGTCAGTTCGTGTCAGACGTGCTCTGCGCCGGCTTACCGGACTTACGGCTCTCCAGGACCTGGTCGACCAGACCGTACTCGACCGCCTGCTCGGCTGTGAGGATCTTGTCACGTTCGATGTCCGTGCGCACAGCCTCGACGGTGCGGTTGGAGTGCTTGGCCAGGGTGTCCTCCAGCCACTCGCGCATCCGCTGCACCTCGTTCGCCTGGATCTCGATGTCCGAGGCCTGACCGTAGTCACCACTGGCCAGCGCGGGCTGGTGGATCAGCACACGCGCGTTGGGCAGCGCGAGGCGCTTGCCCTTGGTGCCTGCGGCGAGCAGCACCGCGGCCGCGGAGGCTGCCTGCCCCAGGCAGACCGTCTGGATCTCGGGGCGGATGTACTGCATCGTGTCGTAGATCGCGGTGAGCGCGGTGAACGAGCCACCGGGCGAGTTGATGTACATGATGATGTCGCGGTCGGGGTCCGCGCTCTCCAGCACGATCAGCTGCGCCATGAGGTCGTCCGCGGACACGTCGTCCACCGGGGCGCCGAGGAAGATGATGCGGTCCTCGAAGAGCTTGTTGTACGGGTCCTGCCGCTTGTAGCCGTAGGCCGTGCGCTCCTCGAACTGGGGCACGATGTACCGGCTGGTGGGTACGTGCAGCGGGCCACGACCGGGAACACCGAACAGCTGCTCGTGCGGCTGGTAGAAGCTCATGGGGCTTGCTCCTCGAAGCGCGATCAACGGGATGACGAACGGCGTGCTGGTGACCGGGCGGCTGCCCGGCCCGGGGACCTCAGCTGAGGGTGCCGCCGCCGCCACTGACGTCGTGGGCGGACTGGACGACGTGGTCGACGAGGCCGTAGGTCTTGGCATCCTCCGCGGTGAACCACCGGTCGCGGTCGGCGTCCCGTGAGATCGTCTCGACGCTCTGGCCGGTGTGCTCGGCCGTCAGCTCGGCCATCTGCCGCTTCATGTGCAGGATCAGCTCGGCCTGGATCTTGATGTCGCTCGCGGTGCCCCCGATGCCGCCCAGGGGCTGATGCATCATGACCCGGGCGTGCGGCAGGGCGTAGCGCTTGCCCTTCGCGCCCGCCGAGAGCAGGAACTGCCCCATCGACGCCGCCAGGCCCATGGCAACGGTGGCCACGGCCGGCTGCACGTACTGCATCGTGTCGTAGATCGCCATCCCCGCCGTGACCGAACCGCCCGGGGAGTTGATGTAGAGGAAGATGTCCTTGGTGGGGTCCTCGGCCGCGAGCAGCAACATCTGCGCACAGATGGCGTTCGCGTTCTCGTCCTTGACCTCTGAGCCCAGGAAGATGATCCGGTCCTTGAGGAGCCGGTTGTAGATGTGGTCGTCGAGCCCGAGCGACTGCCCGGTCCTGGCCGACGGGCCCTCGGCGGACGACGCACCCGGCACGCTGAGCTGGCTCACGATCTCGCTCCCGGTGTTCTCGGACGACGCGCACGGGGCGCACACGGCAGACGTACCCGATCCCCGGAGACAGTGCGGACAGTCCCTGGGGACGGTGCGGGCACTGGGTCTCACCCGCAAGGCGACACTAACGCCCCCTGCGGTCCGTTCTCAGCCCGCATCAGTGTGTGTTCGCTCTGGGCGCATACCTGCATAGTTCGCTCCGGCTACCGCTGGGCTGCGCGAAAGGCCCGCGACCTGGGTTGTGCGGCGGGCCCGCGACCCGGGTTGTGCGGCGGGCCCGCTTCCCGGTCGTGCCGGGGTCCACTCCTCCGCCATGCACGAGGCCCGCCCCCAGGAGAGGAGCGGGCCCCGCGTGACACGGACGAGCGTCAGGACACCGAGTGAGCGCCCTGGTGGGAAATCAGGCGAGCGGGTTCAGCATCGGCAGGGCCGCCGGGTCGGCAACGTCCACCGGGGAGATCGAGGGCAGCCCGGCCGGGTCGTCGGAGGACACCTGCGTCGCGGGGTCCTCGGGGACCGCGAGCAGAGCGTCGAGGTCCACGGTACGACCCGATGCGTCGGTGACCGCGGCCCTGCGCAGCACGTTCGCCAATCCCTTGCGGCGCGCCACCTCGGACACCATCGCCGGCACCTGCCCGGCCTCGTCCACGGCCTTGGCGAAGTCGTTCGGGTCCATGCCGTACTGCTGGGCACTGATCACCAGGAACTCCACCAGCTCCTGCTGGCCCACCGTGACCTTCTCGGCCTCCGCGATGGAGTCGAGCAGAAGCTGGGTCTTGAGACCCTCCCGAGCCTGCCCCTCGACCTCGGAACGGTGGTCGTCGTCCTCCAGCCGGTCCTCGTTCTCCAGGTGGCGGTTCACCTCTTCGGTGACCAGGCCCTCGGGAACCGGCACCTCGACCGCCGCGAGCAGGCCCTCGAGCAACCGCTCACGGGCCTGGGCGGCCTGCTCGTAGCCCTTCGTGCGCTCAGCCTGCACGCGCAGGTCGGCCCGCAGCTCGTCGAGCGAGTCGAACTCGCTCGCCAACTGGGCGAAGTCGTCGTCCAGCGCGGGCAGCTGCCGCTCCTTGACCGCCTGTACCGTCACCGTGACCTCGGACGCCTCGCCGGCGTGCTCGCCACCCGCCAACGGCGCGTTGAAGACCGTCGACTCGCCCGCGGACAGGCCGGTCACGGCCTCGTCGAGCCCGTCGAGCATGGTGCCGCTGCCCACCTGGTACGAGATGTTCTTGGCACTGTCGATCTCCGCGTCGTCGATCACGGCAGTGATGTCGATCGAGAGGAAGTCGTCCGCGACGGCGGCCCGCTCGACCGGGATCAGGGTGCCGAACCGCTCCCGTAGGCTGGTCAGGGCAGCCTCCACGTCCTCGTCGGAGACCACGAGGTCGTCCACCTTCACCGGCACCGCCGACAGATCGGGCAGTTCGATCACCGGGCGGACGTCCACCTCGGCGGTGAACTTGAGCTCGCCACCCGCCGTGGGATCGGGGACCTCGGTGACGTCGACCTCAGGACGACCCAGCGGCCGGACCTCGGTCTCCTCCAGAGCCTGGGCGTAGAACTTCGGCAACGCGTCGTTGACGGCCTCCTCCAGCACCGCGCCGCGCCCGATCCGCTGGTCGATGATGCGCGGCGGTACCTTGCCCTTGCGGAAGCCGGGAATGGTCACCTGGCTGGCGATCGTGCGGTAGGCGGCGTCCAGGCTCGGCTTGAGCTCGTCGAACGGCACCTCGACGGTGAGCTTCACCCGGGTCGGGTTGAGGGTCTCGACGGCGCTCTTCACAGCGGGATTCTCCTGAGGGTGGGCGGGTGCAGGTCGGGCTGGCGCCCACCGCGGCACGGCACGCCGGAGAAGACCGCGCTGCAGCGCACACGGGCGCGCGGAGACGGCGCCACACGTCATCGTATCGGTCGGCGGAGGGCACTTCGCACCGCGAGGCCAGGGGCGACGTCGCGGCGGATACGGCCTGCAGCGCTGCGGGCACAACCGGTGCATCGCCGCAGGCGCAGTCGGTACATCGCCGCGGGCAGAGCAGGTGGCATCGCTGCGGGCACTGCAGGCGGCATCACTGCCTGCAGGCCGGTGCGGCGCTGCGGACCCAGCCGCCGGCTTCGACGGAGACGCGACGGCACAGCAACACCACCGCGTCCATGGGGACAGGATCGTTGCCCGCCGAGGACGGGTCGGATACGCCGCCGAGGATGTGGCAGGCGGACAACTCCGGGCGGCAGGACCGCACCGACCCCGGACCACAGGACCACGGCTGACCGAGACGATCGTCACATGGCCGCTGCCCTGCCGCTGCTCCAGGGCAGCGTCCCGAGGTTCCCGGACAGGACCCGCGAGGGTCGGTGATCCAGGTCGGCACACTCGTGACCGGACACCGTCCCCGGCCCTGACCAGCACCGATGGTCGCCAGGAGTCAGTCGCGCAGACAGACGCACCGATTGCCGCACCACAGCTCAGAGGCCGGTTCCCCTTCGCGGGGAACCGGCCTCTGAGCTGCACCGATGTCGTCGGGGTACCCGGACTTGAACCGGGGGCCTTCCGCTCCCAAAGCGGACGCGCTACCAAACTGCGCCATACCCCGTCGCGCCCAGGGGCGACATCCGGACACCGGGCAACCCGGACCGAACACGCCAGCAGAGGACGACAGGCACTAGGCTACGCCGTAGACGGCCTGCCCCGCTCGACCGTGGACGACCTGGGGCACCTGTCGTGCGGATGTAGCTCAATGGCAGAGCTCCAGCCTTCCAAGCTGGTCATGCGGGTTCGATTCCCGTCATCCGCTCCAGAACGAAAGCAGCAGGCCAAGGTTCGGCCGGAGCCCGGGTCACGATGGCTTCTCCCGGGATCCCCCGCCCCTGAGCGACTTTGCCGGGCCACCCACGGGCCACTACGTCGCGATCAGCTCCCCCAGCGCCGGACCATCGCCCCCTGGCCCAGCAGCGACAACAACCTCGTGACGAGCGTGAACGCGAGGATCGTGTTCGGCGCCGATCCCGAAACTGGCAGCGCGCTGCGCGCCGTCCGAGAACGGCGCGCAGCGCGTGACGACGGGGTCCCGAACGGATCACCGGATCCCGTCGAACGGGTGCAATCAGCTGGCGGTGCAGGACACCGTCACGCCGGAGCCACTACCTGTGCCCTGGAAACCGAAACTGGTGGAAGTCCCGGCCGCGAGCTTGCCGTTGTAGCCCAGGTTCGCCACCGAGACGGCGCCGGTGGTTCCGGTGTTGACGCCGCTCCAGATGTTCGTCAGCGTCGTGCCGCTGGGCAGGTTCAGAGTGACCTTCCAGCCATTGATGGCTCCGTTCGCGGTCACGTTGACGGTGCTCTGGAAGCCGCCCTGCCAGGCGCTGTTGAGAACGTAGGCCGCTGAACACGTACTGACCCCACCGGTGGTCGAGGTGGCCCGCGTCGTGGTCGTGGTGACCGGCTTGGTCGTCGTCGTGGTGACCGGCTTCGTCGTCGTCGTGGTCGACCGGGTGGTCGTGGTCGTGGTGACCGGCTTCGTCGTCGTCGTGGTCGTCGTCGTGGTCGTGGTACCGCCGGTCACGACCGACGCGGTGAAGCCACTGATCCCCAGGCCGACCCCGCCGACCCAGGGCTCGAAACCGGCCTGGATGCTGGTCAGGTACCAGGCGGTGGTGGCGTACCCGCGGTTGATCGTGTCCTTGAGGAAGTCCAGGACGCTGAAGCTCCAGCTGCTGATCGCGGAGTTGCTGACGTAGCTGACGACGTTGTTCTGGCCGTTGTTACCGGTCCAGACCGTCCAGCTCTTGCCGCCGACGGTGGCGCTGCCGCCGGCCGAGCCGACGGGGGAGATCGAGCCGGTGTGGTTGAACCAGATCATGATCTCGGTCTGCATCACGCCGTTGGTGGCCGGGGTCGGGTTCATCCAGATGTCGTAGGCGGCGTCCCAGGTCCCGCTACTGACGTAGGTGTAGTTGATGCTGCTGGTGGCGCTGGTGATCGCACTGACCTGCTTCGGGACCGGCATTCCGGTGCTGCAGTTGCCGTTGTGGCAGCCGAGGAAGATCGACGGGTACGAAGCCGGCGCCCCGCTCAGATTGCCCACGCCGTCCTGCTGGGTGATGGAGAAACCGTCGTTGGTGGTGCTGACGCACTGCGTTGCGCTGGTCCCCCAGCGGTTGTTCTGGACGATGTAGTTGCCGGCCTGGGCGATGCCCCATTGGTCGCAGACGGTGGCTGCAGAGGCGGGACCGGCCAGGGCGACGACTGTCGCGCAGACGCCAACAACCAGGGCACCGAGCATCGCGGTGACGCGTAGGGATCTCATGCCACTCCTATGACTGAGCAGGCGTGTCGGGGGACGGCAGCAGACGCACCTGGGCACAAGGTGGAAGCTGCCTCCGCGGATTCTTCTGAGGCCGCCAGTCGAAAGCAATAGCGGTGTTGGGTTTCTGCGTCCGAACGGGCCGACTCCGACCGCATCAGCCCCACTGTGGATGCGCTGCGTATGTAATCAATTACTTAGCGTGAATCACCCGTTCGTGGTGAGGCCCGGTTCACCACTCATGACCTGAGCCAGCGGTGGATCGACCCGCGGCGAGCCCTGCTCCACGCCTGGTCGAACGTGCCCTCGGCATCGCGGGCCCGGTCCCGTTCGAGCGCGTGCAGGATCCCGTAGGTGAAGGCGTTCTCCCCGTCGAGGTGAGCCACCACACCCAGCCGACGCAGGTGGTCCTGGATGACGACAGCGTCGTGGTGGACGCCGAGCACCTCCTGCACGTCCTCCATGCGCGAGGCCCACTTCTTGGCCGGCTTGCCGTACCGGGATTCGAGCGCCTCACCGGCGTAGCGGGCTCGCTTGGCTGCCTTGCGGATCTCGTGCAGGAGGACATCGTGCTCACGTGGGTCCTCCCGCCGAGCACCAGCGGCAGCGGCAGCGGCGGCGGCGGCGGCACGTTCGTGCAGCCGGCGCATCCTGCGGTAGGTCCGAGCGACCAGCGGGAGCAGGACGGTGTCGGAACCGCGCCGTGCGGCCTGCGACAACGGTGGATCGGCGAGCAGACGGTCCAGCGCGTCCAGCAGCGCGAAGTAACGCGGGTCGTCGAGCACGGTGAGGACGTCGTCGTGCGCCCCACGGTGCCGCGTTCCCAGAGCGGTGACGATGCGGTTGCTCACCGG
>CAZOWW010000155.1:0-11904 GCA_964583765.1 uncultured Kineosporiaceae bacterium
TGGACGGCGTCGCGCTCGTGGACCTCGGCGCCTCGACCCGCGTGGTGGCCGTCCGGCGTGCACAGGACCACGCCACGGTCGAGGGGCCTCCCCGGCGACACACGCGGCTGCACGCCGGGGACGAGGTGTTCGTCGTCGGTCCGTACGAGGAACTCCTGGGGCTGTTGCGTCACTGAGGCTGTTGCGCCACTGCGTCTGGGCGTTGCTCAGGCGTCCACGGTGGGACGGCGAGGGCATCCGTGCCGCAGCTGCCACTGGGCGATCGCCCGGGCCGGCGAGGCCGCCCGACCCCGACGCCAGGCGTCCAGGAAGGGTGCGGGCGCGAGCACTCCGCGACGGGTCCACCAGTCCTCGTCGTCCCACTGAGCACAAGCCGGGCTGATCCCGAAGTGCAGGTGGCAGGCGATGCCGCGGGCGTCTCCCGAGTTGCCGACCTGGCCGAGCACGGTTCCGGTGCCGACGCGGGACCCGATCCGGAGTCCGGGGACCACCGACCGCAGGTGCGAGCCGTAGTAGCGCACCCCGTCGACGCCGACCAGTGCCACCGAGAGGCCGCCCCGGTCGGCACCGAGGTTGGTGCGGGGGTTCCACCGGTCCGTGCGCGTGACGTGCACGATCACCCCGGAGATCGGTGCGACCACGGTGCTGCCGCACTGCGCGAAGATGTCCACCGCGGGGTAGTCGTGGTGGGCGCGGCCGTAGTGCGGCTGGCCGTCGGCGACGGGCATGACGTCGTGCCACCGGGCACGGGCCACGGCGATCGGCAGCAGGGAGCCGGTCGTGCTGGCCAGAACCCCCGTGCCCGCGAGCGTCGTCGCCTGCCCGGGGGCGGGCCCCGTGGGTGCTGTGGGTGCCGCCAGGGCCGTGGCCGGAGGGAACGCCAGACACAGGGTGAGCGCGGCAGCGCGCCGGAAGCTCGTGCCGCGGGTGAGGCCGGCGCTCCGGGAACGGGACCAACCGTGGGGCGGGAATCGACGCATGGCTGGAGACTATCCGTAGCCAATGGAAACGCTACGTATTCAATGAGGCGTCGTCGTCCGGCGGGATCGCCACGTGTCCACCCGCGTCACGAGGGTCGCTTGGCCTGGCGCCCGGTCCGGATCCGGCCCTGGCGTCCCTGCTCGTGGTGGACCGGTGCTCGTGCTCGTGGTCGACCTGTGCTCGTGGTGAGCGTCCGCTCGGCTCGCGGCCGGGCTCCGGGGCAGGGCCGGACTCCGGCGTGGTCCGGGCTCCGGCGTGGACCGGACTCAGGGGTGGGGATGGTTGGCTGCCGCCAGGAAGATCGCCACGAAGTGCGCGGTGAACGCGGCGATGGTCAGGCTGTGGAACACCTCGTGGAACCCGAACCAGCGCGGACTCGGGTTGGGCTTCTTGAGTCCGTAGACCAGGCCGCCCAGGGTGTAGAGGCAGCCGCCCACGACGACCAGCACGAACACCGCCACCCCGGCGTTGAGGAAGTCCGGCAGGTAGAACAGCGCCATCCAGCCGAGCGCCACGTACACGGGGACGTAGAGCCAGCGTGGTGCGCCCACCCAGGCGATGCGGAAGGCCACCCCGGCGAGCGCCCCTCCCCACACGAGCCAGAGCATGACCCGGGCCGGGCCCGGCTTCAGCAGCAGGACCGTGAACGGGGTGTAGGTCCCCGCGATGATCAGGAAGATGTTCGCGTGGTCGGCCCGCTTGAGCAGCCGGGCCATCTTCGGGGACCAGTGGCCGCGGTGGTACAGCGCGCTGACGCCGAAGAGGAGCCATGCGGTGATCGCGTAGATGGTCGAGGCCAGGCGGGGGCGACCCGGTGGGGTCAGGGTGATGAGCACGATCCCGGCGGCGAGTGCCAGCGGAAAGGTTCCCGCGTGCAGCCATCCTCGAAGCTTCGGTTTGACCGCGGTCAGGGCCGCTCTCACCTCATGCTCGGTGCGGGACAACACTCCGCCAGACTCCTGGGTCACCTCGCCAGCCTAGAGCGCACGGTGTGGTGCGACGGGCGACGTGAGACTGTTCACACGTCCGTGGCGCTGTTCGGGTGAAGGCCCTCCGGATGGGCGTCACCGACCGTCGAGACAGGCTGGGGGGCGCCCACCGGGGTACCTTGGCGGGAGATCGGCCGCGGACGCAGCCACGATCGGCCGCGGACGCAGTCAGGCCGGTCCAGGCACGTGCCGGGTCACGGAGGTACCGGATGGGACTGCGCGCCGTCGGCTACCGGATCTACGAGAGCAGGCTGGCCCACGGGCTGGCGCCGGACGCACTGCCCCGCCACGTGGGGGTGATCCTCGACGGCAACCGACGCTGGGCGCGCGCCACAGGCGCCGAGACCAGCGCCGGCCACCGTGCGGGCGCCGAGCGTGTCCTGGACCTGTTGCGGTGGTGCGAGGAAGCCGGCATCCAGGTCGTCACGCTGTGGCTGCTGTCCACGGACAACCTCGCCCGGCCCGAGGCCGAGCTGGCGCCCCTGTTGGGGATCATCGACGACGTGGTGGCCCGGGTCGCCGCCAGCCCGCGGCGGCGGGTGCGTGCGGTGGGTGCGCTGGACCTGTTGCCGACCTGGCTGGCCGGGCGACTGAAGGCGCACGCCGAGCGCACCGCCGAGGTCGAGGGCCTGCACGTGAACGTGGCCGTGGGCTACGGCGGACGGCGGGAGATCGCCGATGCCGTGCGGTCGTTGCTGCACGAGCACGCGGCGCTCGGCACCTCGATCGAGGAGCTTGCCCAGGTGCTGGACGTCGAGCAGATCGCCCAGCACCTCTACACCCGCGGGTTGCCCGATCCGGAGCTGGTGATCCGTACCTCGGGGGAGCAGCGGCTGTCCGGGTTCCTGCTCTGGCAGAGCGCGCACAGCGAGTTCTACTTCTGCGAGGCCCTGTGGCCCGACTTCCGCCGGGTGGACTTCCTGCGGGCGCTGCGGTCCTACGCCCAGCGGGAGCGCCGGTTCGGTGGCTGAGGCTGGCTGCCCGACGGGCACGGGCGCCCGCGGAAGGTCTGTCCCGGGCAACCGTCGGCCCCTGTCCGGACGTCGAGGGGGGTACCGGGTGTGAGCCGGCGGCGAACGGGGAACGGGCACAGGGGGTGAGTCCGGCCGGCTCCCTACCGGGCGATTTGGGAGGTGGGAACGGGGACTTCTGTCCCGGAATGAGTCAAGTCTTTACCCATGCGACGCCTGTCACCGTCTTTCGGGTGTTCCGCTGAGCGCGTTCTCTCACGTACCGTCGGTGACGCCCGCTTCGATCGAGGGGAGCCGCCATGACCAGTACGCGCAACACCGCAGGTCATCACCGGGACGGCGGAAGCCGGACCGGCACCTCGGGGACATCACGTACCGGGGTCGGGAGGACATCGGGGGAGAAGGGTTCAGGAACCGGCCCGGTGTCATCGGAGGCGGAGAGCCCCATGACATCGGGACCGGCCCGCAGGACCTTCGTACTGGACACCTCGGTCCTGCTCTCGGATCCCAGGGCGATCCTGCGGTTCGCGGAGCACGACGTGGTGGTCCCCGTGATCGTGATCACAGAGCTGGAGGCCAAGCGCCACCATCCGGAACTGGGCTACTTCGCCCGCCAGGCCCTCCGTGTGCTGGAGGACCTGAGGCTGCAGAACGGCCGGCTCGACGACCCCATACCGGTGGGAATCGGTGGGGGCATGTTGCGGGTCGAGCTCAATCACATCGACTCCTCGGTGCTGCCGTCGGGTTTCCGACTGGGCGACAACGACACGCGGATCCTCGCCGTGGCCACGAGCCTGGCGGCCGAGGGCAACGAGGTCACCCTGGTCAGCAAGGACCTGCCGATGCGGGTCAAGGCGGCGGCGGTCGGCCTGGACGCCGAGGAGTACAAGGCCGAGATGCCGGTGGAGTCCGGCTGGACCGGCGTGACCGACCTGGACGTCGCGCCCGCGGCGATCGACGAGCTCTACGACCACAGCCATCTCGACCTGGAAGCAGCCCGGCAGCTGCCCTGCCACACCGGGCTGGTGCTCAGCTCCGCGCGGGGTTCGGCTCTGGGGCGCGTGCTGCCGGACAAGCGGATACGCCTGGTGCGGGGTGACCGTGACGTGTTCGGCGTGCACGGGCGCAGCGCGGAGCAGCGCATCGCGGTCGAGCTGCTGCTCGACCCCGAGATCGGGATCATCTCCCTCGGTGGACGGGCGGGCACGGGCAAGTCCGCGCTCGCGCTCTGCGCCGGTCTCGAGGCGGTGATGGAACGCAATCAGCACCGCAAGGTGGTGGTGTTCCGTCCGCTGTACGCGGTCGGTGGCCAGGAGCTCGGTTACCTGCCGGGCACCGAGGCGGAGAAGATGAACCCGTGGGCCCAGGCGGTCTTCGACGTCCTCGGGGCGCTGGTCTCGCCGGACGTCGTGGACGAGGTGATGGACCGCGGCATGCTCGAGGTGTTGCCGCTGACCCACATCCGTGGGCGTTCACTGCACGACTCGTTCGTGATCGTGGACGAGGCCCAGTCCCTGGAACGCAATGTCCTGCTCACCGTGCTCTCCCGGATCGGCCAGAACAGCCGGGTGGTGCTCACCCACGATGTCGCCCAGCGGGACAACCTGCGGGTCGGCAGGCACGACGGGGTGGCCGCGGTGATCGAGGCGCTCAAGGGACACCCGCTCTTCGCGCACGTCACACTCACCCGCTCCGAGCGTTCCCCGGTGGCTGCCCTGGTCACCGAGCTTCTGGAGGGGATCGACCTCTGAGCGGACGGCGCGCAGGGAACCCTCCGACCGGCACCCGGGTACCGCGGTACCCGGGTGCCCCGGCGCCGTACGGCGCCACTGCCTCGGTCCCGTCGCGGGGCTCCGCTGCTCCGGCGCCTCATGACGGCACGGCGTCGGACTCGCCGCAGGATCCCGCCCGGCCGGGATCGCAGCTCGCGGAGACTCTCGCGCGGGTGGCCGAGCTGGTCCCGGCGTCCGGGCGACGGTTGCTCGGCCTGGCGGGACCACCCGGGGCAGGCAAGTCCACCCTCGCCGAGTCGCTGGTGCGGGATCTGCCCGCCGGTGTCGCGGTCGTTGTGCCCCTGGACGGCTTCCACCTGGCCCAGGCGGAGCTGGTGCGGCTGGGACGGGCCGAGCGCAAGGGAGCTCCGGACACCTTCGACGTGGCCGGATTCGTCGCCCTGCTGCAGCGCATCCGGGCGGCCGGGATCGGCTGCGCCGGTGTCCGCTGCGCCGGCACCGACGAGGCGAACCCCAGCGCAGCGGACACCGAGAACGGGAACACCGATGCCGCGGGCACCCCTGCCCGGGACGTTCCGCTCCCGGGGCCCGAGGACGCCAGGGTGGTCTACGCGCCGGCGTTCCGCCGCGAGTGGGAGGAACCCGTGGCCGGGGCGATCCCGGTCGGCCCGGGACATCGGCTCGTCGTCGTGGAGGGCAACTACCTGCTGCTCGACGGTCCCTGGGCGCCGGTGCGCACCCTGCTGGACGAGTGCTGGTACCTCGACCTGGACGACGAGGAGCGGGTGCGGCGGTTGGTCGCCCGCCACGAGCACTTCGGTCGGGAACCGCAGGAGGCGCGGGCCTGGGTGATGCGCAGCGACGAGGCCAACGCCCGGCAGGTCACGGCCGCGCGGGGGCGTGCCGATCGCGTGCTCCGGCTGGGCTGATCCGGCTCGGCGCCGGGACGAGGCGGCCTGGGCGCCGGTGATCCTCTCCGGGGCCGAGGCGCCCTCACCGTGATCGGGACGGTGGTCCTCAGCGGGTGGAGTCCACCAACCGGAGCAGGGCCTCGGCGATCTCCTGGGGTGCCGGTGGGCAGCCCGGGATGCGCAGGTCCACCGGGAGCACGTCCTCCACCGGTCCGAGCACCTCGCCCGGCGTCCCCAGCACCCCGTTGCCGAGGGCGCAGTCCCCGAGGGCGGCGACCCGGCGGGGCAACGGCATGGCCTGATAGGCGGTGAGCAGGGGTACCCGCATACGGCTCGTCACCGCGCCGCTGACCAGCAACACGTCGGCATGCCGGGGCGAGGCGACCACCCCGAGGCCGAACCGGGACAGGTCGCAGTACGGACCCGCCACCAGGGTCAACTCGTGCTCGCACGCGTTGCAGGAGCCGGCGTCCACGTGCCGCACGGCCAGGCTCCGACCACGGTCGGGGGCGGGGAGTGCCACCTGGCGGCGCAGGGTTCTCAGGTCACGCAGCAGGGTGAGCATCAGCGGTCCGCACAGGCGTAGCAGAGCTCGAAGCTCTTGTTGATCAGGGGGAAGTCCGGCATCAGGGCACCACCGGCGGTGAAGGCCACCGAGGGCCAGTTGGCGTAGGAACCGGTGCGCAGCCGCAGCCGGGCGATCCGGGTGCCGTCCCGTTCGACGACGCAGCTGGTGGCCCCTCGAGGGCTCTCCACCCGGCCCACGCCCACCGGGCGGGACCTGCCCCCTGCCTCGGCGACGGCCGGGAGCACCGGCCGGTCCAGGAGACGGTCGAGGATCTCCAGGGACTGCCCGAGTTCGAGGGACCGTTGTTCCAGGCGCGCGCGCACGTCGCCGTCCGGGTGCTCGGGCAGCACCGGCCGGAAGTCCTCGTAGGTCAGGCGGGGGCTGACGGCCCGCACGTCCTCGGCCGACCCCGCGCTGCGGCCCGCCGGTCCGACGGTGCCCAGCAACCGCACGTCCTCCGGGCGCAGGACGCCGACGCCGGGCAGGCGGTCCTGGAAGGAGGCGTTGAACAGCAGTTCCCGCCAGGAGCGGCGGGCCTCGACGCCGATCGCGGCGAGCTCTGCGCGCACCGTGCGTACCCGGTCGTGGGACAGGCGCAGGTCGCTTCCGCCCACCCGCACCGCCCCGAACAGGAAACGGTGCCCGGTCACCGCGGCGTTCACCCGGCGTGCGCGCTCGGTGAGGCCGGCGAAGCGCGTGTTCCCGGTGGCCAGGCCCACCCCCGCGCAGACCGCGGCGATGTCGTTGAGGTGGCTCCAGAACCGTTCGAGCTCGAGCAGGATCGTGCGGGTGCGGGCGAGCTCCGGCACCGCGACGAGACCGCAGGCCTCCTCGCAGGCGTGGGCGTAGGCCACCGCATTGCTCACGGCGCAGGCTCCGCAGGCCCGGGCGGCGTACCGCAGGCCCTCGTCCAGACCCAGCCCCTCGGCCGCCTGCTCGAGCCCCCGGTGCTTGTAGAAGAGCCGGGCGTCCAGGTGCAGGATGCGGTCACCGACGACGTGGAACCGGAAGTGTCCCGACTCGATCACCCCGGCGTGGATCGGCCCCACCGCCACCTGGTGTGCGTCCGGACCGTGCACCGGGACCTCCCAGCCCAGCGGCTCCCGGTGGTCGAGCAGGGGCCGGAGCGGATCGTGTCCGTCGAAGCGGATGCCGAACCGGTCGTGGGCCTCCCGTTCGTCCCAGCCGGCGGCGGGGACGAGATCGACCACGGAGGGGACCCGATCGCCGTCCGCCGGGGCGTCGACGAGGCAGGTCGTTCCGTCGGGTCCGGCGAGCAGGGCCCGCACCGCCTGCCGTGCCGGGGCCACGTGCAGCCCGGCGAAGGTCCAGCCGTCCGCGAGGAGGTCCGCGACCCGGGACCGGTACCCCTGGCTGCTGCTCCGGGCCTCCACGCCTGCCCAGGAATCCACGCCTGCCCAGGAAGCGGTGGTCGCGCCGGCGGTGGTGCCCACGACAGAGGTGCGGACGACGCCGGGTGCCTGGGCGACGCCGGGACCGGTGACGATCAAGGTGCGGGCGACCGGGCGCTGGGCGGACGCGGAGGAGGTGTCGGCGGGACCGACCGTCTCGAGGGTCACGAAAGTCCCTTTCCCAGGGCGTGGACGAGTGCGCTGCCGGGAAGCCACGCGGCGACCCCGGCGAGGGCGAGCAGGGCGGTGAGGGAACCGGTGGCGAGGACGCCGACCCCGCGCATGCCCGGCAGTCGCGGACGGTCCGGCGGGTTCAGGCGTTCCGGCGGGGTGGGACCGGACTCGCCGAGGACGGTCTCGAGCAGGGACCGGACCATGCAGACGAACGCGAGGGCGAGGGCCGCGGTGGCCGCGATCGCCACGGGCGCCCGTCCGGCCTGGAAGCCCCCGGCGATGATCAGGAGCTCGCTCACGAACAACGGGGACGGCGGTAGCCCGGCCAGGCTGCCCAGGGCCAGGGCGAGCACGGCCGCCAGCCCGGGGCGACTGCGGGCCAGCCCGCTCACCGGGGTGCGGGCGGTGCCGCGGTCATGGGCGAGCAGCGGGGTCACCGCGCAGAAGCCGAGGGTTTTGGCCACGGCGTGCCCGACGATGTGCACGACCACTCCGGCCAGGGCGAGCGGGGTGGCGAAGGCGAGGCCCAGGGCGATGACGCCCATGTGCTCCAGGCTGGAGTAGGCCAGCAGGCGCTTCCAGGGCAGCGACCGGGCCAGGAACGGAACGGCGACCGCCACCGAGGTGAGCCCGAAGATCACGAGCACGGTGCGGGCGGTGTGCACCCCCACGGCCGGGGTCAGTCCCTGCTCGCACCGCCAGGCGACGAGCAGCACCGTGGGCAGCAGGGCTGCGGAGAGCAGAGCGGAGACCGGGGCCGGGGCCTCGGAGTGCGCGTCCGGCAGCCAGTTGTGCACCGGCGCCCAGCCGATCTTGGCGGCCAGGCCGACCAGCACCAGCAGGTAGGCGACCAGCGCGGTGTCCTTTCCCCCGGCGTAGTGGGTCAGGGCCTGCCAGTCCAGGGCACCGATGCCCCCGCCCGGCACGCCGGCGGCCAGCACCACGATGCCGAGCAGGGCGATGCCCAACCCCGCGGTGGTGAGCACGAGGTACTTCCACCCGGCTTCGAGCGCGGTCGGCCGGCCGCTGAAGCCCACGAGCAGCGCGGACGCCGCGGTGGTCGCCTCCACGAGCAGCCAGGCCCCGCCGAGGTTGCCGACGAGGGGCACCGCGAGCAGCACCGCCCAGAAGGCGTGGAGGACGGCGAAGTAGGAGCGTTCCCGCCACCGCCCCTTCGTGCTCCCCGGAGAGCGTCCAGTCATGCCGTCCAGATAGGCCGGGGAGACCAGCACACTGACCAGCCCGACGAAGGCGATCACCGCGAGGAGCAGGCCTCCGGCCGCGTCGAGCACCAGCCAGCGGCCCACCTGCGGGTGGGCCGGGTCGGCCAGGACGGTCCCGGCGAGCAGTGCCGCCGAGCCGCCCGTGAGCAGGGCCCCGGTCCGGGCACCGGCCCGCACCCATCCGCGGGGCAGGACACCGCAGAACACGCCGGTGAGCGCGGGTGCGGCGAGGGTGACCAGGGCGAGGACATCGCGTTCAGTCACGGAGACTCCTCAGGGCACGCGTGTCGCCGGCGCCGAAGGCGGCGAAGATCCTGGTGTGGAAGGCCCCGGCGACCAGCGCGATGAGCACGAGGTCCAGGGCGACGCCGGTCTCGACGAGCGCGGAGCTGCCGGGCAGTTCCAGGGCGGCGAGGGCGAGCCCGTTCTCGATCATGATCACGCCGAGCACCTGGAACACGGTGGCCCGGTGCGTCGTGGCCAGGACCAGCCCGAAGGCCACCAGGGCCAGCACGGCCTGCTCCGCACCGCGCGAGCGCAGTCCCATGGCGGGCACCAGCCACACCAGCGTCACCGCGAGCCCCGCGGCCAGCGCCGCGCGGGTCAGTGGTGGCACGCCCGCACGGACCGGGCGCGGGTCGCGGGTGCGGGTGACGAGCACGGAGAGGAAGGCGGCCAGGGCGAGGGCGCGGGCGGCGAGGGCCGAGGCGGCGAGCGCGTCGCGGGCGTCCAGTCCCTGGCGTGCCGACAGGCCGACGAGCAGGAGTGCCTGCGCGGTGACCAGCGCGACCGCCAGCAGCCGCCGCTGCACGGTGACCACGGCCAGGCCCAGGCAGACCAGGGCGGCGGCCAGGGGCCCGCTCATGCGACACCCGCCAGCCTGGCCGCGATACCCAGCAGCGCCAGCCCTGCGCCGGCCGCGAGCAATCGCGGGACCAGCAGCAGCCGCATCTTGGCGAAGAGCGTCTCGACGACGGCGAGCGCCACGCAGCTGAGCACCAGCACCGGCGGCAGCGCCGCGAGTTGGGCCCAGAACCCGCGCGGGTGGGGCAGGAAGACCTCTGCGGCCAGGGTGAGGACGACCCAGTGCCGGGCGGCGGCCGCCCACTGCAGATAGGCCAGGTCGCGGCCCGCGTACTCCAGGAGCGGACCCTCATGGATCATGGTGAGTTCCAGGTGGGTGTCGGGATTGTCGACCGGCTGTCGTCCGGTCTCGGCGACGACGACCACGGCGAAGGCCACCGTGCCGAGGGCGAGCAGGGGATGCGTCCAGGCGTGGCCGCCCGCGGTCGCGGCGACCATGGCGGACAGGTCCGTGCCCCCGCTCGTCAGGGCCGCGGTGACCAGGGCCAGGGCCAGGGTGCCCTCGACGAAGACGGAGATCATGAGGTCGCGGCCGGCGCCCATGAGGGCGAAGCCGTTGGCGGTGTCCCAGGCCGCGGCGGCCGCGGCGAACCGGGCCAGGGCGAGCAGTCCGGCCAGGGCCAGGGCGTCGTGGCCGATCCCCCAACCGGGGGAGCAGGCGCTCACCGGCACGAGCAGGACGGCGGTGGCCAGGGACGCGGCGACCACGGCCGGCGCACAGCGGTACAGGACGGTCGTGCCCTCGACGTCCACGGCGCTCCGGTGCCACAGCCGGCGCAGCTCGCGCAGGGGTTGCAGCGGGCTCGGGCCGCGCCGGCCCTGCAGTCGGGCCTTGAGGTGCTGGACGAGGCCCGGCAGCAGCGGGGCCAGGACGAGGCCGGTCAGTTGCACGCCGCCCGCGGCGAGGGTCTGGGCGGTCATCCGAGCACCCCCAGACGGGCCGCGCCGAGCAGCGCGACGGTCGACGCGATGAGGTAGGTCAGGTAGGTGGCGAGGCTGCCGCTCTGCAACCGGCGCAGCCGTCCCGCGGCGCGCAGGGAGCGGTGGGCGAGGGGCCGGTAGACCCGTTCGTCGATGAGCGGCGGTACCTGGGCCCGGTAGCGGATCTCGTGGAGCACCCCGCCGGAACTGCGGGTGGTGAGCTCGCTGCGCGGGCGCAGCACCCCGGCGAGGACGAGCCGCAGCGAGGTGGTGAAGCCCGCGCCGGTCCAGTTCAGCTCGGGACCGACGACCTGCCCGCAGGCCCAGCTCGGGGCGGGAGGCGCGACGTGGCGGCCCCGGGCGAGCACGAGGATGCCGGCGAGCACGAACAGCAGCACGCCGATGCCGGCTCCCGGCAGCGAACCCGTGGTGGGCAGATGCAGCCCGATCGCCACGTGCGGGGTGGGCAGCGTGGGTGCGGACGCGGTGGGTAGCTGCGCCGTGGCCGGGCCGGCGGTGCCCAGGGTGCCCAGCACGCGGGCCAGGCTGCCGAACAGCAGGCCCGGGGCCAGGCCGAGGACCAAGCAGATG
Organism: uncultured Kineosporiaceae bacterium; assembly: GCA_964583765.1. Classification (GTDB taxonomy): domain Bacteria; phylum Actinomycetota; class Actinomycetes; order Actinomycetales; family Kineosporiaceae; genus CAZOWW01. Next base: position 11,339 of record CAZOWW010000155.1, read on the forward strand.
GTGGCCAGGAAGGTCACGGCCGCGACCATGCTGCGGGGGGCCTCGACCGCCCGGTCCGCCCCGCCGCCCGGGCGCGGACCGCCCAGGAGCACGAGGCCGACGACCTTGACGAAACAGAGCAGCGCCAGGGCGGCGGTCGCGGCCAGCCCGGCCAGGGCCAGGGCACCGGCGAGGCCGTCGCCGAGGTGACCGGTCAGGGGCAGCCGGAGCAGCGCCTGCAGGGTGGCCCACTCCGAGGCGAAGCCGTTCAGGGGCGGCAGCCCGGCAATGGCCATCGCCCCGACGAGGAACGCGGCACCGGTCCAGGGCATCCGCCGTAGCAACCCGCCCATCCGGTCCAGGTCGAGGGTGCCGGCCGCCCGCTGGAAGGAACCCGCGCAGAGGAAGAGCAGCGCCTTGAAGATCGCGTGGTTGAGGGTGTGCAGGAGGGCCGCGGCCAGGGCGAACGCTGCCCAGGTGTCCTCGCCGCGGGCCCGCAGCACCAGGGCGGCGCCGAGCCCGAGCACGATGATGCCGATGTTCTCGATCGAGTGCAGGGCCAGCAGTTGCTTGAGCTCGTGCTGGAA
>CAZOWW010000156.1:0-11727 GCA_964583765.1 uncultured Kineosporiaceae bacterium
TCCCCACCGAAGGAGACGTAGTTCGCATTGCCCGTGACCGACCACGCCGCCTGGGTCTGACCGGTGTACGTACCCGCAGTCAGGGACGGGTACCAGTCAAGCTCACCGGAGTGCTGGTAACCCGCCAGGTTCGCGTACACCGGCAGATTCGGACCAATGTTCCACGGGAAGACCGGGGTGCGCAGCACGCCCGTGGGATACGTCGTCTCCGCTATGACCGGGTGGTGCGAGGCCGACCCCAGCAGAGCGGCGTCCTGCGAGTAGTCCCCCAGGTCACTGCAGTCGTGGGCATGTCCGGCGGAATAGAGAACTTGACCGATCGGGAACGTGCTGTAGCTGTCCCCGTGGCAGTTGTCCAGCCAGTTCACGGCACCGGTGGCAGGGTCGAGGGCGAAGCGCCCCTCGTAGTTGCCACCAAACGTGTACAGGTACGACGTCCCGTAGACCTGGTTCGTGTCCGCCACCAGGCTGGTCACCGCGCTGCTCGAGGTACCGGCCTGGAGTGGAAAGTCCGCCGGCCAGGCGCCGTTCGCACCGGTGGACGCGCTCACCGCGTACAGGCCGGCCACTGCAGTCCCGTCTACCGCGGTGAACCGGCCCCCCAGGAACACCCGACTGCCATCCACGGTCAGGGTCATCGCGGTCACCCCGCCGTTCAACACCGGGTGCCAGGCCTGCACCGCACCAGTGCCGGCCAGGAACTCGGCCGCATACGAACGCGAGACTCCCCCGGCACTGGTGAAGTCACCACCCGCGTACACCACCGTGTCCGTGGCGCTCAGCGCCCGCACGGTTGCGTTCACCGTGGGCTGGAAGTCATCGACCATCCCTCCCGTGGCTACGTCGAAGGCGGCCAGGTGGTTGTGCACCACACCGTCCACGGCGGTGAAGTCCCCACCCACGTAGACCCGCTTGCCATCCGGCGAGGCCGTGATCGAACGCCCCTGGGCGTTGAGACTGTGGGCGAAGCCGGGGGTCAGCACGCCGGTGGTGAGGTCGTAGGCGAGCAGGTTGCTGCGCACGACCTCGCTCGTGCCTGCCGCCGCCCCGGCCGGCCGCGCCCGGGTGAACTGCCCGGTCACGTAGACGGTGTTCCCGACCGTGGCCTGGGCCCAGACCACCCCGTTGATCTGCACCGTCGGCAGCGCATCCGCACTGACGGTGGCCGGCGTCCCGGTCGGCGGTCCGGTGTCCGCATTCGCCCCCGAAGCCCCCACCAGGGACACCGGACCGGAGAAGGTCAGAGCACCGGTCACGATGCCCGCGAGCACACGGGAACGCCGCGGACGCTCCCGACAGAAGCCACCGGCAGGGACGGGATGTCCCGTGGCGAGAGAGAAGATCACGATCATGCCCCCCGACTTTCCTTACTCCCACAAAACGACCAAACCATTACTTATTATGACGTGGTCGCCGTCCTGGCTCATGGGCAGAAGGTGCTGATCGGCATCTCGCAGCTCCTGGCCCTGCCGCTGGCCTTCCTCTCCCCGGCCCTGACGACGCCCGGACTCATGTCGCGTCGGACGTCGGACGCCGCCCAGGACAACCCGCCGGACTGGGCGGCGAAGGCCGGCCGTTCCGCGGCACGTGCCCACCCCGACTGGACGACGATGCGGACGACCGGAGTCGCCGGGGACGGGCACCGATCGACCGGACGATCGGCCGGGTGCCGGTGCCGTCCGGGATTCCGTTGCCGGACGGCGGCCGCATCGGGCTGCGGGGCGCTCCGGGCGATCGGGAATCGCAGCCCGATCGGGTCACTCCGGCCGGCGTCCGACGCCCGGCCCCAGCAGGAGGACGCCGGCCACCATGACCGCGCTGAGGCTCAGCCCACCGGTGAGCAGCGCCACACCGCCCCACCCCCGCGCCGTCCATGCGTACCCGGCCTCGGTGCCACAGATCGAGGAACCGAGGTAGTACACAACCAGGTACACCGCACTGGCCCGGCCGGTGGCCCCCAACGGCTGCGCCCGCGCCGCGACCCACCCGCTGACGACCCCGTGCACCGCGAAGAACCCGCAGGTCACCAGTACCAGACCTGCCATCACCAGGCCCAGTGGGCGGGCTGCGGTCACGGCCACCCCGGCGAGCAGCACCAGCGCGCCTGTCAGCACCACCGGAGGCCGCCCGTGCCGTCCGGCCGCCCGACCCGCCCAGGTCGAGGCCAGTGATCCGAAGGAATAGACGAGGAAGACGAAGCCCACCACGGCGACGCTCAGCCGGTACGGCGGCAGGGTCAGCCGGTACCCGATGGCGTTGAACGTGGCCACGAACGTGCCCATCCCGAGACCGCCCAGGAGCCACATGCCGACCAGGTACGGATCCCGGACCAGCCGCAACAGCCGGACGGGCGCGTCCGACACGGCCGCACCGTCCCGCAGCACCCGCACAGCCGGACCATCGTCCCGCGGCACGGGCCTGATCGCACCGTCCCACGCCGCTGTCACAGTCACGCCGTCCGGAACGGGCGCCGCGGACCGCGAAACGAACCCCCGGGAGGCGGGCAGCAGCCGCCAGCAGAGCGCGGCGCAGACAGTGGCGAGAAGTCCGACGTCGAAGAGCCCCCAGCGCCAGCCGGCGAGATGCGCGGAGACCGCGGCGACCAGGCGTCCGAGCATCCCGCCGATCGCGGTACCTCCCACGTACAGGCCGCTCGCACGGGCATGGGCGGCCGGATGGACCTCCTCGCGCAGGTAGGCGGCAGCCGTGGCAGGGAAGAACGCCAGCGCCAAGCCCTGCCCGACACGTAGACAGAGCAGCACCGACCAGGTCGGCGCCACTGCGGTCAGCAGGCCCAATGCGGCCGCCACCACCAGCGACCAGCGCATCAGAGGGGTGCGCCCCACGCGGTCGGACACCGGGCCGGCGAGCAGCAGCCCGCCGGCCATGCCCAAGGTGGTGACCGCCACGCTGGTCGCCGCAGCCCCCGCGCCGATCCCGAAGCCTCGCCCGAGCAGCGGGAGGAGTGCCTGCGTGGAGTACAGGGACGAGAAGGTGACCACCCCGCCCAGGAACACCGCCACGGCAACGCGCCGGTATCCGGGGTCGCCGGCACGGTATCCAGGGTCGCCGGCACGGAACCCGGCATGGATCTCCCCGCCCGGGGCCTGGGCGGACGTCCGGGCTGAGGGGGACATGGCTTCAGCGTGCGCACCCTGGCGTGATGCGTCCAATGTCGTGCACGCTGCTTGCTGATGCCGATTCGGTATCAGTGCTGCGTGCGCCCGCCGATCGGGATCACCCGCAGAACGACGTCACACGTGTCGCCGCCGACCGCGCCCGCACCGACGGCTCCGACCCCGGGAGACCAGATGAGGATCGACGACCTGCGCTGGTTCACCGTGCTCGCCCGCACCGGACATGCCACGGACGCCGCGATCCGACTCGGGGTGCCCCAGCCGACGTTGTCCCGGGTCATCCGACGGCTGGAGGAGGACCTGGGGGTGGACCTGTTCGACCGGCCCGGCCGGCGGATCGTCCTCAACCACTTCGGCCAGGCGTTGTTGGCCCGGGCAGAGCCCCTGCTCGCCGACTGGGACGCCGCCCGGCGAGAGCTCGCCGAACTCGCCGAGCCCGACACCGGCCAGGTCCGGCTGGGCTTCCTCGCCTCGCTCGGAGCCTGGTTGGTGCCCCAGGTGCTGGGCGCCTACCGCACGCGATACCCCGAGGTCGAGGTGCATCTACGACAGGAAGGGGCTGACGCACTGGTCGCCGACGTCCGCGAGGCCCGGCTGGACCTCGCGCTGACGAGCCCCCGACCGGCCGGGACGGACCTGCGCTGGCGTCCCCTGCACACGGAGCGGTTGTTCCTCACCGTGCCCAGCGGGCACCGTCTCGCCACCCGCCCGCGGGTGCGGCTCGCGGACCTGTCGCAGGAACGGTTCATCGCGCTGGAGGCCGAGACCGGGCTGCGTCACATCACGGACGCACTGTTCCGGCGGGCTCAGGTCGTCCCGGACGTCGCCTTCGAGAGCAGCGATCTCGGCACGGTGCGCGCCATGGTGCAGGCGGGCCTGGGAGTGGCCATCGCCCCGGTGCCGCCGCGCGCCCTGCTCTCCGGAGGTCTGGCCTACGTGCCGCTCGCCGACGAGGGAGCACGCCGGGTGATCGGACTCGTGCTGCCGCGGCGCCGTTCGGTTCTCCCCGTGGTGCTGCGATTCAGCGATCTCGCAGTCGAGTTGGGCCGGGCGGTCCGGGGACAGCACGCGGTTCCGGCGCCGGGCTCCGTCCCCGAGTAGAGCACCGCCGGCGAGCAGAGCACCGTGTCTGGGGAGAGCGCCATTCCGCACCGGCACTCGTTCACGGCAGCGCACCGGCACTGAAGACGGCCGACCGATCCTCAGGGGCACGTACCGACGCTCACGGCAGCGCATCCGCGTGGAACGCCCACGGGAAGGTGGCTCGATGCCACCCTCGCCGTCAACATATGTTGACACAAGAGCCCCGTCAACATATGTTGACGTCATGCCCGAAGCCACCGACCTCAGCCTCGCCGCCACCGCCCCTGACCCCGCCACGGGCCTGAGGGCGGCGAGCGCCCTGCGCAGGCTGGCCGACGTCCTCGAATCCGCCCAGGTCGCTCACGCCCGTCGGCTGGGCTGGTCCTGGGAGGAGATCGCCGCCGCACTCGGGGTCAGCAAGCAGGCGGTGCACCGGAAGTACGCCAAGACCCTCGATCGGTGAGCGAGGGGGACCGCTCGGGAAGGCGAGCGCCGGCCGGGCACGCCCGCATCACGGCTGTGCCCAGGAGCAGCAACCACAAGGGAGAAACCGTGTTCGAGAGATTCAACGCCGAGGCCAGGGACACCATGCGAAAGGCGTACGAACAGGCCCGGGAGGTCCGCAGTCCCCTCGTCGGCACCGAGCACCTGCTGCTGGTGCTCGCGGGCGCGCCCACCGCCACCGGGCAGGAGCTGCGGACGCGCGACATCACGCCGGAAGCCGTCCAGGCGGCGCTCACCCGCCGGCAGGCACGGGATTCCCTGGCCTCGCGTGCGGCGGATCTGTTCACGGCCGAGGACGCGGCGGCGCTGCGTACCGTGGGCGTCGACCTGGACGAAGTCCTCGATCGCCTGCAGGACCTCTACGGGGACGCCGAGCCGCCCGCCGACCCCGGCCGCACCCGCCACCCGGGCTGGCGATTCTCCCCCCACGCCCGCAAGGCACTCCAGGTCGCGCTGCGTGAGGCGCTGCGCCTGCGGACCAAGCAGATCACTCCGGAACACCTGCTCCTGGGGATGCTGCGGGCCGGCGACGGTCTCGCAGTACGGATCCTGGACGACCTGGACATCGACCGCACGGAGCTGACGGACGGTCTCGAGCGATCGGCCCGATCGGCTGCCTGACCGCGACAGGCGACGGCGACCGCACGAACTCCACCATCCAGGACATACCTGGACGGTAGCGGGAGGAGATCGGGCGAGCCTCTCGCGGACTCCTGGGAAATTCACAGAAAGTGTCAGCGTCGTCACAGCAAGCGCGGGTAGTCTCAGTTTCCGCCGGCCCCCGGTGGTCGCGTCGAACTGGACGACCACCCCCCGGCGTCGTGCCTCGCCACGCTGTTCTCTCTGGTGCGGCATGCCGACGCAGCTACCGGGGGCCGGTCCAACTCGGCGGGCCACACGCCACTCCCCCGGTCCAGGGCCGGGTCCAGGCCCGCTCGCGAGGCCGAGGCCTCGCGAGCGGCGCGGTCAAGGTCTGGTCTCCGCCGATCCCCGATCAACTCGCGGGAACGTCCTGCCTCTGGATCTCCAGCTCTCCGGAGCGCGCACGCTGGGGCGGCAGGTCCAGGCTCCCGCGAAGGGTCACCCGGGGTAGGAGGAACGCCGCGAGGATTCCCACCACGGCGATCCCCGCGCTGATCATGAAGATGGGTGCGGTGGCATCGCCGTAGGCGACCCGCACCACGGCCAGGATCCGTGGCGGCAGCGCGGTCAGATCGAGCGACGAGGACAGCGAGCCGCCGGTCGGGTGGATGCCCATCGCGGTGAGATGGGACGCCATGGTCGACTTCACCCGGTGGGCCAGGACCGCACCGAGCACGGAGACCCCGACCGCGCCTCCCAGGGACCGGAAGAACACCACGGAGGAACTCGCCGCACCGATGTCACGCTGGTGCACGGAGTTCTGCACGGCCAGGACCAGGTTCTGCATGGTCGACCCCACGCCCAGACCCACCAGCAACATGGCGCCGCTGATCGCGACCAGCGAGGTCGCGTGATCGATGGTGCCCAGCCAGGCAAGACCGGCGACGAGGGCGAGGGTGCCGCCGATCACGAACACCTTGATCTGCCCGGTCCGCGAGACCAGCAGCCCGATGACGATCGAGGCGGTCAGCACGCCGCCCATGAGCGGGACGGTGAGCAGGCCGGCCTCGGTGGGCGAGTAGCCGCGGCCGATCTGGAAGTACTGCCCCAGGAACACCGTGCCGCCGAACATGGCGGTGCCCACGGCCAGACTGGCCAGGATCGCCAGCGCGGTGACCCGCTGTCGCACGATCTTCAACGGGACAACCGGCTCCGCGGCGCGCGACTCCACGACCATCGCGAGCGCGCCGAGCAGCAGTGCGGCACCGACCATCGCGAACGTCTGCCAGGACAGCCACCCGAACGAGCTGTCGACGAAGGACACCCACACGAGCAGCACGCTCACCGAGGAGACGATGAGGACCGCGCCGGCATAGTCGATGCGCACGTTCTCCCGCCGGTTCACCGGCAGGTGCAGGGTGACCTGCAACAGGCCCAGGGCAGCGACGGCGAACGGCACCCCGACGTAGAAGCACCAGCGCCAGCCCAGCCAGGACGTGTCCACGATGACGCCGCCCAGCAGGGGGCCACCCACCGTGGCCACCGCCATGACCGCGCCCAGGTAGCCGTTGTAGCGCCCCCGCTCCCGTGGCGGGATCATCGCCGCGATCGCGACCTGCACCAGAGCCTGCAGTCCGCCGGCGCCGACCCCCTGGAAGGCACGCGCGGCGATGAGTTGATCTGTGCTCTGGGACAGGCCCGAGACCATCGACCCCACGATGAAGACCACGGTCGCGACCTGGATCAACAGCTTCTTCGAGAACAGGTCCGCGAGCTTGCCCCAGACGGGCGTCGAGGCCGTCGTCGTCAGAAGCATCGCCGTGACCACCCAGGTGTACTGGGTCTGGCTACCCTTCAACGAACCGATGATCTGCGGCAATGCCGTTGCGACGACGGTCGCGCTGAGCATCGAGACGAACAGGGCCAGGAGCAACCCGCTGAGGGCCTCCAGCACCTGACGATGAGTCATTCCGCCCGGACCGGCCTGTGGTGGGGACGCCGCGGACGCGCGGGCACGAGGCGGGACCTTCGGGGAATCGACACTCATCGAGCGACCTCCAGACAGGGAACCGTCGACCCGACAGGAACCGACGCCGAGCAGGGACAGTCCATCGATCGGGACCGTCCATCAGGCAGGACCGTCAACCGGACGATGACCACGGTCCGGGTCCGGACGTGCCAGGACGCGTCATGGCGGGGGTTGCGGGGCCGGGCGTGTCGTGACAGGAGATGTCACGGCAGGGCTCGTCTCGGCAGTGCTCGTCGCGGTGGGGCGTGAGGCGGCCGGGCGGGCAGTGACGAGGCGGGTGGTGGTGAGGTCGAGGACGTCCGCGAGTCGTTGCAACGACCGCGCGAGAGTCCGCACCTCCGCCTCGGGGACGCCGGACAGGGACTCCTGCATCAGATCGCCGAGCACCTCGTGGCACCGTTGCCAAGCGGCCCTGCCCGACTCGGTCCGGACCAGTCGGGACGCCCGGCCGTCGTCGAGGTCCCGCCGGCGCTCGACCAGGCCGAGTTCGATGAGGCGTGCCGCCTCCCGGCTCACCGTGGACGCGTCGAGCCCGGTGACGGCGGCCAGATCCTTGAGACGAGCGCCCGACGGCGGACGCCCGGCGGGCACGTCCCCGCCCCCGTCGCCGGGGACGCTCTCCAGGCGCGCGAGATCGGCCAGGAGCATCTGCTGCGCGGGTGACAAGCCGGTCCCGGAATCCAACCAGCCCTGCTTGAGCGACCGTGCGGCCCTCATCAACGCGAGGAACGAGGCGAGCACCTCGTCCCGCAGCCCGGGCTGCCAGTCGTCGCTCGCGTCCATCCCGCCCACTTCGTCGAGCACGCGCCGGTCGCCGTCGCGCGGCACCCCGGCGTCCAGGGGTGGGTCCAGCATCCCGCATGGATTCTCATTGAGCAAGTTTTCTCGATGAGTAGAATGCTCTTCGGTCGGTTAGCCTGCTGTCATGAGCGCGACGACCCCAGGACGGCGTGAGCGCAAGAAGGAGGAGACGCGGCAGGCCCTCCACCGGGCGGCGGTGCGACTGGCCGGTGAACACGGGCTGGAGCACCTGACCGTCGAGATGATCGCCGACGCGGTGGACGTCTCCCGCCGGACGTTCTCGAACTACTTCGCGAACAAGGAGGAGGCCCTCCTCTGGAGCGCCGAGGCCTGGCTCAGCCGGCTGATCGAACTGGTCACCGAACGCCCGCCGGCCGAGCCCGCATGGGCGGCGCTCTCCGCCGCCGCGGAGCAGCTCTGCGCGGAGCAGGACACCGACCCCCAGTGGGCGGCCCAGGTCCGCCTTCTGCGATCGCACCCGTCCCTGCTCGTGCGGCAGGTCGCCACCCTGGGCGTCGCCGAGCGTTCCCTGTCCGGGCTGGTCGCCCAGCGCCTCCCGGGTGGAACCGACGACGTGCCGAGGGCCGAGGTCGTGCTGCGGGCCCAGGTCATGGCGACCACGTTCCTCGGGATCACCCGCCTGGCCACCCAGACCTGGCTCGCCCACCCCGACCGGACCCACGTCGCGGTGCTCCGCGAGCTCCTGGCCATGGCCCTCGAGCCCTGGGCCTGAGCGACGAACCCGGACGCCGGACGACCGAGCCCCGGCGCAGGAGGAACAGGGCGAGCCCGGCCACCAGCAACTCGGCCACGGGGAAGCTGACCCACAACCCCACCACACCCGATCCCCCCAGGACGAGCAGCGCCGGGACCCGGATCCCCGACGTCCCCCCGACCGAGATCAGGTAGGCCGCGCGGGGCGCACCCAGGGCCTGGAAGCGCGCCGAGACGAGGGGGGCCACCCCGGCGAGCGGGTGCACCAGTGCGAGGATCCGCAAGGCGCGTACCGCCTGGTCCACCGCCACCGGGTCACTGGTGAACAGCCCGGCCATGGGCCTTGCGAGCACGAACAGTGCCAGGCAGGCCCCGACGCCGTAGAGCACGGTCGCCCACAGCGCGAGCGTGGTCGCCCGAGCAACCCGAGCGGTCTCGCCCCGTCCCGCGTTGAAGCCGACGATCGGCTGGAGCCCCTGCGCGATCCCGGTCTGTGGCATCGCGACGAAGGTGCCGATCCGCGCGCACAGGGCGAAAGCGCCGAGCGCGGTCGCCCCGCCGGCACCGACCAGGAGGTGGTTCGCGAGCGTGACGAGCAGGGTCGCGCCCAGGCCCGCGAGAAGGGACGATGCGCCCACGGCGACCAGACCCAGCACGGTCGGGCCGTGCGGGCGCAGATCTGCCAGGGCGATGCGGTACGGACGGTCACGCTGGCCGAAGAAGAACCACAGGCTCATGCCCAACGAGACCGTCTGGCCGCCGACCGTGCCCAACGCGGCACCGCGCACGCCCAGGCCGAGTCCGAGGACCAGCAGTGGGTCCAGCGTGATCTGGGTGAGTACCGGCAACACCCAGAGCAGGGTCGAGAAGCGCATCCGACCCTCGGCCCGCACCAGCCCGGAGAATCCCGTCGCCGTGACCGCCCCGGCGAGGATCACCAGGGCGTAGTCGTACGCGTAACCCCGCGTCTCCGGGGTGGCCCCGAGCAGCGTAAGCAGGGGATCCAGGAACAGCACCCCGCTCAGGCCGATGAGCGCGGCACTCGACCAGTAGACGATGAAAGCGTTGCCGGCCACCCGTGCGGCTCGTGCCCGATCGCCCGCACCGAGACTCCGGGAGACCAGGGAAGCGCCGCCCACCCCGACCGTGGTCGAGACCGCGCCCAGCACCAGGGCGACCGGCGTGACCAGACTCACCGCCGCCAGGGCCGCCGCTCCGACCCCTCGGGCCACGAACCAGGCGTTCGTGAGGGCGTACACGCCCCAGAGGCCCACCGACAGGGTCGTCTGCGAACAGGACTGCCACAGCAGCAGACCGATCGGTCGGCTGCCCAGGGCACTCGCCGCGTCCGGGGCAGCCCTGCCCCCGAGGGTCCGCTCCGGAGCAGCCCGGTCCGAGGCGGCTCGACCTGAGCCAATCCGATCCAGCCCGCTCCGCTCCGGGGCAGCCCGCCCCGTGCCGGTCGGGACGTCGTCCTCCCCCGTGGGCACGCGACGCCCCGCGGTTACCGAGGCGGATCGAACCCGGCGAGCACCTCGTCGAGGCGGGCCCTCGTCCAGTCGAAGTGCGCCGGGGCGGCGAACCCGCGGAACACGGTCTCGATCACCATGATCAGCATGAGATGGAGGTTGTACAGCCTCCGCCGTTCCCGCTCGGCGGGGGTCAGCGGCGCCTTCCCGTAACCGCGCAGGAACGGGCCCGGGTCCCCGAACGCTGCGAGTTCCGTGGGGGCGAACCCCGACTCCATCAGCGGGTCGCCGTAGAGGGCCCGCTCATGGTCGATGATGCCGACGATGGCGCCGTCCCTGATCATGACGTTGCCGTCCCAGAGGTCCCACTCGACGAACACGGGATCGGTCACCTCGTCCAGACAATCCGCCCGTTCCTCGATCAGGGTCCGGACGAGGTCGTAGTCCCGGCCGATGTCGACCTGGCGGCGTTCGCCGTCCTGCAGGACCTCCTCGAGAATGCCCATGAAGACCTGACGCCAGGTGCGCTCCGGTGAACCCGACCGCAACGGCCCGAAGTGGTCCCCGGGGATGCGGTTGAGCTCACGATTCACCGCGCCGAGCGCCTCGGTGTAGCCGCGGCGCTGCTCGGGAGGGAGCTCGGCCCGGACCACCCCCAGATTCTCGGCGTCCACGTACTCCATGAAGAACCAGTCCGCGTCGCAGAGGTCGTGGCTCGTGTCGTGGTGGTGGACGGCCGGCACGGGCACCGTGGTCCGTTCCCGCACGAGGGTGAGCGCGTGCACCTCGTTCGCCATCAGGTCACGCTCGTAGGTCATCACCTCGACCCCGGCCGGCGGGGCGATCTTCAGCACGACCTGGCGACCGTCCCGGAGCCGGATCCGGTAGGCCACGTTGAACCAGCCCTGCCCGAGTTCCTCGCACCAGCCCTCGCCGTCCGGCACCGCGTCCGCCCCGTAGGCGCGGGTCACCATCGCCCGCAACACGTCCTGCGGCTGACGGTTCTTGGTGATGCTCTCCATCCGCCCCACTCCACTCGGGTTCTGGATCCGATGCCGAAGCTGGATCCGGGACAACCGCGACGAGCGTGCCACGGAACACCCGTGCCGGACACGGGTCACCGCATCACACCGTTACGCCCCGACGCCCTGACGCGGTCAGGTCATCGGCTTCCCCGCCCCGCGACTCCAGGCGGTCTTCACCCCACGACCCGCGCCCCCAACCCCATGACGACCGTGAGCACGGTGACGACACCGAACGAGACCGCGAGGGAGGTCAGGTGCGCGATTCCCCCGACCACGCCGGGGACCACGAGCCCCGCGCCGTAGGACAGGCTGGCCACCGCGGCGAGCCCGTGCCCGGGATGGTCACCACCGGCCCGGCCCGCGGCCGCGAAGACGAGGGGCAC
>CAZOWW010000157.1:0-11026 GCA_964583765.1 uncultured Kineosporiaceae bacterium
CCATGACGCGGCGGCCCGGTCGGCGGCGGCCTGGTGGCGCGAGTTGGCCGCCTCCGGACTGCACCGGATCTGGCGAGAACGTGGCACCCGCCTCGTGGACCTGCGGTACCGCCTGCTGCGTCGTGAGCTGTCCGCGCGCAGCGAGCGCACCGCCCGGGCCCTGCTCGTGGACCCGTTGACCGGCCTCGGCAACCGCCGTCTGCTCGACCGGGAGCTCCGCTCGCACCGTCGGGGCGGGGTGCTCTTCGTGGACATCGACGGCTTCAAGCAGATCAACGACCGGTGCGGGCACGAGACGGGCGATCGGGTGCTGCGCCGGGTGGCGGGCGTGCTGCGCTCGTGCACCCGCGACGGCGACGTCCTGGTGCGCTACGGCGGGGACGAGTTCGTGGTGCTGGTGGCGGACGGCGCCTCGCCCGCGTCCCTGGGGGAACGGGTGCTGCAGCGGATCCGGGCCGAGGACTGGACCCCGCTGGTCGAGGGCGGGTCGGTGACCGTCTCGCTGGGCGCGGCGTCCGTCGGTGAACTGCCCGCCGCGTTGCGGCGCTCGGACGAGGCGATGCTCGCCGCCAAGCGCTCGGGCCGCAACGCCCTGGTCCAGGGATGACCGTGGTGAGCGCGGGCGTGTGTGCCGCAGATCTGGTCGGGACGGGTGCGCGAGCCACCGTACCGGTGGGCACGGGGGTGCGTCCCGCAGTCCCGATCGGCACGGAGCTGGTGCCGGTGGGCGAGTTCGGGCCGCTCGACGCCCTCTCGGACGAGGCGCACCGGCTCTACGCGGAGGGCTGCTCGGAGGCATCGCTCAAGGCCTGCGAGGCGGGTCTGACGGTGGCCGAGCTGTCCGGCGACCACCGCACCGCGCGTTTCCTGCGGTACATCGTCTGCCTCAACCACGAGCAGGAGGGCCACTGGCGTCGCCTCGAGCAGAGCAGCGCGCGGTTGCTCGACGGGCTCGGCCCGGACGCCAGCGTCTCCTGGCGGGCCAAGGCGCTGGGGTTGTACTCGCACGCCATGGTGCAGCAGAACGAGGCCACGACGGCCATCGAGGCGCTGGCCGAGGCCTACAGCTTGATCAGTTGCGAGGACGAGCTCAGCTACAACCGGGGCTCCGCCTGCCAGGCGGTGAGCGGCCCCCTGCACTCGCTGCTGCTGTTCGCCCCGGCCCGCGAGGTGCTGGTCACCTCGGTGGCCCTGCTCGCCGAGCATCCGCAGGCGCGGGTGCTCGGCCTGTTGCAGCAGACCGTGGTCGAGGGCACCTGGGCGATGTTCCTCGAACTGCTCGGTCTGGACGACGAGGCACGGGCGCATCACCAGGCCTGCGCCTCGCTCGCGGTGCGTGCCTCGGCCGAGGCACGTGTCCTCGCGCACGAGTACGCGTACAGCTACGCCGAGGCGCTGCTGCAGTTCGCCCACCAGAGGCTCGGCGTGCCGGTGGTGGACCCGCGACCGTTGCTGGTGATGTTGCGGCGTCCGGGGGCGGGTCGCGACGGCCTGCTCTGCGGGCTCGCCCTGGCCTCGGACCGGGCACAGGCCGGTGACCTGACCCGGGCCAGGGGGCTTGCCCGGTGGATCCGGCTGCGGTCCGCCCGGTTCGGGGAACCGGTGCCCGGCTGGGTGGCCACGGCCTGGCTCGCGCACCTGGCCGAGGCGGAGCACGGCAGCTCGAACGCGAGCAGGCGGTGGCGGGACGCGGCGGTCGGCCAGCTCGAACAGCTGTGGCGGGACCGGGCCGGCCGGTTCGAGTACCTCGTCGCCCGACGCGGGGTGGTCGAGCTGTCCGCTCGGCTCGCCCGCCAGGACCGACGGCTCTGGGAGGACGCGTTGACCCGGGTCGGCAACCGCCGCCTGCTCGACGCGGTGCAGGCCGACCCGGCGGCGGCCGCGCGGGGCACGGCGTTCGTGGACATCGACCACTTCAAGGGCGTCAACGACCGGTTCGGGCACGCGGTCGGTGATCACGTGCTGCGCCGCGTCGCCACCCTCCTGCGCTCGGCCTGCGGGGATCGCGATCTGGTGGCCCGGTACGGCGGGGACGAGTTCGTGGTCGTCCTGGACGAGGACACCGATCCGCGGCGGTTCGTGGAGCGGGTGCACCTCGCGGTGCGGGGCGCGGGATGGTCCGCCCTCGCGCCCGGGCTGGCGGTCACCGTGTCCGTGGGCACGGCGGCCCCGGGGGAGGGTGCCCTGCGGCGGGCGGACGCCGCGCTCCTGCGGGTCAAGGCGGCCCGCCCCTGAGCCGCGGGTGGCCCCGACGGGCTGTGGCGGCTTTGCGGGGCGGTGGCGGGGACGACGGAAGGCCGGTATCGCGCCGGGCACCGGAACCGGCCGCGGGGAACAGTGGGTCGGCGAGCGCGCGGGACTCCCGAGGGCGGACAATCCTGCCGTGACCCTGTACCGGGACGAGGCCGTGGTGCTGCGTGCGCAGAAGCTGGGGGAGGCCGACCGGATCATCACCCTGCTCACCCGCGAACACGGCCGCGTGCGGGCGGTGGCCAAGGGCGTGCGCAAGACCAGTTCCCGGCTCGGGGCACGCGTCGAGCCGTTCATGCTCATCGACATCCAGCTCTACGAGGGCCGGTCGCTCGACATCATCACCCAGGTCGAGACGATCGGGCCCTACGCGCGGGGGATCGCCACGGACTACGCCCGCTACACGGCGGGCACCGCGATGCTGGAGACCGCCGAGCGGCTGACCGAGAGCGAGCGCGAGCCCGCGGTGCAGCAGTTCCTGCTGCTCGTGGGTGCCCTGCGGTCCCTCGCCGAGGGACAGCACGATCCCGCGCTGGTCCTGGACGCCTATCTGCTCCGGTCGTTGTCGGTGGCCGGTTGGGCCCCCAGCTTCGACGACTGCGCGCGCTGCGGGGCAGAGGGTCCGCACCGGGCGTTCGCCCTGGCCGCCGGGGGAACGGTCTGCCCGCAGTGCCGGCCACCGGGCTCCGCCGCACCCCACCCGGACACCCTCGTCCTGCTCGGGGCGCTGCTCGCGGGGCGGTGGGAGGTGGCCGAGGCGATCGACCAGGGCCGTCGCCGGGAGGGGGCCGGACTGGTCGCGGCCTATCTGCAGTGGCATCTGGAGCGTCAGGTGCGATCCCTGCGACTTGTCGAGCGGGAGGTCGTGCCAGGCTGAGCGCCATGCCCGTCCGTCGCCGCCTACTGGCCTCCGCTGCCCGCCGCCCCGCCGCCGTCCAGGTACCCCCGCCGCATCCGTCCGGGGCCCGTCCGCCCGTCATCCCCCGGGAACTGATCCCGCGGCACGTGGCCATCGTCATGGACGGCAACGGGCGCTGGGCCAACGCGCGGGGGCTGCCCCGCACGAAGGGCCACGAGCAGGGGGAGATCGCGCTCCTGGACGTCGTGGCCGGCGCGATCGAGCTCGGTGTCCCGTACGTGTCGGTGTACGCCTTCTCGACCGAGAACTGGCGGCGCAGCCCCGAGGAGGTGCGGTTCCTCATGGCGTTCGACCGGGACGTCATCCGCCGCCGCCGGGACCTGCTCAACTCCTGGGGCGTGCGCATCCGCTGGGCCGGCCGGCGGCCCAAGCTGTGGCGCAGCGTGATCAAGGAGCTGGAGGAGGCCGAGGAGCTGACCCGGGACAACTCGGTGCTCACCCTGACGATGTGCGTGAACTACGGTGGTCGGGCCGAGATCGCCGACGCCGTCCGGGCCATCGCGCAGGACGTCGCCGCGGGGCGACTCAACCCCGACCGGGTGGACGAGCGCACCGTGGGCCGCTACCTCGACGAGCCCGACCTGCCGGACGTGGACATGTTCCTGCGCACCTCGGGCGAGCAGCGCACCTCGAACTTCCTGATCTGGCAGTCGGCCTACGCGGAGCTCGTGTTCCTGGACGTGCTGTGGCCCGACGTGGACCGGACGGTCTTCTGGCGGGGGGTCGAGGAGTACGTGCGGCGCGACCGCCGCTACGGCGGTGCGGTGGACCGTGCGGCCGAGGACCAACCGTCCGGAGCACCGCCGTCCAGCCGGTAACCTGGGCGAACCGGTCGCCCGGCCACCGTGTCGCCACGGTGCCTCGGGCCTCCCGCCCCTGCTCCTGCCCCTGATCCCCGATGCCCACCGTGTCCCCCGATCCCCGTTGATCCGCCGACACCCAGCCGGATGGAGTGACTTCCGTGGCTGCCAAGCCCTCGACCGAGACCCGTCTCGACGCCGTCGTCAACCTCTGCAAGCGCCGCGGGTTCGTGTTCCCGTGCGGCGAGATCTACGGAGGTACCCGGTCGGCCTGGGACTACGGACCGTTGGGGGTCGAGCTCAAGGACGCCATCAAGCGCCAGTGGTGGCGCAACATGGTCACCAGCCGTGAGGACGTCGTCGGCCTGGACTCCTCGGTGATCCTCCCGCGTCAGGCGTGGGTGGCCTCCGGGCACGTGGGCGCCTTCAGCGACCCGCTGACCGAGTGCCAGAACTGCCACAAGCGGTACCGCGCCGATCAGTTGATCGAGGAGTTCACCGAGCGCAAGGGCCGCGAGCCGGAGGGCGGCCTCGCCGGGGTGCCGTGCCCGAACTGCGGCACGCGGGGCGCCTGGACCGAGTCGCGCGAGTTCAACATGATGCTGCGCACCTACCTCGGCCCGGTCGAGGACGAGTCGGGGCTGCACTACCTGCGGCCCGAGACCGCGCAGGGCATCTTCGTGAACTTCAAGAACGTCGAGCAGTCCGCGCGCAAGAAGCCGCCGTTCGGCATCGGCCAGATCGGCAAGTCCTTCCGCAACGAGATCACCCCGGGCAACTTCATCTTCCGCACCCGTGAGTTCGAGCAGATGGAGATGGAGTTCTTCGTCGAGCCGGGCACGGACGAGACCTGGCACCAGTACTGGATCGACTACCGCACCGACTGGTACGTGGGTCTGGGCATCACGCGGGAGAACCTGCGGCACTACGAGCACCCCAAGGAGAAGCTCTCCCACTACTCCAAGCGGACCGTGGACATCGAGTACCGGTTCGGGTTCACCGGCTCGGAGTGGGGCGAGCTCGAGGGCATCGCCAACCGGACCGACTTCGACCTGTCCACGCACTCCGAGCACTCGGGCGTCGACCTGTCGTACTTCGACCAGGCCAAGGGCGAGCGCTGGATCCCCTACGTGATCGAGCCGGCCGCGGGCCTGACCCGTTCGCTCATGGCCTTCCTGATCGAGGCCTACGACGAGGACGAGGCCCCGAACACCAAGGGCGGGGTGGACAAGCGGATCGTGCTGCGTCTGGACCCGCGGCTCTCGCCGGTCAAGGCCGCGGTGCTGCCGCTGTCCCGCAACGAGGCGCTGTCGCCGAAGGCCCGCGATCTGGCGGCCGAGCTGCGGCGCAACTGGAACATCGAGTTCGACGACGCCCAGGCCATCGGTCGCCGCTACCGTCGCCAGGACGAGATCGGGACGCCGTTCTGCATCACGGTGGACTTCGACACCCTCGAGGACCAGGCCGTGACCATCCGGGAGCGGGACTCGATGACCCAGACCCGGGTCGCCCTCGACCAGGTGTCCGGCTGGCTGGGCGCCCGGCTGGTGGGCTGCTGAGGGGCGGGCCGTCGTCGGGGTCGCCTGCCAGAATGGCGGCGTGAGTCTGCGGATCGGACCGCTCGTCCTGGACACGCCGGTGGTCCTGGCGCCGATGGCGGGGATCACCAACCCGGCCTTCCGCCGCCTGTGTCGTGAGCAGGCGGCCTCGGCCGGTGGCGGTGGCGCGTTCGTGAGCGAGATGGTCACCTCGCGGGCGCTGCTGGAGCGCAGCGGGGAGTCGCTGCGCCTGGTCGCGCACGATCCCGACGAGTACCCGCGCAGCGTCCAGCTCTACGGCGTGGACCCGACCACGGTGGCCGCCGCGGTGCGGATGCTCATGGTCGAGGGGCTCGCCGACCACGTGGACCTGAACTTCGGCTGCCCGGTGCCCAAGGTCACCCGCAAGGGGGGCGGCGCGGCGCTGCCCTGGAAGTCCGGCCTGTTCGGCGCGGTCGTCGCGCGGGCCGTCCAGGCCGCGGCGCCCTTCGGTGTGCCGGTCACGGTGAAGATGCGCATGGGGATCGACGCGGAGCACCTGACCTACCTGGAGGCGGGGCGGATCGCCGAGGCCGAGGGCGCCGCGGCGGTGGCCCTGCACGCGCGCACGGCCGCCCAGTACTACTCGGGTACGGCCGACTGGTCGGCGATCACCCGGCTCCGCGAGGTGGTCACGACGATCCCGGTGCTCGGCAACGGCGACATCTGGACCGCGGACGACGCCCTCCGCATGATCGACGAGACCGGCTGCGACGGGGTGGTGGTCGGCCGGGGGTGCCTGGGCCGGCCGTGGCTGTTCGCGGACCTGGCCCATGCCCTGGCCGGGAGCGAGCGGCGCACCCGGCCCAGCCTGGGGGAGGTGCTCGGCCTCATGCGGCGCCACCTGCTGCTCCTCGCCGAGCACTTCGCGGTGACCGCCCTGCCGGCCCACCGGGAGACCGCGGACGCCGAGGCCCGGGCCTGCCGCGACATCCGCAAGCACGTCGCCTGGTACCTCAAGGGCTTCGCCGTGGGTCAGGAGATCCGCGCGGCGTTGGCCCTGGTCGAGACCCTCGCGGGGTTCGACGCGCTGGCCGGGCAGCTGGACCCGGCGCAGAAGTACCCCGGGGAGCTCGTCGAGGGTCCGCGGGGACGGAGTGGCTCGCCGAGGACCGTGAGCCTGCCGGAGGGGTGGCTCGCCGGTCCGGAACTGGACCAGCTGACCCTGGCCCGCCTGCGGGCGGCCGAGGCGTCCGTATCCGGCGGGTAGACCTGGGCGGGGCCGGCGCTTCCTCGGGCGGCCCCGGCACTTCACCGGGCCGGCACCGCGGTCGAGTCGGAACAGGGGGACGCTCGTCGTCGGGGGAGAAGGAAGCGAGGCAGATGGACGGCTACGCCGAGAGCGACCGGCTGCGCTGGGTGGGCGAGCAGCCCAAGGACACCAGCCGGGAGGACTTCGCCCGGGACCGGGCGCGCGTGCTGCATTCCTCGGCCCTGCGCCGGCTGGCCTTCAAGACGCAGGTGCTGGGGCCGGGCGCCGACGACTTCGTGCGCAACCGCCTCACGCACAGCCTCGAGGTGGCCCAGGTCGGCCGGGAACTGGGCCTGGCGCTGGGCTGCGCGCCCGACGTCGTGGACACCGCCTGCCTCGCCCACGACCTCGGGCACCCGCCGTTCGGGCACAACGGGGAGACGGCGCTGGACTCACTCGCCGCGGACATCGGCGGATTCGAGGGGAACGCCCAGACGCTGCGCCTGCTCACCCGCCTCGAGCCGAAGATCTTCGACCCGGTCGAGGGCCGGTCGGTGGGTCTCAACCTCACCCGGGCCAGTCTGGACGCCGCGACCAAGTACCCCTGGGGGCGGGGCGGCGGCCCGGCCGGCGCGGCGTCCAGCAAGTTCGGGGTCTACGAGGACGACCTCGACGTCTTCGCCTGGCTCCGGGACGGTGCCCCCGTGGACCGGGGCTGTGTGGAGGCCCAGGTGATGGACCTGGCCGATGACGTGGCGTACAGCGTGCACGACGTCGAGGACGCGATCGTGGGCATGCACCTGGATCCGCGGGTCTTCGCGGACCCCGAGGCCGAACTGCGGGTGGCCGCGCAGACCCGGGACTGGTACCTGCCCGGTGCGGACGAGGCCGAACTGGTGGCCGGGCTGCATCGCCTGACCGCGCACCCGGCCTGGGTGGGTCGCTTCGACGGGAGCCTGCGGGCCTCCGCCGCGCTCAAGGACATGACCAGCCGCCTGATCGGCCGGTTCGTGCGGGCCGTGGAACGCGCCACGCTGGCCCGGTACGGTCCGGGACCGCTGACCCGGTACGCGGCCGACGTGGTGGTCCCGCGGGAGACGGTCGTGGAGATCGCGGTGCTCAAGGGCATGGCGGCGGTCTACGTGATGACCACCGCGGTGCGGCGCCCGGTCTACGCCCGCCAGCGCGAGCAGATCGAACAGCTCGTCGCGCATCTCACGAAGAGTGCGCCCGGGGCCCTGGAGCCGATCTACGCCCAGGCCTGGGAACAGGCCGAGGACGACGGTGCGCGGCTGCGGGTGGTGGTGGACCAGGTGGCATCACTGACGGACGGCCGCGCGATCGCCTGGGCGGAGCGGCTGCCCGCCTGATCCTGAGCGGCCTGGTCCTGACGGTGGCGCACCGGTCAGGACCACAGGGCGGCGATGGGGACGGCGGCGATGCGAGGAGAGGGCCTCAGCCAGTTCCTCGTCGAGCAATCGGGGCAGGTAGTGGTCCGGGCGCGGGCCTCCCATCGCCCATCCAGCACATGATCCAACAGTAATCCAGCACATAGATCATCGCCTGCTCGGTGCCGTCACGGTCGTTCCCGGAAATGCCTGCGCGAGTGTCCTGGCCCTGCTGTTCCCCGGGCCGCTGTTCGGCGCGGATGGGTCGGTGGGCAGGATGTCGCCATGGCGCTTCGGTGGCCGGCCCGGAACCTGGCCGGGAGGAAGGTCTCGACCGCGGTGCGGGAGCTGAACGCCCGGCATCCGTGGAGCCACAACGACCACTTCCACAGCTGGATCCTGGTGAACCTTCCGCCGCAGCGGCGCGCGGCACTGGACGTCGGCTGTGGCCGAGGGGAGCTCCTGGCGGCCCTGGCGCCCGCCTTCACACAGGTGGTCGGCACCGATCTCGATGACGGAATGCGGGTGCAGGCAGGTTCCCGGTGCGCCGGACTGCCCAACGTCACCATCCGCGACCGCGATCTGCCGGACCTGGCCGGACCGTTCGACCTCGTGACAATGGTCGCCGTGCTGCACCACCTCGACGTGAGAGAGGCCCTGGGCGAGGTCCGGCGCCTGGTGGCACCGGGCGGTCGGTTCCTGGCCGTCGGGCTGGCGCGGTCCCGGAGTCCCCGCGACCTCCTGTGGGATCTCGCCTCCGCCGTGACCAATCCGATCATCGGCTACGTCAAGCATCCGTGGCCCGCTCGGACCGGTGCGCAACCACCGCCGTTCCCCGTCCGGGATCCGGTGTTGTCCTTCGACGAGGTGCGCCGCCACGTCACCGAGGTCATGCCCGGCGCCGTGATGCGTCATCACCTCGGCTTCCGTCACACCATTGCCTGGACCGCCCCGTCCGACGCGTGACGGGGCGCGCGGCGGCGTACCGACCGGACGTCGGCTCCCGGACCGTTCTGCGGGACCGGCGGCCAACGGGTGATCAGGACGGTGCCGGCAGGGACAGCGGCCCATGGCCCGGGACCGCGGACGGCGCCGCGAGAGACGCCAGACGGATCCGGCAGGGACAGCAAGACGGCGGGTGGGCCCACCCCGAGGGGCAGACCCACCCGCCGTCGCCGGTCAGGATCGGCCAGGAGCTGATCAGGAACCGATCAGGGCATGATCATTGAGTTGTCGGGGCCTGTCCGGGTTTGTCGGGACCTGTCGGGACCCGTCGGTCGGGAACCGTCAGGAGGCGGGAAGTGCTGACGCGTCGGCGTCGCCCCCGGCCGGGCTCCAGTTGCGCAGCCCGTTGGTCAGGGTGGCGGCCAGGCCGGTGAGCGCGCCCGCGCCGTCCGACCCGGAGACCAGCACCTCGGGCACGATCTTGATGCGCCCGTCCGCGACCGCACCGGCCACGGCCACCGCGGCGGTGGCCTGCTGGCCGAGGGCGGTCACCTGGGCCTGGTACCCCTTGGCCTTGGCCACACCGAGCGCCTCGACCGCGGTCGCCTCGGCGAGACCGATCGCCTTGCGCTTGTCCGCCTCGGCCTGGCCCGTCATCCGGGTGTAGGCCGCCGAACCCTCGGCCTCGGCGGTCCGTGCGGCCGCCGCGGCCTTCTGGATGTCGATGTTGACGTTGGCCTTGGCCAGGTCCGCCTGCATGTCCGCGGTACCGCGGGCGCGTTCCAGGTCCACGCGCACGACCTGCGCGCGCTGCTGCTCCTCGAACGTGGCCCGCTCCTGGTTGGCGATCTCGCGCTGGGTCAGCACGATCACCAGCTCGGGCGGGAACACCACGTCCTGGACGTAGACGCCCTTGGTCTCGACCTCGTACTTGCTCAGATACCCGGTGATGTACTCCTGGGCGTGGCCTTGGACGGCGTCACGGGTCTCGATGAACTGCACGGCGGGCAGCTGCTGCAGCGCGTTGCGGAAGTAGTTGCCCACGGCCGACTGCAACACCTCGTTGACGAGGTTCTGCATGGTGCCGACCATCGAGATCACCTTGGGGGCGCGGGAGTCCGGCACGTGGATCTGCACCTGCAGATCGATCCCGAACACGAAGCCCTCGCGGGACTTGCCGTCGATCGGGCTCAGCGCGGCGTCCAGGTTGTGCGCCTGGGAGGTCTCGTTGGCCCAGTTGAGGGTGAGGATCGAGGTCGGCACGATCTCCGCGGCGTACAGGCGGGGGTTGATCGCGTACTTGCCCGTGCGCAGCGGCTCGTTCCAGATACCGCGGTGCCCGGGGCTGACGATCGAGCCGAACTTGAAGTCCGCGCCGGAGGTGTCCACGGTGGGCAGGCCGACGTAGGCCTTCACCACGGCGACCTCGCCCTGGCGCACCACGAGCATGGGCACGAACTCCACCCGCACCAGGAACGGGTTCAGCAGGTACGACCCGTAGAGCAGGGGGTCGTGCTGCAGGCCGATGCGGCCTCCGTGGTCGAGGAATGCCTGGAAGTCCTGGTAGCTGTTGTGCAGGTTGTTCTTGCTGGACAGCAGCGCCTCGATGATCTCCGGGTCCGGGGCGTCCCGGGCCTCCAGCTCGACGACGTCCTCGTAGCTGCCGAGCCGGCTGGCCAGGTCGCCGGCCTGGGGCGCGGGGCCCTCGAGTGTGGTCACGATGCCGACGACGTCCTGCCAGCCCTGGGTGGTCACCACGGTGACGCGCAGCTGGTCCGCGGTCAGGCCGAAGCTCTCCGGGGTCAGGCGCTGGCGGCCGAGGTCCGGGGAAACGGGCAGGCCGTAGACACGGTTCGCGGTGACCGCCAGGAAGGCGACCGGGTGCAGCGGCAGCAGCGAACCGGGGGGCAGCACCGGGCGCTGGATGCCCTTCTGGCCACCCTTGGCGAGGAAGA
>CAZOWW010000158.1:0-10968 GCA_964583765.1 uncultured Kineosporiaceae bacterium
CGGGCGAAGGTTCGGATGCGGACGCCGTCTGGAGGAGGTGACGTCCGTGCGGATCGTGAGGAGCCAGGACTGTGGTCGTTCTGCCGGATGGCTGTGGGTCTCGGGGCGGTGCGTGCGGTCTCGGGTCGTCCGGGAGGTCCCGGTCACTGGGTGGTGCAGTCCCGGTCACTGGGTGATGCATGGGACTGGGATGCCGGCCGCAGAAGCAGGGGGAGCTGTCCGCGTCCGGCGGCGCAGCGAGGCTAAGAGCGTCGAAATCGAAAGTCAATGGTTACCGATAATGATTCGAGAACCGACGGTCGGCCAGGGGCAGGATCCCGTACCCTGCGCCGGTCACAGGTGCTCCGGGCTGCTCGCGGCGCGGTGTGGATCGGTGCGTGGACGTGGATCGGCGCCTGATCGGCCTGGCGCGGTGGATCCGGCTGGGGCGGGCGGGGTACGTCGTCCCCGGGGCGGGACCGGTACCGACGGAGTCGAACCCGGACGGGTTCAGACCGGGGTGGGCACGGCCTGCGCGGCGACCTGCCCGCGGATCAGGTCGGCGGCGGACCCGGGCAGGTCGACGAAGCGGAGCCCGTAGGCGGGTGGGCGCAGACTCGGGTCGTGGTAGGCCACGAGGGCGTCGAGCACCAGGTGCTGCCCGTCCAGGGTGAGGGCGAGCTGCACCCGGTCACCCAGGCCCAGGAACTGGGTGTCCTCGGGGACGACGCGCACGCCCCCTGCGCTGAGATCGGCCAGCTGCCCAGGGCAGGAACGCCCTCCGGCCCGCAGTTCGGCGGCCCCCGCGACCAGCGTGCGCTCGAACTCGCGTCGCTCCAACCGATCGGTGATCGTGGCCAGGGACCGGATCCGTTCCAGCGCCTCGTTGACCGCCCGGTCCACGCGCGTGACCAGGCTCTGCTGTTCCGAGGCCACGCCCGAGAGCACCTGCGTGGCCTCGTCGAGACCGGCGACCTGGGTCGACATCGCCCCGATCGCGTCGACCAGGGCGGTGACATCGCCCTCCAGGCCGTCGATCGTCGTCGCGATCTCGTCCGTGGAACGTGCCGTGGTCATGGCCAGGTCCTTGACCTCGTTCGCCACCACGCTGAATCCCTGGCCGGCGTCCCCGGCCCGGGCCGCCTCGATGGTGGCGTTGAGGGCGAGCATCTTGGTCTGGTCGGCGATGCGGGAGATCAGTTCGGCCATGCCGGCGACCTTGCGCAGGCTGGTGCGCAGTGCGGTGGCCACCCGGTCGGTCTCGGCGGCGCGGTGGATGACCGCGTTGGTGACGCTCTCCGCCACCGAGACCCGCTCGTCGATGGTCGAGGCGGCACTGCGCACGAGGTCCACCTGGTTCACCACGTCACCGAGCTCGCGGGTGACCATGCCCGCGGTCTCGTCGATGATCTCCTGTGCGCGCTCGCGCACCTGGCGTTCCGCCTGGCGCTGGTGCTGGAATCCGGCGCGCAGGTACTCCTCTCGGGTGGCGCTCGCGGCGGCCAGTTCCTGGTCCTGGGCGATCAGCTGGTCCCTGGCCGCGCCCAGTGCGCGGCCGATCTCGGCGAACTCGTCGACGCCCTGCGGCAGGGGGTGGTCGCTCAGATCCCCGGAGGCGATCGCGGTCATGCCGGCGACCACCTGCCCCACGTCGTGGCGGGTGCGCCACCACACCGCGGCGCCGAGCCAGAGGGCGAGCAGGAGGCCGAGACCGGCCACCGCCAGGCGCAGGTTCCGGTCGGCGGAGAGTCGGTCGATCCGGGCGACCAGCAGAGTGTCCAGGGCCGAGGTGCCGGGAGCCACGGCGGCGCCGGCCGTGGTGCCGAGCCCGGTCGCGTCCGCCGCGCTCGGATCGGCCAGGCTCGAGGTCAGGTGCGAGGCGAGGGCGCTCGCGGCCTGGCCCACGGCGTCGAGGGACGCCGTGCGGGTGGCGAGGTCGTGCACCCGGGTGTGTGCGGCTGCGGTGCGCAGGTCCGACGCAAGGGCCGTGGCCGTGTTCGAGAGTCCGCCGGCGAGCACCGCCTGTGCCGCGACCCTCTCGTCGTGCGGCAGGGACTCGTCGGGGGAGGCGGCCCTCGCCGCCGTCAGGAGCGTCTGGGGGACCTGCACGATCTGGGCGTCCATCACGTAGAACGAGTCCAGATCGGGGTCGAGGATCAGATTGGAGTCGTTGCCCACCGCGGTGATGAGACCGGCCAGAGCCGCGGCCAGTCGGGCTCGCGTGGCCGGGGTGGCGGTCCCCGCGGAGGCGGCCGCGTCGACCTCGGTCAGCGGTGAGTCGATCCGCAGCCCGGAGGCACGGGCCGCGGAGGTGAGCGCACCGAGGTCGGGTCGGCCTCCCTGGACGGTCGCCGCCAGCGAGGCCAGTGCGGGGCGCAGGACGGTGACCCCGGCGCGTTCCCTCGCCGCGAAGCCGATCTGACCGTCGACCACTCCGGCGTAGGACCAGATGGCGAGGACGCCCGGCACGAGCAGCACGAGGACGAGGGCCAGCAGCCGTGCGCTCGTGCGCAGGCGATCGCTGACGAAGAGCGCCGGGACCAGCCACCAGGGTGGACGAATCCCGGCACCTCGCACCGTCGGGGGATGGGCGATCACTCCTCGAGCCATGTCGAGTGTCTCGATCGATTACACATCCTGCTGGAACGAGCGGATCGTGACATCACCCGATCGGCGCAGTCGACGGCTCCGCGGTGATCCGGCCGTCCGATATGCCCTCGTCGCGCGGAATCGCCCCCGACCCCGGACGATGGCGCGGTGGACCTGTCCCGCGGGAGCCGGAGGCGCGAGCCGGGCTGCGAGGTCGAGTTCGTCACGGGCATCTACGAGGAACACGGGGCCGCGCTGCGCGCCTATGTCCTGCGCCTGACGGGGGACGCGGCCAAGGCCGAGGATGTCGTGCAGGAGACCGTGCTCCGGGCATGGAAGAGCGCCGGCCGGCTCGGCGCGGACTCCCGACCCCTGCGGCCCTGGCTCTACACGGTTGCCGCTCGCCTCGTGATCGATGACCGGCGCGCGAGCCGGGTGCGGCCGCAGGAGGTGACGGAGGAACTGCTCGAGACGATTCCGGTCGGCGACGAGCTGGACCGGGCCGTCGACGCCTGGCAGCTCGGTGCGGCCCTGGGGATGCTCACCCCGGCGCATCGGGAGGTCCTGGTGGAGACCTACTACCGGGGACACTCGGTCAGCGAGGCGTCCTCGGCACTGGGCATTCCGGTCGGCACCGTGAAGTCACGGGTGTACTACGGACTCAGAGCGTTGAGGGCGATCCTGGAGGAACAGGGATGGACGACGTGACCGGCCGGTGCGCCGAGGAGCGCATTGCGCTGGGCGCCTACGTCCTGGGGGCCCTCGATCCGGACGATCGCTCCCGTACCGATGCGCACCTCGCGGACTGCTCCAGGTGCCGCGAGGAGTTGAGCCTGCTGGCGGAACTCCCCGCCGTCCTGGGTCGCCTCGACCTCGAGGACGTCCTCCGGTTGGAGGAGGGGCCGCCGCCGGTGCCGGTGACGAACCTGCCAGGCAGGACGCGCGAGGACGTCGCCCGGCGGGGCCAGGCCACTCCCCGCCCTCGCCGGTCGGTCCGGCGCCGGTGGGTGGGCGTCGCGGCCGCACTCCTGCTCGTGATCGTCGGCGGTGTGGCCGGACTCCGCCTGATGCGTCCGGGACCGGAGTCACGGACCGTGTCGGGCACGAACACCGCCACCGCGGTGCACGCCACGGCGGAACTGACCGATCAGCCCTCCGGTACCGCGGTGTCCCTACGGCTGGGGGGCGTGCCACCCAGGACGCACTGCGAGCTGATCGCCGTCGCCCGGGACGGTGGGCAGGAGACTGCGGCGTCCTGGGCGGCGTCGTACGAGGGCGATGCCCAGGTGCGGGGCTGGACCGGGATACCGCTGGCGGATCTGGCGTCCCTGCGGGTGGTCACCAGCACGGCCCAGTTGCTGGTCATTCCAGTCCCCTGATCGTTCGACCGGGGGGCGGGGCGTTGCCGTGTCGCACGAGCTTCGCCTCGCCCAGGTGCAGGCACGGGCCGGGTGGGAGCCACCGTTCCCACCCGGCCCATTCCCCTCCGAGGTGCCGGTCAGCCTCCGGCGGTGCTGCGGATCGTGCCCAACAGCCCGTCCGCCTCGTCATGGGGACCCGCACTGAACCAGACCGCCGAGGCATCGGATGCCGTGCCGTTGCCGGGGAGCAGCCCCCACAGCCCGTCGATCCGGATCGCCGTGCCCTGCTGATCCCTCAGGACGCCGAGCAGTTGCCCTCGCCACGGGTCGAAGGCGTGGATGAGGCCGTCACCGAAGTTCCCCACCAGCACGTCGTGGGAGAACCGGCCGAACATCGCCGGTGCGATGGTCAGTCCCCAGGGGGAGTCCAGCACTCCGCGTCGGGCGAAGCGCTGGGCCAGCGTGCCGTCCGCGCGGAAGACGTCCACGAATCCGTGTCCCGGCCCCGCGACGTCGTCGACCCGGTCCGCATCCTGTCGGGCGTACGTGACAAAGACCCGGTCACCGAGCACGGCCACGTTGAAGGGCGCGTAGCCGGTCGGGATCGAGGGATCCCGGAAGGAGCCCCGACGCAGGCACACCCGATGGAAGGAGGTGTCGAAGACGTCGATCCGGCCGTGGTGGAAGTCCGCCGACAGCAGCCACGGCGTCCCGGGGCGGTGCAGGAGGGCCAGGCCCTTGTAGACGGCGTCCGGTGTCGTGGCCACGGTGAGGGCGCTGGTGACTGGGCTGAGCTGCGGGTTCCAGGCGGTCAGCGTGCCTGCCTCGCCGGCGAAGAGGAATCGCGCGGGCGCCCCGTCGGGCAGGACGAAGCCTGACGTGTCGTTGTACACCTGCCCGGTCGGGGCACCTCCGGGAATCGCCACGCGGAGCGGGGCGACCGACACCGGGCTGCCGCCGACGTCGCCGGAGTAGAGAGTCGATTCGTCCGTTCCGTTGTCCGACACCCACAGCGGCGAGCTCGGGCTCTCCGCGAGGCCCCAGGCGTTCACGAGGTTCGGGTCGGTCACCGCCGCGACCCCGGGCTGGTTGGAGACGAGATCGGTCTCGAGGAAGGAGCCGCCACCGGGCCCGGGGACGGCATCGGCTGCGGAAGGGCTCGCGAGGGCGGCGATCGTGGTGAGAGTCCCGAGGACGGCGAGCCGCGCCCTGCGGGGTCGTCGGACGGGGCGGCGATGGACAACCATGCGTGCTCCCTGAAGCATCCGGAAGGACCTGCGTCGTCTCACCGGCGCAGGTTCGATGACACTTCCCACACGGATGCCGGGGGCCCGCGGTTCAACGGGCCAGGTTCAGGGTTCCGTCCTCCGGCGTGGCCGACGGTCCGGTGACTGCCCCGGGTTCCTGCCGAAGCGCCGCGAAGGCGGGCCCCACGAGGGAGCCCGCCTTCGCGCTACGGCGGTTCAGGACCGGGTTCCGGCCGTGACGACCGGGGACCGATCAGATGTCGTAGTACAGCTCGAACTCGTGCGGGTGCGGGCGCAGCCGGATCGGGTCCACTTCCTGGGTCCGCTTGAACTCGATCCAGGTCTCGATCACGTCCTCGGTGAAGACGCCACCCTCGCTGAGGTACGCGTGGTCGGCCTCGAGCGCGTCGAGGACGGCCGGCAGCGAGCCCGGCACCTGCGGGATCGCGGCGTGCTCCTCGGGCGGCAGCTCGTAGAGGTCCTTGTCGATCGGAGCCGGCGGCTCGATGCGGTTCTTGATGCCGTCGAGGCCGGCCATCAACTGCGCCGAGAAGGCGAGGTAGGGGTTGGCCGACGGGTCGGGCACGCGGAACTCGATGCGCTTGGCCTTCGGGTTGGTACCCGTGACCGGGATACGGATGCACGCGGACCGGTTACGGGCCGAGTAGACCAGGTTGACCGGGGCCTCGAAGCCGGGGACCAGGCGGTGGAACGAGTTCACCGTCGGGTTGGTGAAGGCGAGGAGGCTCGGGGCGTGGTGCAGCAGGCCGCCGATGTACCAGCGCGCCATGTCGGACAGGCCGCCGTAGCCCCGCTCGTCGTAGAAGAGCGGCGAGC
The DNA here is from genome assembly GCA_964583765.1 of uncultured Kineosporiaceae bacterium. Lineage (GTDB taxonomy): Bacteria > Actinomycetota > Actinomycetes > Actinomycetales > Kineosporiaceae > CAZOWW01. The sequence continues at coordinate 6,014 of CAZOWW010000158.1, forward strand.
CGTCCTTCCACAGCGACTGGTGGCAGTGCATGCCGGAGCCGTTGTCCCCGAAGAGCGGCTTGGGCATGAAGGTGACGGTCTTGCCGGCTTCCCAGGCCACGTTCTTGATGACGTACTTGAAGAGCATGACCTTGTCGGCCGACTTCAGCAGCGTGTCGAAGCGGTAGTTGATCTCCGCCTGGCCCGCCGTGCCGACCTCGTGGTGCGCGCGCTCGACCTGCAGGCCCAGCTTCTCGAGCTCCAGGCTCATCCGGTCACGCAGATCGGCGTAGTGGTCGAGCGGCGGGACCGGGAAGTAGCCACCCTTGTAGCGGGTCTTGTAGCCCCGGTTGCCACCCTCCTCGACGCGGCCGCTGTTCCAGGCGCCCTCGATCGAGTCGATGTGGTAGTAGCCGCTGTTCTGCTTCGTCTCGTAGCGCACGTCGTCGAAGATGTAGAACTCGGCCTCGGGGGCGAAGAACACCGTGTCGGCGATGCCCGTGCTCTTGAGGTACGCCTCGGCCTTGCGGGCCACCTGACGGGGGTCGCGGCTGTAGGGCTCGGCGGTGTACGGGTCGACGATGCTCATGTTGATGTTGAGCGTCTTCTCCGTACGGAACGGGTCGACATAGGCCGTCTCGACGTCCGGGATCAGCTTCATGTCGGACTCGTTGATCGCCTGGAAGCCGCGGATCGAGGAGCCGTCGAACATCTGGCCCTCGGTGAAGAAGTCCTCGGGGAGGGACTGAGCCGGCACGTTGAAGTGCTGCATGACGCCGGGCAGGTCGCAGAAGCGGACGTCGACGAACTTGACGCCCTCGTCCTTGATGAACTTCAAGATCTCGTCAGGCGAGCTGAACTCAGGGCTGGACATCCAACCTCCACGTACTGGATCTGGGCATGGGCCACCGCGGGACAGACCACCGTTGACCGCCCCGGTCGTTGCGGACGCTAGGCGGGGAGCATTACCCCGGCGTGTCCCTTCCGTTTCGTAGACGTTACGAGTGATCGTTCACCGTGACGACCGCGTCACGCTCGTTGCGATCTCGATTCGAGAAGCCGCGAAGGTGACGAACCGCCCGGATGGGCCACGCTCGTATCCGTCAACGCCGGTGCGGGCGAGGTGGCGATGGTGCTGACCGCCCCGCGTGCGTAGTCGAGACTAGCCTGCAGATCTGCGGAATCCGGGGGTGCCCTGCGGGACGACGTTGTCGTGGCGACTCGACCGGAACGTCCCCGCGGCGCGGGTCGCCCGGAACAGGGCCGACCGGTGCGGACCGGTCCTCGGGAGACCACCGGGCACCTGGCCGTGGGGCACCGGAAGGGCGGTGACACCGGGACCGGCCGCGACACCCGACCAGCCGTGCGGCACCGGGGCGGCGGAGAGGACCGGCGCCCCGGACGGGGTCGTGCGGGATCAGCGCCCCCGCGTCGCCTTGCGGTCGGGGCGGACCCGCATCGGGTCGATCCCCTTGGGTACGGGCAGCTTCGCCGCCCCGACCGCCCGCAGGCGCTTGGACACCTGGACCACTTCGTTCTTGTCCAGGCGGGCCCGCATCCGGACGAACTGCATGGAGAGCTTCTCCAGCGGGACCTGGCCCTCGTCGTCCCCGGCGTGGATGACCGTGACGGGCACACCGGGGAGCAGACGGGACAGACGCTTGCGGTACTGGTCGGACAGGCGGGCGACCCGCGGCAGCGGGCCCTCGGTGACCAGGACGACACCGGCGCGACCCACGACCTGGGTGACCCGATCCCCGGTGCGCGGGTCCGCGGCGACCGGCTCCTCCTGGAGCGTCCAGCCACGGCGGAGGTTGCGCAACACCGCGACACTCGCGCCCTGCTTACCCCGTAGGCCCTTGTAGGCAGCGCGCTCGGCGCGGCGTGCCAGCACCACCGCGGCCACGAGCAACCCGATCGGCAGGGACATCAGGGTGAAGTAGATCGGGTGGTTCTCCAGGACGCCGACGGTGACCAGGGGCACCACGGGTAGCAGGAAACCGAGGAGCATCCACCAGGTGACCGCGCGGTCCACCTGGCGGGTCATCGTGAAGGCGGCCCGCAACTGGGCGAACCGGCCGGGGGTCTTGGAACCGTCCTCGGATTCCGAACGCTTGCGGGCCATGCCGATCAGGATACGCGGGGCCAGGAGCGCTCCCGCGCCCCGGCAGGCGCGATGCACCGACCGGCGGATCGTCGGTCCGGTCGCCGCGACCGCGGTGGGTCAGTGATCGCCACCGTGGTGGGTCAGTCGTCGGGACCGTGGTGGGTCAGTCGTCGCCCCCGCGGCGTGGCGCGTGGACCAGGGCCACCGCCTCCTGCCGGGATGCCCCGGCGTCGGCGAGTCCCGCCCACCGTTCCGGCAGCCGACGTCCGGCCCGGCGCATGGCCTGGGCCCAGAGGCGGCCCGCCCGGTACGAGGAGCGGACCAACGGCCCGGACATCACGCCCGAGAAGCCGAGGTCCTCGGCCTCGTCCCGCAGCTGCACGAACTCCTCGGGCGTCACCCAGCGCTCCACCGGGTGGTGCAGTTTGCTCGGGCGCAGGTACTGCGTGATGGTGACCAGGTCGCAGCCGTGCGCGCGCAGATCGCGCAGCGCGGCGGAGATCTCGTCCGGCTGCTCGCCGAGCCCGAGGATGAGGTTGGACTTGGTGACCATGCCGGCGGACTTGGCCAGGGCCAGGACGTCGAGCGATCGCTGGTAGTCGAACGCGGGGCGGATCCGCCGGAAGACCCGGGGCACGGTCTCGAGGTTGTGGGCGAACACCTCGGGTGCTGCCTCGAACACCTGGCGGAGCAGGTCCGCGCGACCGGAGAAGTCCGGGACGAGGATCTCCACCCCGGTGTCCGGGCTCGCCTCGTGCACGCTCCGCACTGTCTCGGCGTAGAGCCAGGCGCCCTCGTCCGGCAGGTCGTCCCGGGCCACGCCGGTCACCGTCGCGTAGTGCAGGCCCATCGTCCGCACGCTCTCGGCGACGCGCCGGGGCTCGTCCGGATCGAGCGGGGCGGGACGGCCCGAGTGGATCTGGCAGAAGTCGCATCGGCGGGTGCACTCGTCCCCGCCGATGAGGAAGGTGGCCTCGCGGTCCTCCCAGCACTCAAAGATGTTGGGGCATCCGGCCTCCTGGCAGACCGTGTGCAGGCCGGAGCCTCGCACGAGGCTCGTGAGCTCCCGGTACTCCGGTCCCATGCGGGCGGTGGTGCGGAGCCACGGGGGCTTTCGCTCGATCGGCACCTCGGCGTTGCGTGCCTCGACACGGAGCATCCGGCGGCCTTCCGGGGCGACAGTCACGCTGCCCAGGCTAGGGCAGGGTGCCGATCACGTCCTGCTGGCGAGGGCGGTCGTGACGGCGGCCACTCGCCGATGTCGTGCTGCTCGGCGGTTCTGCCGTTCAGGCGTCGACGGTCGCGGGCTGGTCGTCCGCGACCAGGGAGTCCGGGACCTCGTGGGGGGCCGGCTCCCCGTGGGAACGCGGCGTTCCGGGCAGTCCCACCGCGTCCAGGTGACGCTCGGCCAGAGGAACCACCTCCGGCACGGTCACCGGACGCCCGAGCTCCAGGGAGAGAGAGGTGACACCGGCGTCGGCGATGCCGCAGGGCACGATGCGCAGGAAGCCGGAGAGATCGGGGTCGCAGTTGAGGGCGAAGCCGTGCATGGTCACCTGCCGGCTCACCCGGATGCCGATGGCGCCCACCTTGCGGGTGCCCCCTCGGTCATCGGCGGGGATCCACACGCCGCTCCGTCCGGGCACCCGGACGGCGGTAACGCCGAGGTCGGCGCAGGTGCGGATCATGGCTTCCTCGAGTCGGCGCACGTAGCTCACGACGTCGATGGGGGCGGCGAGCCGGACGATCGGATAGCCGACGAGCTGCCCGGGGCCGTGCCAGGTGATCTTGCCGCCTCGGTCGACATCGACCACCGGGGTGCCGTCCACCGGCCGTTCGTGCGGCTCGGTGCGCTTGCCTGCGGTGTACACGGGCGGGTGTTCGAGCAACAGGACCGTGTCGGGTTGACTCCCCTCGACCACGCGGGCGTGCACCTGGCGCTGCAACTCCCAGGCCTGGGAGTAGTCGACGCGCTCGGTACCGAATCCCACGTGCTCGAATCGCAGACCCATGGGGGAAGCCTACGGGGGCACCCGTGTCACCGCCCTGCGACCACCTGCGCCCGGTCGGCGTCGTCGACCATCTGCGACCTGGGCGACGGTCGCCGTCCACCAGCTGCGACTTGGCCGGCGAGCAGTCGTCCACGCGCCTATCCTGCGCGCCTGTGCGCGGACGGTTCATTTCCGGACGCGGAACGTTCACCAATTGGTCACCGAGAGAACTGGCCCTTGAGCACAGCGTTCGCGGTCGCGTCTCGGGGTGTGGTTACCGAATTTCGCAAGACCTTCAGGTATTCCTTCGGGGGGGTCAGGTACTTACACTCCCTCCGCGAACGCTTCCCGGACGTCCGCCGCTCGACACCTCCCAGTCGGGCGAGGCCTCGGACCCGGGAAGATCCTTCCCCTCACAGGAGCGTCCAAGATGAGCAAGAGGCGCGGCATGAACCGAGCCTGGAGCACCGTGGCAGCGCTGTCGCTGGCCGCCGCGGGGCTCGTCGTCGGGGTGGGTGGTGCCAGCACGGCCACCGCCGCCTCGGCGCAGGGCACGGGTACCGGGTACCTGAGCACCAAGGGCAACCAGATCGTGGACTCCACCGGAGCCACGGTGCGCCTGACCGGTATCAACTGGTTCGGCATGGAGACCGCGAACGAGACGTTCCACGGCCTCTGGGCATCCGTGACCTGGAAGTCCATGATCGACCACATGGCCTCGTTGGGGTACAACACCCTGCGAGTGCCGTTCTCCGGCGATGCGCTGAAGTCCGGCGCCAGCGCGACGAGCGTCAACACTGCCTCGAACCCGGACCTCATCGGGCTCAGCCCGCTGCAGATCCTGGACAAGGTCGTGGACTACGCGGGCCAGAAGGGCA
>CAZOWW010000159.1:0-10719 GCA_964583765.1 uncultured Kineosporiaceae bacterium
CTCGGGCCGAGGCCCAGGGCCTGCACGTGAACGGTCTGGTGTTCACCGTGGCCACGACCAGTGGCGCCTCGGCCCCGACGCGGGTGTCGGTGGATGTGCGCGGGGTCGCCCAGGCCTACGGCGGGGACTGGGGGGCTCGCGCCCGTCTGGTCCAGTTGACTGGCTGCCACCAGGATGCGACCGGGGTGGTCTCGGGCTGCACGGGCCGGGTGGACCTGCCCACGACCAACACCCAGGGCACCACCGTGTCTGCGACCTTGACCCCGGCTACCGACCCCACCCCCGTAACCACCCCGGCGACCACGACGACGGGCGCGAGCGGCACGGGCAGCACTGCGGTGAGCACGCTGACGACGAACTGGGCGCGCACCACGACCGGCGGATCGGGGACCACGGGCCCTACCGTGAGCACGAGCACGACGACGAGTGGCGCAGGGACAACGACCGGAACCGCAGGTGTGAGGTCGACCAGCGCCTCGGCGGTCTCGTCGCGGGTGGACGCGGTGGGCTCGGTGATCCCGGCAGCAGTCGCGGGCACCTCCTCGCTGGTCTCGGCGGCGGCGGCGGGTACGGGCACGGTGGTGGCCTTGACGGCTGCGGTGTCCGGGAGTGCGGGCTCGTATGCGGCGACGTCGTTGACGCAGGCGTCGTCGTGGGCGGCAGGGAATCAGTCGGGGTCGTTCACGTGGAACTATCCGATCAATGTGCCGGCGGTCCCGGGGGGTCTGGTCCCGGGGGTGGGGATCGGGTACGACTCGGGGTCGGTGGACGGGCGGGTGGCCTCCACGAACAATCAGCCCTCGTGGATCGGGGACGGGTTCGATCTGGGTGCGGGGTATATCGAGCGCTCGTATGTGGCGTGTAATGACGACAAGACGACCGGCTCGAACAACGAGACCTTGTCGACCGGGGATCTGTGCTGGAAGTCGGACAATGCGACGATCTCGATGGGGAGTCGGTCCGGGCCGCTGGTGCTCAAGAGCGTCACGGACGGGACGTGGAAGTTGTACGCCGATGACGGCTCGAAGATCACCCATGTGGGCAAGCCCCAGGACGGTACGGGGGAGTACTGGACGCTGACCACCTCGAACGGGACGGTCTACACGTTCGGCAAGGGCAGCGCGGTCGGCAGCACCGCCACGGGCAGTGCCTGGACGGTCCCGGTGGCCTCGAACCAACCCAATGAGCCGAACTACAACACTTCCTACGCGGCCTCGATCAAGACGATGGTCTGGCGGTGGAACCTGGACTCGGTTGTGGACGTGCACGGCAACGCGATGACCTACGTCTACACCCCGGAGACGAACAACTACGGGGAGAACGCGAACCATACCGTGGTCACCTACACCCGTGGCGGGGTCCTGAAGGAGATCGACTACGGGCTGCGGACGAACGCGACCAGCGCCCCGGCCGGCGCGAAGGTCGTCTTCACGCCCGCCGAGCGGTGTATCCCGACGGGGTCGAGCACGTGTCCTTCGCAGCTGATCTCGACGACGGCATCGTCGTGGCCGGATGTGCCGTTCGATCAGATCTGCGACGCGACCCCGGGAACGGTCAGCGCGCCCGCGACGGGTGGGTGCGTGAATGTGCAGTCCCCGGCGTTCTTCTCACAGCTGCGTCTGACCGGGATCACTACCCAGATCCTCAAGACCGGCACGACCACCTACAACCCGGTCGACACGTACGGGCTGACACAGAAGTTCCGCGCTTCCGGGGACACCACGAACAGCCAGATCTTGTTGTTGACCGGGATCACCCACACCGGCAAGGGCGGTGGTGGATCGCTGGCCGCACCGTCGGTGACCTTGAAAGAGGACGACGGGGCACCGAACCGGGTGGATGCGATCGGGGACGGGGCCCCGGCGTTGATCCACTACCGACTGGGGTCGATCACCACCGGGTCCGGGGAGACGATCTCGGTGAGCTACTCCACCGGGGGCAACGCCTCGAAGACACAGGACTGCACGTCCACGCAGCTTCCCACGGATGTCACGAACAACACGATGCGGTGTTTCCAGGCCGGCTACGTCAAACCCGGGGCGTCGGCGGCGACGTTGAACTGGTTCCACAAGTACCTGGTCACCCAGGTCGATGTGCGGGACGACGCCACGCATCAACCCGATGTGGTGACCACGTACCAGTACGAGGGCAACCCTGCCTGGCACTTCGACCGCGACGACACCGTCCCGGCCAAGTTGCGGGCCTGGGGGCAGTGGCGCGGGTTCCCCAAGGTCCTGACCGTGGTCGGCGGGGTCACCGGGCCGTGGACCGCGAGTGAGTCATGGGTCATGCAGGGGATGAACGGGGACTGCGCCGACACCGCGTGCACGACGAAGAAGGCCGTGTCCTTCACCGACTCCCGTGGGGGAACTCAGGCGGATGATGACCTGGACGCGGGCGTCGTCCGCGACGGGCTCACGTTCAACGGGTGGACCGGCACGCTGGCGACCACGGGCGAGGCGGGGGGAACCACGGGCGCGAAGGTGTCCGAGACGTTGAACACCCCCTGGCTGAGCGCCGCGACGGCAACCGACGCGCTGCGTTCGGCGAAGTTGTCGGGGATCTCGGCGACCAATACCCGGAACTACCGGGCCGATGGGACCACGTACCTGGAGACCGCGACCTCGACCACCTTCAACGCGGACGGTCTGCCGTCCACGGTGGAGAACCTGGGCGATGACCGGGCCAGCATGTCCGGGGACGACTCGTGTGCCCGGTACACCCGCACCTCCCAGACCGCCACCAATCCTCCCGTCTACATCCCCGGGACCACCCTTCCCGTCTGGATCATCGGGGTGGTCACCGCGACGGAAACCGACAAGGGCACCTGCGCGGCCACACCCTCACGGCCCGGGGACATCCTGGCGGCCACCCGCACCGTCTACGACGGCGCGAGCAGTTGGGCCGCCGATCAGTCGGCGACCCTGACCAAGGGCGACGTCGCCCAGATGCTGGACCTGTCCGGGTGGGACACCAGCAGCGGGACGGGCACGTACCAGTTGACCGGTAAGGACGCCTACGACGCCTTCGGGCGTGTGGTGGATGTGTGGGACGCAGCGAACCACAACGTCCACACCGCCTACACCCAGGGCACGACCGGCCCGGTGTCCCAGGTCAAGGTCACCGACGCGTTGAGTCACACGGCGACCACCACCCTGGACGCCTGGCGGGGCCTGCCCTTGACGGTCACCGACATCAACAGCAACGTCACCACGCTGGGCTATGACCCGTTGGGGCGCCTGACCGGGGTGTGGAAGCCCGGGCAGTCCACCAGCGGCAGCGCGAACACCATCTACTCCTATACTCTGTCGGCGACCGCCCCGGCGGTGGTGACCACCAAGAGCCTGATGGCCGAGGGCACCTACATCACCAGCTACGCCTACTACGACGGGATGCTGCGCCCCTGGGAGTCCCAGTCCTCCCCGGGCACCCTGGACACCGCGAACCGCATCGTCAGCGTCAACAGCTACGACGGGCGCGGCCTGCTGGTCAGCACCGCCGGGCCGTCCCAGGTCTCCGGGGCGCCGAGCGCCACCGACCCGGGCACGATCGTGGACTACTCCCTGACGGCACGCACCGATGCGACCTATGACGGGGCCGGGCGCATCACCAAGTCCAGCCTGCGTTCTGGGACCCATGACGCAGGCTGGACCTACTACACGACCACCACCAGCTACGACGGCGAGAACACGACCGTGGTCCCCCCGACCGGGGGGACCCCCAGCACCGTGATCACCGACGCGTTGGGCCGCACCGCGACCCTGCGCCAGTACACCACCAGCTCCGGTGTGAGCGGGGCGTACCAGGACACCACCTACACCTACCGGCCCGACGGGCTGTTGACCTCGATCACCGACCCCGCCGGGGCGGTCTGGACCCGCGGCTATGACCTGATGGGCCGCCAGACCAGCAGCACCGACCCCGACGCGGGCGCCACCTCGACCACCTACACCAGCACCGGGCAGATCCAGACCGCCACGGACGCGTCGGGGACCCTGGCGTACGAGTACGACGTCCTGGACCGGGCAACCAAGGCCCACACCGGATCGTTGACCGGCCCGGTGGTGGCCGCGTGGACCTACGACACCGCCACCAAGGGCCTGGGCCAGTTGGCTACCGCCACCTCGTATTCGGGCAGTAACGCCTACACGCGGGCGGTCACGGGCTATGACGCGTGGGGACATGTCACCGGCACCACCTTGACCATCCCCAACGCTGAGGGCACCGCCCTGCAAGGCACCTACACCCACACGTACACGTACCGCACCGACGGGCTCTTGTACAGCGACCTCCTGCCGAACCTACCCGGCAAGACCGGGGAGAAATACTTCTACTACTACGACGCCCTCGGCCAGGTGAAGAAGTTCGGGACCAACTCGTACTTCCAAGGCTTGTCCCTGACCTACACGGCGTTCGGGGAACTCAACCAACTCGACGCGTCCATGGACACCCAGAAAGACGTCGTCACCAGCTACGCCTACGACACGGGCACACGGCGCCTGACCTCCCGGGCGATCCAGCGCTTCGGGTACACCGGGTACGCCAGCAACGAGAACTACACCTACGACCCGGCCGGGAACCTCACCCAGATCTCCGAGCAGCCCACCGACACCGCCGCGGGCACCCCCGCCGACACCCAGTGCTTCTCCTACAACGCCCTGCAGCAACTCACCCGCGCCTGGACCCCCAACAGCGCCTCCACCTGCGCGAGCACCCCCAGCACCTCGATCCTGGGCGGCCCGGCCCCCTACTGGCAGGACTGGACCTACAACCTGACCAGCGGCCTGCGCGCCACCCAGGTCGACCACACCAGCACCGGGACCTCCACCACCGCCTACACCTACCCGACCACCGGCGCGGTGCACACCCTGACCGGGACCACCACCACCGGGACCACCACCGCCTCGACCGCCTACACCTACGACAGCGCCGGGAACCTCAAGACCACCACCCCCGGCACCGGCACCGCCACCGCACTGACCTGGGACGCCCAGGACCACCTCACCCAGGCCACCAAGGGCACCGCCACCACCAGCTATATCTACGACGCCACCGGCACCCGCCTGCTCACCCACGACGCCACCGGCACCACCCTCTACGTCGACGCGACCAACGAGATCCACATCGACACCGCCACCGGGAACCGCACCAGCACCCGCTACTACACCCTCGCCGGCCAGACCCGCGGCATCTACACCATCACCACCACCCCCACCGGCACCATCACCTCCGCAACCTCCACCCTGACCGCCACCGACCCCCACGGCACCATCGACGTCGCCGTGGCCTCGGCCCCCCAGACCGTCACCAACCGCCGCACCCAACCCTTCGGAACCCCCCGCGGCACCCAACCCACCTGGGGCACCACCCGCGGCTTCGTCAACGGCATCACCGACACCACCACCGGATACACCCGGCTCGGTGCCCGCGACTACGACCCCGCCACCGGCCGATTCATCACCACCGACCCCGTCTTCGACCTCGGCGACCCCAAATCCTTCAACGGATACGACTACGCCGACAACAACCCCACCACCGCCGACGACGCCACCGGCCTGAACTGCCACTCCGCCGCATCCTGTAAGAGCATGGCCGGCGAAATGAAACAAGAAGAAGGACACAGCGCTGTCTACTCCGAAGAGAACCCGGGAGTCGAAGCGGCCCGCGAAGATGCTTACGAGAAACGAGCAGAGAAAGCCGAGGACGACTACCTCACTAACGTCAGAAACTGTCTCCTTGTCAACAATGACTGCGTGTCGACCGGAGGTGGAGATCCACAGACGACCTACTATGCCATCAGGGATCAAATAGCGGACGCCTACAATCACGGGCAACCGATAACGCGGCCGGAGGCTGATTTTTGGAAGACTGACTCCAGCATCCAGGGAAGCACAAATGAAGATCTTGATGTTGAAGGCATTCTCACGATGCTCATACCTGCCGGAACTCTGGTCAAGGTCACCGGAATGGGTGTCCGACTCTTGGCTGGCAGGCTCATCGTGCGCGCAGCCGACGATGTCGTCATCGACACGACAGTAGGCGGTGCATCACGGCTCATCGAAGGCGCCGGAAGTAGCCTGGCTGCATCGGGCACAAGGTCCTGGATGCTCCGCGCCGGCGAGTCATGCCTGACCGGCAACAGCTTCACCGCCTACACCCTCGTCCTCATGGCCGACGGAACCAAGAAACCCATCAAGGACGTCAAGGTGGGAGATCGGGTCCTCGCCACCGACACGGCAACCGGGAAGACCACGGCCCGAACCGTCCAGGCGGTGATGGTCAACCGTGACTCGAACCTCTACGACATCACCATCAAGACCCCCCATGGCCTCCAAGAAGTCCATACCACAACCAACCACCCGATCTGGAGCGACACGAGTCACGCCTGGATCCCGGCAGCCGAGGTCGATAAGGACAGTCGGCTCCGCACCCTCAACGGCGAGGTGGCCACACTTGTTGTGGGCCACGCTCTCGCCGCTTCGCGTAGTAACATGTGGGACCTGACTGTCGCCCAGGATCATGACTTCTATGTACTCGTCGGCCCAACGCCAATACTGGTCCACAACAGTGGAATTTGTGTCACCTCGCTCATTGAGAAGAGCGGAAGCCCTCTCTTGGTTAGGGCGGCGAAGGAGGCTGGACGTAATGAAGGCGTGCAAAGGGAGATGGATGGCCTCATTGCGAAGCTGGGGCAAGGGAACATGAACCCCGGCATCGCCAATAAGTTCATGACGGGACTCGGGATCAACTATGCGCGAGGAAGACTGGGGGCCAGGGTGTTCTTCAGGAACACTCAAGGGGGGATTGAGATTTTAGCGAAGGCCTCTAAGGATAACGAGACGAGAGTGTGGAATGAACTCCGCAGGATCTATGGCTAGCGATCCCTGGGTTGTGGTCCAGCTCGAGGGCGCCGAGGTGACCATTCTTCTTGGTGATAACGATGATCCAGAAACGGTAGAGAACGTAGACGTGGAGGTGAAATGCGTAGATGGGACGCGCTGGTCAGCCACCGTCTTGACCCTGACCGAAATCGATCGGGTGATGGCGCATTATGCCGCGACGGGGGAGTGTCTCGATGGCCGTTATTTCCATTGTTGGGATTTGCTAATCACGAGAAGTGGTGGAATTTCGGAAATTGTGCAAGTGGTACACGATTTGTTGAGAAATGATCAACTTCGCTGGGTGCTAAAACGTTTGGAGGGCGAGGAATAGTACGACCAGCGCCCCGGTAGTGGGATCGGTGAGTGCATCAGTTATTGACTGGTAGTCGGGGAATCCCTACTCCCGGCGGCTCGTATCCATCGGGCACATCACCATGACCATCCTCACGGTGCGGAAGGTGCCGTCGCCGTCACTTCGCGATCTACTTGGGGCCGAGCTTCCAGGTCCACTGGACGCGTTCGGGGCGGAAGCTACGCTGCCCTTTGCCCACGGGCAGGAGTTCGATGTCGGCGATGGTGCGGATGATTTCACGCTTGACAGCGACATCCTCGCCCAAAGCCTGCCAAGTCGCCACAGCCTGCTCGCCGATGCGTCCGCGGAGTACTGGGGGGATGGCGGCCTCGACGGCGGTCTGTTCGGCGGTGGTGATCCCGGCGAGGAGGCCCTTCTCGGCACGGGCGAATGAGATGGCGGTGACCTGGGCGGTCTCGGCCAGTCGGCGCCAGTCCTCGAGTTCGGCGCGCAGGCGTTGGGCCTCGGCTCGAGCGTGGGTGGCCTGCTCATCGTTCCCGCCGCGGGTGAGGGCCTCGTAGACGTCGGGGCGGGACAGCCAGGCCACCACGACCCGTTCGGCGAACTCGTCGAGCGCTTCGAGCTTGACCGCCGCGCAGCGCCGCTGGAGGCAGGAGTACACCCGCCCGCTCCATCCGTTCCGGTGCACCGCCGTGGACGACAAGGGGCCGCCGCAGACCCCGCACCGGGCGATGTAGCTCAACAGGTAGATCGCTCGCCCTGCCCGCGTCGTCTTGCGGGACGGATCGCCCAGAAGGCGGGCGCAGGCCCAGAAGGTCTCCTCATCCACCAGCGCGGGCCACATGCCCGCACCAACCACCTCTCCGCGCAGCACGCGCTTGCCCAGGTATGCGGGATTCAACGCGATCTTCCGGATGATTCCGCGGAGCCATGTCCCCCCGTGGGAGGCCGGGATGCCCCGGGCGTTGAGGTCCTTCTCGATAGTGATCAGGGGGACGCCACCGCCGACACGGTCGAAGATCTCCCGCACGATCCCGGCCCGGGTGTACTCGCTCACGGCGCCGTTGACGTCCATGGCCTCGCGGGGCTCGGTGTCGGGCTCCTGGTGTACCAGCGCGCGAGTGCGCGGGTCGTAGATGCGCCGGTACCCGTAGGTCACCCTGCCGTGCGGGCGTCCGGCCTGTGCCGCCCCGACGATGCCCCGAAGGACGTTGTCCCGGATGTAGTCGGACTGGAACTCCGCCTGCACCGCCTGGAACCCCAGCATCATCCGGTCGTTACGGTCCCGCAGGTCGTACAGCACCCCACCGACCAGCCAGTAGCTCAACCCGACCCGCACGCACAGATCCCGGATCTGCACGTACACCGCCAGATCCCGCTGGCTGCGCGAGACCTCCCACAGCACCAACACGTCCCCGGCCCCCGCGGCGATCGCCTCCATCAACCGCTCGAAGTCCGGACGCTCCTTGTGGGCGTGCCGAGAGGCCGAAGCATCGTTGTCCACGAAGGAACCCGCCACGGCCCAGGCATGCCGGGCGACCTCGGCCAGGTTCAGCGTCCGCTGGTCCGTGACGCTCTTGCCCTGCTCCTTCTTGTCCGCGCTCGCCCGCTCGTACGTCAGGGCAGCCACGGCCTCGCCGCCGGCCAGGAGATCGGCCTTCGAGGCGAATCGCCCGTTCCTACGTGGCTTCCCTGCCGCGGCTGGGGTGGGTAGCATCACGGTCATCCCTCCTGTACCGACCCAGGTCGGACAGGAGTAGAATAGCTTCTAACGACCAAAGGGGCTGCCCAGGGAACAGCCGAGCAGCGAGGCGGTCTGCTCCTGGGTGAGATCCTCGAAGAACCGCAGGATCAGGGTGGCGCGCATTCCCGGCGGGAGTGTGAGCAGCGCCGTCCAGAGCAGCTCCCGCTCGGCGAACCGGTCGGAGATGTCGTCGGAGCGTGGTTCCGGGGCCAGATCCAGGGATTTCTCCTGAAACCGTCGACGCTGTGAGGCACTGATGAAGACATTGATCATCACTCGCCGGGTGTAGTGCTCGGGGGAGTCCTTCCGCAGGATTCGCTGCCACCGCCGGTGCACCCGCTCGAGCGCGGATTGCACCAGGTCCTCCGCTTTTCCGTGGTCCCCGGTGAGTAGATAGGCCGTACGCAGGAGCGCGTTCCATCGGGTGGTGACGAACTCGCGGAACTGCTCGTCGTCGGATGCCATCGCCGTCCTCTCCGTACTCGTCGGTCATGGTCTCGCTTCCACAACCGGATAGACGCGAGTTCGGCCGGAGATCGTTGAGATGTCCGCGCACGGATTCGGGAGGCCGTACTCCCCGGTCACGGCGTCGCGGACATGACAGCGCGCTGCGCGCCGTCCGAGAACGGCGCGCAGCGCGTGACGTCGGTGACCCGGCAGGATCGCCGGGCCCCGTCTGCCGGGAGTGCTCAGCCGGCGGTGCAGGACGCCGTCAGGCCGGAGCCGCTGCCCGAACCCTGGACCCCGAAACTCTTGGGGTTGCCGGGGCCGACGGCCGCGTTCCAGGAGTACGAGCCGGGCGTGACCACGACCGTGCCGGTGGAGCCGGCGAACGACGCGTTCCACCCGCTGGTGATCGAACTACCCGACGGCACACCCAGGTTCACGGTCCAGGTGCTCAGGTTCGTGGTCGCCGAGACCGTGACGTTGGCGGTGAAGCCGCTGCCCCAGGAGTTCAGTTGCACGGCCGCGCTGCAACCGCCGCCGCCACCGCCCTGGCTCGCCGTCGTCGTGGTGGTCCCGCCACCGCCCTGACTCGTCGTCGTCGTGGTGGTCCCGCCACCGCCGTGGCTCGTCGTCGTGGTGGTCCCGCCACCGCCACCGGTCGGGGCAACGGCCCGGCCGGAGCTGGGGTCGATCATTCCCGGACACATACCCCGGGCCTTGAGGTTCGCGGCGATCTGGGGGATGGCGGAGATGGTGTTGGCCGGCCACTCGTGCATGAGGATGACCTGGCCGTTCTGCAGGTTGCTGGCGGCGCTCACGATCGCGGAGGTGCTGGCGTTGTTCCAGTCCTGGGAGTCCACGTCCCAGGTGATCTCCTTGAGGCCGTACTTGGATTCGACGCTCTGCAGGGTGGAGTTGGTCTCGCCGTACGGCGGCCGGAACAGCTTCGGTGTGCCGCCGCCGGCCGAGGAGATCGCCGACTGGGTCCGGGAGATCTCCGAATCCATGTTCGACTGGCTCAGGGTCGTCATGTGCGGGTGGTCCCAGCTGTGGTTGCCGATCCACATGCCCGCGGCAGCCTCCTGGGCGACCGAGCCGGGGTTGGCCGAGGCGTACTGGCCTTCGTTGAACAGGGTGGCCCTGAGGTTGTTCTGCTTCAGCGCGTTGAGCAGCGCGGTGGTCGTGCTGCCCTGCGGGCCGTCGTCGAAGGTCAGCCCGACGTAGCCGTTGCAGTTGGTGCTGCTGCTGCTCGTGGTCGTGGAGCCGCCGCCACCGCTGCCGGTCGTGGTGGTGCTGCCGCCGCCGGAGCCCTCGCTCACGGTGATGTTGGAGGA
>CAZOWW010000160.1:0-10689 GCA_964583765.1 uncultured Kineosporiaceae bacterium
GACCCCGGTGGGCCGCCGCCTGGTCGGGGGCGCTCCCGCACGCCTGGGCCAGGGCCAGGGCGTGCCGGTGGTGGCCGGCGGCGGCCCGAGGGTCCCCGAGGGCCAGCCGGGCGACCCCCAATCCGTTCACGGCCGCGGCGCGCAGCGCGCGGTTGCCTGCCGCGACCAGCAGTCCCAGGGCCTCGGTGAGCAACTCGACCGCCCGGCCGGGGTCGCCGTGCCCGGCGAGCAGCCCCCCGAGGCGGGTCAGCGTCACCGAGCGGTCGATCACGCCGCCGACCTCGTGCCAGATCTCCAGCGCCCGGCCGAATTCGGTGGCGGCGCGGTCGGTGAGGCCGGAGTCCTGGTACAGCTCGCCCAGGGCATCGTGCGCCTCGGCCTCCGCGCGGCGGGCGCCGTTGCGGGTCGCGACGTCCACCGCCCGTCGGAGCATCTCCTCGGCTCCGGCCACGTTGCCGCGGGACTGACGGCACGAGGCGAGGTTGCTCAACGCCAGGGCCAGACCGGCCTGGTTGTCGGCCCGTTCCCACAGGTCGATGGCGCACTCGAGATGGGCCTCACCCTCCGGGTACCTCCCGGCGTGCCAGACGGCAAGGCCGAGGTTGGTCCGCACCCGCGCGGCGATCTCGAGATCGTCCCCGTCCCGGACCAGGGCGTCGGCGCGCCGCAGCTCGTCCTCGGCCTCGGCCAACCGACCGGCGTGCCACAGCATGCTCGAGCTGTTCACCAGGGCGGCGGCCTCCCCGCTGCGGTCGCCGATCGCCCGGGCGGCCCGGGCGGCCGCGGCGAACACCGTGGACCCCTCGCTGGTGTGGTTGCCGTCGTAGAGGTACCGCCACAGCCCGTCGGCCAACCGGACGGAATGTTCCGGCCAACCGTGGTCCGCCGCGTGCACCACGGCCCGGACCAGGGCGGTCCGTTCGGCGTCCAGCCAGCACCGGGCCGCCGCGGCGTCGACCAGCGCGGGAGGTGGGACGGCCACCGTCGGCAGGGGGGCCCGGCGGTCGATGAGCAGGGCATGCAGCCGGTCGGCGGCCGCCGTCACGGCCACCACCCGGTGGTCGAGGTAGCGGCTCATCGCGGCGCGCTGCTCGTCCGCCGGATCACTCGTGCGGGCCAGGCGCCGGGCGTAGTCGCGCAGCAGGTCGTGGGCACTGACCCGGCCCGTCGGGGAGAGCTGGGTCAGGTGGACCCGGGTCAGCTCCTCGAGGTCCGCCGTGGCCGCCTCGGGGGACAGACCGACGAGCGCCGCCACGGTGTCACGGTCGGCGTCCGGTCCGGGGTGCAGCCCCAGCAGGCGGAACGTCCGTGCGGCCCGGTCCGTGAGCTGCCGGTACGACCAGGAGAACACCGAGGCCACCGTGGTCCGCGGGTCGCCGGGCACACCCAGGACGTCGAGCCGGGCCTTCTCGTCGGCGAGTTCCGCGGCGACCTCCGTGAGGCGGGTACCCGGTCGGGACGCCGCCCGCTCGGCGGCCACCCGCAGGGCCAGCGGGAGCCGGGCACAGCGCTCGACCACCGCTTGGAGCGCTGCGTCCTCGCCGCGGACCTGGCCGCCGACGAGGCTCACCAGCAGGGCAGCCGCGTCGCCGGAGGGCAGCAGCCCGATCTCCATCCGGTTGGCATGGTGCCGGTCGACCAGGTCGGGCAGCGCGTCCCTGCTGGTGATCAGGACGGCGCAGGCGGCGTCGGGCAGCAGCGGCTCGACCCCCTCCGGGTCGCACGCGTTGTCCAGCACCACGAGCAGCCGGCGGCCGGCTGTCTCGGCCCGGTAGCGGGCGACTCGTTCCGCGGGGTCGACGGGCACGTGGGCGTCATCCAGTCCGAGGGCCCGAAGGAAGCCCGCCAGCACCGCCTGCGGGTCGGCGGGGTGCTCAGGGTCGTAGCCCCTCAGGTCGGTGAAGAGCTGGCCGTCGGGGAAGGCGGCGGCGTTCAGATGGCCCCAGTGCACCGCGAGCGCGGTCTTGCCCACGCCGGCGGTCCCCGTGAGCAGGCACGGGCCGGGGGCGCCGCCGCCGGTCGGGTCGAGCGCGGCGTCCAGGGCCGCCAGCTCCGCTGCCCGTCCGGTGAACGCCGACGCGCGCGGCGGGAGCTGCGCCGGGGGGTGGGTCGCGGTGCGTCCGCCGGCGGGGTGCGCTCGCCCGTCGACGGCGGCATCAACATCGACGGAGGACGGCCACTCGGCCGGCTCGGGGTCCGCGACGTTCACGGTCCCCGCTCGGATCTCCTCGTGCACGGCGGTGACCTCGGGCCCGGGGCCGGTCCCCAGTTCCTCGGCGAGCCGGTGCCAAAGGGCGTTGTAGCAGGCGAGTGCCTCGGCCGGGCGACCCACCAGGGCCAGGGCCCGCATCCGGGCGGCCGCCAGCGGCTCCAGGCTGGGGTGGCGTACGGCGAGCGGACCGAGAGCGGCCGCCACCTCCGCCGCTCGGCCGGTGCGCAGGGCCGGCCCCGCCCAGGCGAGGTGGGCGTCGACCAGTTCCCGGTCGAGGTCGGCCCGGACGGCGTCCGCCCAGCTCCCGCTCACCCCGGCGAGCGCCTCACCCCGCCAGAGGTCGAGGGCCTCGTCAAGGGTGGCGAGTGTCGTCCCGGCGTGGGGGGCGCGCTGAGGGCCGCCGATGGCCCGTCGCACCAAGGCGCGGAAACGGTGCAGGTCCACGAGGCTCGGGTCGAGATCGAGGCGGTAGCCGCCGGCCTGCCGGTCCAGGGCCTCGGGCGCCAGTCCGGCCCGGGTCAGGACGGCACGCAGCCGGCAGATGTGCGCGTAGAGCGAGCTGCGGGCGCCCGGGCCCGCGTCGACACCCCAGACCCGGTCGAGGAGCGTGTCGGTGGCAACCGTGTGCCCGAGGTCGACCAGCAGGACCGCCAGCACGCTCCGCCGTTGCGGCGGGCCGAGCTCAACGGCAACGCCGCCACCGTCCCGCACCTCAAGATCACCGAGCAGACGGAACGCGGCAGTCACGAAGGTGTCTCTCCCAACGGGGTCCGATCGGCCGGACCGACCCCGACGGCCAGGCACGAGACCTCACCCTAGGGCCTGTGTCGGAACTGGTCAGCGGTTGGTGATCCGGTCCAGGACGTCGGTGGCGATCTCGGTGGGAATGGTGACCAGGGTCTTGAAACGGGCACCTCTGGCCGGTCCCGGCACGCCGGGGAACAGACAATGACCTGGCACCAGGCCCGGTCCCCGCCCACCGCGATTCCGGCAGTCCTGTTCGCGGCCGGATTCACCAATGTGGGTCCCCTGCACCTGACCACCGGCGCGTTCGGCCTCCCCGGCGGGCTCTCCCGGTCGGGGACGCCATTCGACCGGACACTGACCCTCCACGTCAGCGCTCTGGTCCTTCAGGGACCGAAATCCCACGGGAACTCCTGCCCCTGACAGCGCATGGTGCACGCGGGGGCGTCCACGTCCTCGGCCAGGGCTGCGCCGAGCGCCTCCACGAAGCGCGGTGAGATGACGGGCATCCCGATCGAGCATTCCAGGTGGTCGGTCGAGCGGATGTTCTTCCGAGCGGATGTTCCTCGGCGGGTGGTCCTCCTGCGCGGTCGCTCGGAGGGGCGCGTGCTGGAGGAACCCGCCGGCTCCGGTTCCGTTCACGAAGTAGCCGAAGGCCTTCCCCACTCGCCGCGGCGAGTGGACTGAGTCACGGACGCCACGGCACATCGACGGACACCGCGGCGGCACCGCTCAGGTGGCCGCCGGGCGGCTTCGGTGGTTCAATCCCCACCCAATCGGACAATTATCGGGAAACATCGACAACGCCGTCGAAGGAGTATTCGCATGCGCCTACGTACCCTGGTTGCTGCCGTGGCAACCGCCGCCACCCTGACGATCACGCCCGGAATCGCCCTCGCCGCGCCGATCACCGCCACGCACTGCCGGACGACCCAGCCCGACGGATCCGTGGTGCGCCTGGGCCTGGCGGACAACGGCCGCAGCCTCTGCCTGCGGACGGATCAGCGGGTGCTGGTGGTTCTCTCCGTGGATCCGCAGGTCTACCCCGACCCGAGCAACTGGTGGACGCCGATCACGGAGGACGGCGCAGCGCTGGCCCCCCTGCCGCTGACGATCCTGCCGGTGCGGGGCACCACCATCGGCAGCTTCCGAGCAGTGCAGCCTGGTGCGGCAACCCTGAGCTCCACCTGGAGCATCTGCCCGCCCGGTCCCCCCGCCTGCGGTGCACCGATCCGGCTGTGGCGCATCCAGGCCCAGGTCACGGCCTGAATCACCGCTGGAGACGACTGCGATCTCGCCTGGGGCTCGGGCCGGTATGGACGAGCAGGCCCGTGCCCGGCCAAGGGCCGCGATGAGCTCCGCGGGCGTAACCCAGCGCACGCAGGTCCTCCAGGACCTCCAGTTGGGAGTGGGAGGCCTCCAGGCTCGTGAC
Source organism: uncultured Kineosporiaceae bacterium (assembly GCA_964583765.1). GTDB lineage: Bacteria > Actinomycetota > Actinomycetes > Actinomycetales > Kineosporiaceae > CAZOWW01. Next base: position 4,389 of record CAZOWW010000160.1, read on the forward strand.
ATCGGCGTCCAGGGCATCAATCGCCTCGATGACCTCCCCGAACTCGGCGTAGCACAGGTGGGTGTGGATCTGGGTGGATGCCTGCCCGCCCGGTGATCGGCGCGCCCCACCGCGGTCCGCGCCCTGTCCCCACCCAGAGGATCATGCAGCAGATCGGGACGCCGTGAACGTTGATGTCCGGACAGACCGGGGTGTTCCTCACCCAGGCGTTCGGGCGGTTCCGGGGTGCCCGTCAAGGATGTTCAGCAGCCAGCGGGGTCCGGCGACGAGCGTTCCCGCCGGAAGCCGGGCGCGCAGTCCGCGGTCGGCCGTCACGGCCAGGGGGACGCCGCCACCCTCCAGCACCGACCGGCAGGTCTGGACGACGGCGCTGTCGCCGTCGGTGGTCGAGCGGACCAAGGAAACGCCCTCCACCTCAGGGATCCGTCGGGCCTGCCCCTCGACCACCGCCAGCACCCGGGCGACCTGCCGCGGACCTGACCCTGCACCGTCCGGAGCCCCGTCGGGAAGCACCTGCCCCGGCAACACCGCAAGTGCCTGCAGCAACCTGATGGCCGCGCCAGCCCGGTCGCGCCACCACCCGTCCGGTCGCGACCCCATCACGTTGGCGGCGTCCACGACGATCTCGACGGGGGCTGGGACACGGGTCATGACTCAAGCCTGGCCCGGACCACCCGCCCGGCGCCATCCGCGGTCAACGCCAGGTATGCGACACCGGGCGTGCACGGCCGCGCCCACCCAGGCACCGAGCATCACCCGCGTGGTGCTGCCGATCAGCATCGGGGACACCGAAGATCACCAACGCGGAGCCCATCGCGGAGACGTCGACCCACCGGACCTCCGCCGGGTCCACGCTCATCGCGCGACATACCCCCCCAGACCATCGACGGCCCCTACACGAACAATGTCAGAGCGGTCACAAGCCGCGGGAACGCCTTCACTTTCCCTGTCTGCAGTGCGGCGCCCGACGTCCCGCACCATCGCCCGCAGGAACGTTCAGCCCCTCCACCGATCGACCGCATCGGTGGCACGAGCCGATCATTCCAGGGTGCCGTGACCGGTCGATCCAAGTCGCTGGGCGAGGTCTTCTGCCACCCCTGGGGATCACGCAACCTCTTTGAACCACCAGGTGGACAGCCGTAGAACCACCAGTTGGCCATCATGGTGAACCACCAGTCGGCCATCCGCTGACATTGCACGGAGCCGCGTCGAGCCCGACCACCACCACATCCGGTCCGGTGAGCACTGACCGGCCGCCGCACCTCCAGCCACCTCGGCCGTGACACCGCCCGCAGTGACAGAGGGTGACTTCACGACCCGCTTCCAAACCCCCGTCGGCACCCCGCCTCCTTCGGCGACAGGTACGCAGCGATGCCGGGTCTGCATTGCCCGTCGCCCCACCCCGGCCGCCCGAAGGCCACCTTCCTGCTTTCCCGAAGATTGGTCACCGCTCCCGCCCGCCAGTTCTTCGCCTCTCCGTACCGCCATGTCCGACAGCCACTCCGGACATCCACGACAAGCCTTGAACATCCACCTGGAAAACCTTTCGAATTGCTCGGCACCTGCCCAAGAAACCGCCAGGAAAGCGCTCCCCTCGCTCTCACGACTTCCGCGGAACCGTGATCCCCGGGTACGGTCCAGAACTGTTTCCGCTCCTGTCCGGACCGAACCGCATCACTGGAGGCGCACTTCATGCATGTCCGACCACGATCTTCGATCAACCGCTGGATCCGGTGGAGCCTGGCCGCAAGCCTTTTCGCGTCCACGTTCCTCACCGCAGCCCTCCTGACCGAACCGGCCGACGCCGCACCCGTCCCGCCCCAGGGTTTCAGCCTGACCTGGAGCGACGACTTCAACGGTGCCGCCGGAACGGGCCTGGACACCGGCGTCTGGAAGTACGACACCGGCCCGGGCAACTCCTTCGGCACCGGCGAGATCGAGACCATGTCGAACAGCGCCGCGAACGTGTACCACGACGGATCCGGTCACCTTGTAATGAAAGCAGTCCATTCCGGCAGCAACCCGGCGAGCGGCTGGACGTCGGGCCGCGTCGAGACCCAGGCCGCCACCTTCGGGGCACCAGCTGGCGGTGTCGTCCGGATCGAGTCGGTGCTGCAGCAACCGAACGTCACGACGGCGAACGGCATGGGGTACTGGCCGGCGTTCTGGATGCTCGGGGCACCGCTACGCAGCGGCATCACCTGGCCGAAGTCCGGTGAGATCGACGTCATGGAGGACATCAACGGCCGGAGCTCGGTGTTCAGCACGATTCACTGCGGGGTGAACCCAGGCGGTCCCTGCAACGAATCGACCGGCATCGGCAGCGGCGAACGCGCCTGTCCCGGCTGCCAGACCGGGTTCCACGACTACGCCGTGGAGATTGACCGCTCGACATCGCCCGAGCAATTGCGCTTCTACCTGGACGGCAGCAACTTCTTCACGATCAAGGCGACCCAGGTGGATTCCGCGACCTGGAACAACGCCATCGACCATCCGTTCTTCATCATCTACGACCTCGCCATCGGCGGCGGTTTCCCGAACGCTTTCGGCGGCGGGCCCACCGCAGCCACGGTCTCCGGCAGGACGCTCGTCATCGACTCGGTGGCCGTCTACAACAAGGGCGCCAGCTCGGGCTCGACGCCGACCACCACGTCGAGTTCGGGCGGATCGGGCAGCGGGTCGAGCGGCACAGGCCCCGGTACCACCGGCGCCACCGTGATCTCTGGCCCGGGCAACACCTGCGTGGACGTCGCGGGCGACGACACCGGCGGGGACGGCACGGCCGTCCAACTGTGGGGCTGCCAGTTCTGGGCCAAGGACCAGCACTGGACCTGGTCCGGAACCTCCCTGACCACCCTGGGCATGTGCCTGGACATCGCCGGAGGCGGCACCACCAACGGCACCACACTCCAACTCCACAACTGCACCGGCAACCCCGCCCAGCAATGGGTCGTCGCCGGCAACGCCCTGAAGAACCCGCAGTCGGGCCGCTGCCTGGACACCCCCGGCGGCATCACCACCAACGGCACCCGACTCCAGATCTACGACTGCAACAACACCGCCGCCCAGAACTTCCGGACGGGCTGATGGCGCGGGAGGGCTGAGGCTCAGCGTCACCGGCTCCCCGGTACGGCACGGGTCGACGACCGGCCTCCGACCTCGGAGGGCGGTCGTCGATCGCATCGGGCAGGAGAAGCAGCAGATCACGCCCCGGGGAAGAGATCCGAGTGCATCTCGTCCGAGGCGATGAGCACAGCTCCCTGGAGCACGACATTGCCCGAGACCCCGCTCGATCTGATCTCGGTCCGCAGCGGCGACAGCATGGCGACCTCTCTGGCCACCCGCTCGGCGAGCACAGCCCCGCCGGCCCTGCCCAGGTCCCCCCCGAGGACGACGCAGCCCGGGTCGAGGACGACGCAGACGGCCGAGACACCGATCGCGATCCTGAGCGCGAGGGCATCGAGGAAGGCCACGCTCGCCGCGTCCGTCGACTGCGTCGCCGTGGCCACGGCGGCCGCAGCGGATCGCCGGTCGCCGGGGACGGGCACACCGGTGCGCTCGGCGAGCTCGAGCACGGCGGGGGCGGAGACCGCCCCGTAGAAGCCGCCATGGCAGGCATCGGCGGTCGGGAGATCCGTCGCCCCGGGGACCGGGAGGAATCCGAGCTCGCCCGCACCCCCGGAAGCCCCCCGGCGGAGGCGGTCGTCCAGGATCGTCGCGGCGCCGACGCCCTCACCGAGCCAGAGCAGGACGAAGGTGTCCCGGTCCAGGGTCGCACCGAGACGCCGTTCCGCGAGCCCCGCGAGGTTGACCTCGTTCTCGAGGAGGACGCGGTGTCCCCGGCGCCGAAGTTCCACCGAGAGTTCCGCGTGCCAGCCGGGATGACCGGTCGCCGGCACCAGCACACCCGTCGCGGGGTCGACGAGCCCGGGGGCACCGATCGCCACGGTGTGAAGGGTCGTGACGCCGGCCTCGCGGACCACGGCGTCGAAGGCGTCCATGGCCCGCGACAGACAGGAACCGGGAAGCCGGTCCCCGGCGTCCCCTGTTCCGGCACGCCGCTCGGCGGCCACAACCCCGCAGCCGTCCCGTTCCCGGTGCGGATCGGCACCTTCGTGGCCAGGACCCGCCTCCTGACCAGCATCGCCGAGCTCGTGGCGAGGATCCGCGAGGAGGGCAAGCTCCGAGGTGGCGACGGTCCGCCCGGTGAGATCGGCCACGGCGATCGTGATCCCGTCGACCCGCACGTCGAGACCCGCGATGTGCGCTCGCGCAGCCGCGAGCCCGTACAGCCGGGCATTGGGACCGCGCCGGTCCGCACCCGCCTCGCCGACCACCTCGACCAGGCCCGTTCTGCGGAGCCGGTCGACCAGATCGGCGACGGTGGGCCGGGACAGCCCGGTGAGCTCCGCGAGTTGCGACGCGGTCAGCGGCCCCCGCGAGAGCAGGAGATCCAGGGCGAACCGGTCGTTGAGGGCGCGGCAGGTGCCCGGTCCGGCTGCCCTGGCTGCCGCGGGGGACGTCATGGCGTCATCTTCCCCCACCCCCGGCGCGGACTGAACCTTTTCATCAGGAAGGCTTCCTGCTAGTTTTACTGCTGCGACCACGAACCCTCGGATCCTCCCCCGGACGATCCCTGCCGACGGATCCTCCGACGGCAGGGGAACGCCGAGGGGAAGGACGAGCCGGGGCCCAAGGCCCTCCGGGGGCGCGTGGTGTACGGGGGTCACGTGGCTCGCGTGGTGCACGGGGGACGCGGGGATCACGGGGGACGGCTCGAAGACGGGGACGTGGACTCTTCCCCGTTCCTGATCGCTCTGGTACTGCTCAACCGATTCACGTCCGCCGGCTGCCGGCCAGAATGGATGCGTCGTGACCCACCCCCTCCCCGCCGAGACCGGCCGTTCAGCCACCGGAACTGGCTCGGCCCCCGATCCCCTGGTCGCGTTCCCGGAGGGCTTCCGGTGGGGAGCCGCGACCGCCGCGTACCAGATCGAGGGGGCGGCAGCGGAGGACGGACGTGGGATGTCGGTGTGGGACACCTTCAGCCGAGTACCGGGGCGGACGGCGAACGGCGACACCGGCGACGTCGCCTGCGACCACTACCACCGCTACGCCGAGGACCTCGACCTCATGCAGGAGCTCGGTCTCGGCACCTACCGGTTCTCGATCTCCTGGCCGCGGATCCAGCCGGACGGACGCGGTCCGGTGAATCGCCGCGGCCTCGATTTCTACCGGCGGCTGATCGAGGGTCTCCTCCAGCGCGGCATCTCCCCCGCAGCCACTCTGTACCACTGGGACCTGCCCCAGCGGCTCCAGGACCAGGGCGGCTGGGTGAACCGTGACTGCGCGCAGTGGTTCGCCGACTATGCGGAGATCATGTTCGGGGAGTTCGGCGACCTGGTGGACACCTGGTTCACCGTCAACGAACCGAAGACCGTCGCCGGCGCCGGCTACCTCAACGGCGACCACGCACCCGGCATCCGAGATCGGGACCTGGGGGCGGTCGTCGTGCACCACCTGCTGCTCGCCCACGGCCGCGCGGTCCAGGCCTTCCGGGCCTCCGACGCACCCGCCGGCCGCCGCATCGGCCCGGCGCTGAACCTCTCCCCGGTGTACCCCGCGGGACCGGCGCACGAGAGCGACCTGGCTGCCGTGCACCTCGCGGACGGGCTGGAGAACCGGCTCTTCCTGGACCCGATCTTCCGCGGCGAGTACCCGGAGGACCTCCTCGCGGAGCTCCCCGAGACCGCTCCCTTCCGCCGGGCGGTCCAGGACGGCGATCTGACGATCATCTCCGCTCCCGTGGACCTGCTCGGTGTCCAGTACTACACCCCCGTCTACGCCGGTCCCGGGGGCGAGTCGGTCACGTTGCGACCGACCTCGTTCGCCGGCTGGCAGCAGATCCATCCGGACGGTCTCTACGACCTCCTGGTCCGGATCCGGCGGGACTACGGCGACATCTCGATGATGATCACGGAGAACGGTATTCCCGACGGCCTCCCCCTCGACAGCGACCGGGTCTCGGACGGCGAGCGGATCGACTTCCTCCGGGATCATCTCCTCGCCGCCCACCGCGCGATCCAGGACGGGGTACGGCTCGAGGGCTACTACCTGTGGTCCCTGCTCGACAACTTCGAGTGGTCCCGTGGGTACACCGAGCGCTGGGGAATCGTGCACGTCGAGTGGGAGACCGGACGCCGGGTACTCAAGGACAGCGCACGGTGGTACCGGGACGTCGTGACGCAGAATGCCGTCGCGGCACCGCTCACCCGGTGACCGCCCAGCCGGCGTGGGATGC
>CAZOWW010000161.1:0-10236 GCA_964583765.1 uncultured Kineosporiaceae bacterium
CCCGGGAACCCCCGAGGTGGCTGGCCAGCCTCCGGCGGATCCCGATGTTCGCGCGCATCCGCGGGTCGGGTGCGTACCACCCGTACATGGCCGCGCGCTCCTCCACCGTGACCATCTCGAGCGTGAGCTCGTCGTGGTTGCGCAGGAAGGTGCCCCACTGCGCGCCCTTGGGGATGTCCGGAGTCTGGCCCATGATGTCCAGGATGGGCGCGGCAGCGCCCTCGCGCAGCGCGTAGTAGATGCGCGGCATGACCGGGAAGTGGAACGCCATGTGGCATTCCGGCTCGGTCTCGGTGCCGAAGTACTCGACGACGTCCTTGGGCCACTGGTTGGCCTCGGCGAGCAGGATCCGGTTCGGGTAGTTCTGGTCCACCATCTGCCGAACCTGCCGCAGAAATCCGTGGGTCCTCGGCAGGTTCTCACAATTCGTCCCCTCCTCCTCGAAGAGGTAGGGGATGGCGTCCATGCGGATGCCGTCGACACCCATGTCGAGCCAGAAGCGGATGATCTCGATCATCGCCTCCTGGACCGCGGGATTGTCGAAGTTGAGATCCGGCTGGTGGCTGAAGAACCGGTGCCAGAAGTACTGGCGGCGGACCGGGTCGAACGTCCAGTTGCTGGTCTCGGTGTCGACGAAGATGATCCGCGCGTCCGCGTACTTCTGGTTGCTGTCGCTCCAGACGTAGAAATCGCCGTAGGGGCCCTGCGGGTCCGACCGGCTGGCCTGGAACCACGGGTGGGCGTCACTGGTGTGGTTGACCGCGAGGTCGGTGATCAGCCGGATTCCGCGGGCGTGCGCCTGGGTCACCAGCTCGCGGAAGTCGTCCAGGGTCCCGAACTCGGGCAGCACCGCGCAGTAGTCGCTGATGTCGTAGCCGCCGTCGCGCAGCGGGGAGGCGTAGAAGGGAGGCAGCCAGATGGCGTCCACCCCCAGCCACTGGATGTAGTCCAGCTTGGAGATCAGTCCGGGCAGGTCACCCGACCCCGACCCGGTGGAATCGGCGAACGCTCGGACGAGTACCTCGTAGAAGACCGCCTTGCGGTACCACAACGGGTCGTCGCTCAGTCCGCGTGCCTGCGAGCTCAACGTTTGCACGTCACAACCTCCTGGCGTGGAAGATGTGTGCCGGTTCCACGAGGGGGTCCAGTCGCACCCAGTTGTGCGCTCCCCATCGATGGGCCGCCCCCGACAGGAGGTCGTGGACGACATAGCTGTCCGACCAGTCCATGCCCAGGGCGGGCAGGTCCAGGTGGACCGTCGATTCTCTGGCTCCGTGGGGATCCAGGTTGACGACGACGATGAGCAGGTCTTCCTGCAGGTGGGACTGGTTCGCGGCGGGAAGGAACCGTCGCGAGTAGACGAGGAGGTCGGGGTCCTCGCTGGTGTGGAACACCGTCCCGCGCAACTGGTGGAGCGCGGGGTGCGCCTTGCGGATCTGGTTCAAGGTGCGCAGATACCCGGCCAGGGAACGCCCCTGTTCCTCGGCAGCTGCGAAGTCGCGGGGACGGAACTGGTACTTCTCGTTGTCGAGCTGTTCCTCGACCCCCGAGCGCGCGAGGTTCTCGCACAGCTCGTACCCGGTGTAGATACCCCAGGAGGGCGAGAGGGTGGCGGCGAGGACGGCGCGGGAGCGGAAGATCGCCGCCCCGCCGTTCTGCATCTGCGGAGTCAGGATGTCGTGTGTGGTCGGCCAGAAGTTGGGGCGCATGTAGGCGGCGGAGTCCCCCGTGAGTTCCTGGAGGTACTCGCGGAGCTCACCGCCGGCGGTGCGCCAGGTGAAGTACGTGTACGACTGGTGGAATCCCACCTTCGCCAGGGTATGCATCATCGCGGGTCGGGTGAAAGCCTCGGCGAGGAATATCACGTCCGGGTACCGCTCGTTCACCTGGCCGATCAACCATTCCCAGAACTCGACCGGCTTGGTGTGCGGGTTGTCCACGCGGAACGCGGTCACGCCGTGCTCGGCCCACAGCAGCACCACGCGGAGGATCTCCGCGTAGATCCCGGCCGGGTCGTTGTCGAAGTTGAGCGGGTAGATGTCCTGGTACTTCTTGGGCGGGTTCTCCGCGTAGGCGATCGTGCCGTCCGCGCGGGTGGTGAACCACTCGGGGTGCTCGCGTACCCAGGGATGATCAGGAGCGCACTGCAGCGCCAGGTCGAGGGCCACCTCGAGGCCGCACTCGCGGGCGCGGGCGACGAAGGCGTCGAAGTCCTCGAAAGTGCCCAGTTCCGGGTGGATCGCGTCGTGACCGCCCTCGTCCGCGCCGATCGCGTACGGCGATCCCGGGTCCTCGTGACGTGCCAGGAGGCTGTTGTTCGCACCCTTGCGATTGATCCGCCCGATCGGGTGGATCGGGGTGAGGTAGGCGACGTCGAAGCCCATCCCGGCGATGCGCGGCAGGGCCTCCTGGGCGGTGCGCAGCGTGCCCGAGACCCAGCGGCCGGTCGCCTCGTCGTACCGAGCGCCCTCGGAACGGGGGAAGAACTCGTACCAGGAGGAGTACAGCGCCCGGTCGCGCTGGACGAGCAGCCGATGGGCGGGGGAGGCGGTGAGGTGGTCGCGCAACGGGCAGCGGTCCAGCGCCGCGTGCACCTCGGGGGAGATCCCCGCGGCGAGCCGGGCCTGGGCGGGGCGGCCGGTGTCGGACAGGCCGGCGATCGCGTCGCGCAGGACGGTCGCGCCCTCCTCGTCCCGTCCGGGCACCTCAAGCGCCCGCCGGAGGACGAGCGTGCCCTCGATGAGCATGAGCTCGACGTCCACGCCCGCGTCGATCTTGATCACCGCGTCGTGTTCCCAGCTCGCGTAGGGGTCGGACCACCCCTCCACCCGGAAGGTGCACCGTCCGGTGACGTCCGCGGCCAGCTCCACGCGGTAGGCGTCCAGGCCCGGGTTGACGCAGGTCATGCGGGCGCGAGCTCGCTCGGTGCCGTCGGGGCCGACGAGCACGGCGGTCGCCGCGACGGCGTCGTGGCCCTCGCGGAAGACCGTGGCGGTGATCGGCACGGGTTCGCCCACGACGGCCTTGGCCGGCCAGAGACCGCCGTCCACGACGGGAGTCACCTGGGTGATCACGATCCGCCCCACCCTCGGGTGGGGGGCGGCCGGTACCGGGGTGACGTGCAGGCCGGGCACCGCCTCGTCCGCCGGGGAGTCCTCGGCGCGGGCCGCGGGGGTGCCCGCGAGGCTCTCGCTCTCGTCGGTGGCGTGAGCGGCGTCGGTGGACTCGGCGGTGTCAGCGGCCGGGCCTGACGCCTCGGCCAGTTCGTGCGCCTGCGGGCCCTCGGCCAGTTCGTGCGCCTGCGGGCCCTCGGCCAGTTCGTGCGCCTGCGGCGCAACGGTCTCCTCGCCGGTGTCGGACGGCGTCGGGACCACTTCGGACGGCGTCGGGACCTCGGGATCGACCTCGGCGGAGGAGGTGTCGGGGGCGGCCGGCGACGTGGTCGAAGGAACGCGTCGGGACTCGCCGTTGACGTGAGATGTGTTCTCGTCGTACGTGGCGCTCGAGTCAGGCCGGGTGGCCAGGGCCACCGCCGTCGTCGCTGCTGCCGCGGGTGCCGTGGGACCGGGAGAGGAGGCCCCGGGGGCTGTCGCGGAGAATCCTTCGGCCTCGGCAGGTTTAGCCGTGGACATCGCGGGGTAACTAGGGGTCGAGGCCGATGACGCCGCCGTCGGCTGATAGGACGTGTTCTGCCGGTACGACGACGAGGAGGACCCCTCGGCGATCCCGTTCGACCGACGTGCCGCGAGGCGCTTGACAGCCGGGTTGGCCACCTGACCCGTGTGCGTGACCTGTGAGGTCATCGTGATGGGCTTGGTGACGGAGCGAGAGCCGCCGCGACCGGCCCTTCGGGCTGCTGCCGCCGCACGACCTGCTCGCGCAGGGGTTCCGCCCGTGCGGGCCTCACTCATGGGTCCACCTCGTCATTGATGGCGGGAGTCCGCTCGGGGTCTTGGGCACGCTCCCGCAGGCCGCCCCGACTGGCGACCCGAAGGAGGCGCGGGCGCCCGGACGGCGCGTCAGCTGTCCTCTGCTTCGACGGTACCTGGTCAGTCGAGGTGTTTGCGGGTGGGTGGCCGATTGTGTCGGTGTGACTTGCCTGCGAGTCGGTTCGGCGCGAGATGCCCGAAGGTTGAGTGCGACGCGCCCATGAGTTTCAAGCACGTTACGTATTTGCCCTGTCACCTGCAGTGATGGTCCGGAGTGATCCGTGAGGGTCGGTACCGGGCCGGGTGCGTGACGGGGGAGGGGTCTTCCGCCGATGCGGTGGCGCGACCGAAACGGTTTGCAGTTGTTGCGAGAACTGGCCCGCGATGCAGCGTGTTGGGCCGGGACGTCCACTAGGGTGCGCATGTGAGAGCCATTCGTCGTTTCACGGTTCGTACCGTGCTGCCTGCGCCGATTGCGGCGCTCGGTGACCTCGCGACCAATCTCCGCTGGTCGTGGCATCCGCCGACGTGTGACCTGTTCGCCTCCCTCGACCCCGGCCGCTGGGAGGCCTCGCGACGGGATCCTGTCGCGATGCTCGGCAGCTTCTCGCCCGAGGAACTGGAAGCGCTGGCCGCCGACCCGGCCTTCGTGGCTCGTGTGGCCGAGGCGTCCGCCGACCTGCAGGCGTACCTGTCGCAACCGCGCTGGTACCAGACCCTCGGGACCGACGTCCCGGCGTCGATCGCCTACTTCTCCCCGGAGTTCGGGATCACTGCGGTGTTGCCCCAGTACTCCGGCGGCCTGGGCATCCTGGCCGGTGACCATCTCAAGTCGGCGAGCGATCTGGGTGTTCCCATCGTCGGTGTCGGCCTCCTCTACCAATTCGGCTACTTCAAGCAGTCGCTGTCCCGGGACGGCTGGCAGCAGGAGACGTACCCGGTCCTGGACCCGGTCGAACTCCCCCTGTCGTTGCTCCGCGAGGCGGACGGGCGACCGGCCACGGTGCGCGTCGCTCTGCCGGGCGGGCGCACCCTCAGCGCGCACGTGTGGAAGGCCCAGGTGGGCCGCGTGCCGCTGCTGTTGCTCGACTCCGCGGTGGAGGAGAACGACGAGGCCGCCCGGGCAGTGACCGACCGCCTCTACGGCGGCGGCGGTGAGCACCGCCTGCAGCAGGAGATGCTCCTCGGCATCGGTGGGGTGCGGGCGCTGCGTCTGTGGTCCCGGCTCACCGGGGCTCCCGCCCCTGACGTCTTCCACACCAACGAGGGGCACGCGGGCTTCCTCGGCCTGGAGCGCATCCGCGAGCTGGTCCGTGGCGAGGGTCTGACCTTCGACGAGGCCCTCGAGGCCGTGCGGGCCGGCACCGTGTTCACCACGCACACCCCCGTGCCCGCCGGCATCGACCGGTTCGGCCGCGAGCTGGTCGCCACGTTCTTCGGGGGTGAGAACGCCGAGCCCGGCGTCCCCGTCGACAAGGTGCTCGCGCTGGGGGCGGAGGACTACCCGGGTGGCGATCCCACCGTGTTCAACATGGCGGTCATGGGCCTTCGTCTGGCCCAGCGCGCCAATGGGGTGTCGCAGCTGCACGGCGTGGTCAGCCGCGAGATGTTCGACGGTCTGTGGCCGGGCTTCGACTCCGCCGAGGTGCCGATCGCCTCGATCACCAACGGCGTGCACGCGCCGACCTGGGTCGACCACCGCGTGATCGAGGTGGGGGAGAAGTTCCTCGGCCCCGAGATCGCCACGGACTCCCGCGGCTGGGATCGCGTGGACCAGGTGCCGGACGAGGAGATCTGGTCGGTACGCCGCCAGATGCGCGAATCGCTCGTGCGCGAGGTCCGGCGTCGGGTTCGGGCCTCGTGGCTCGAGCGTGGGGCCAGCCCGGCGGAGCTCGGCTGGGTCGAGGACGTGTTCGACCCCGACGTGCTGACCATCGGGTTCGCCCGGCGCGTGCCCACGTACAAGCGGCTCACCCTGATGCTGCGCGACCCCGACCGGCTGCGTGCCATGCTCCTGGATCCGCAGCGTCCGGTGCAGCTGGTGATCGCGGGGAAGTCGCACCCGGCGGACGACCACGGCAAGCGGTTGATCCAGCAGATCGTCAAGTTCGCCGACGACCCCGTGGTGCGGCACCGCATCGTCTTCCTGCCGAACTACGACATCGCCATGGCCCAGAAGCTGTACCCCGGGTGCGACGTGTGGTTGAACAACCCGCTGCGCCCGTTCGAGGCCTGCGGCACGTCCGGGATGAAGGCGGCCCTCAACGGAGGTCTCAACCTGTCCATCCTGGACGGGTGGTGGGACGAGTGGTACGACGGCGAGAACGGTTGGGCGATCCCCACCGCCGACGGCATCGAGGATCCCGACCACCGGGACGACCTGGAGGCCGGCGCGCTGTACGACCTGATCGAGGGATCGGTGACCAGCCGGTTCTACGACCGGGACGCCCGGGGCCTGCCCACCCGCTGGTTGGAGATGGTCCGGCACACGCTGGCCACGCTCGGGCCCAAGGTGCTGGCCAGCCGCATGGTCGCGGACTACGTCCGGCAGCTCTACGTGCCGGCCTCGCAGGCGGGTCGGGCGGTGGACGCCTCCGGGGCTCGTGAGTTGGCGGCCTTCAAGGCGCGGGTGCGCGCCGCCTGGCCCTCGGTGCGGGTGGATCACGTCGAGACGGTCGGGATCGGGGACAGCCCGCAGGTGGGCGACCAGTTCCTGGTCCGGGCCTTCGTCGCGCTGGACGGTCTGCGCCCCGAGGACGTCGAGGTCCAGGTCGTCTTCGGGCGGGTCACCTTGACCGACGTGCTCGCGGACACCGACACCCAGCCCCTGGTGCTGGACACCTCGTACGAGGCGGGTCGTCACCGCTACGAGGGGTCGGTGCGGCTGCGCAGGACCGGGCCCTTCGGGTACACGGTGCGGGTGCTGCCGAAGCACGCGTCGAGCATGAGCCCGGCGGAGTTCGGTCTGGTCAAGAACGCCTGAGCACCACCGAGCACTGAGCACCGCTGAGCACTACCGGGCACCACCGAGAACCGAGCGCGACCGGCCGCGGCCCAGGTCGTGACCGGATCGTACGAGGAGGGGTTCCCCGCACCGGGGAGCCCCTCCTCTCCTCGTGTTCTGACCGAGTTGTGGGGCAGGGGCGGCGTCCGGGCGGAGCGGGTCTCAGTCGCCCCAGTCCAGTTGCGCCGCGGGCACCCCGGCACTCAGTCCGTACTCCACGACGCGCCGTCGCCCCTCCTCGTCACCGCGTGCGTAGCCGAGCACCTGCCCCGGGAAGACGACCCACACCCGTTGCTCGCTGTGGAAGTCCACGTACCACCCCGGCCCGGCCAGCACGGCGGCGAGCTGTGCGGCGAATGCCTCGGGGTCGATGCCCTCGGCCTCGAAGTCCGCGAGCGTCCAGCGCGATGGTTGCCACGGGGCAGGGTTCTCCACCTCGACGCGCCGGAGCACCCGGAAGGTGAGATCCGAGGTGTCCAGGGCGGTACCGGGTTTCAGGCTCTCCAGGACGAGCACTCCTTCGATCATGCGGTGAGCCTAGGGACCCCCGGGGACAGTCTCGGTGATCCCGGTGCCGCGCCGCGCCCACCGCGGGAGCGGCGGTCGGGGACACGTCCAGCGCCCGTCAGAGGCATTCCCCACCCGTTCCTCGGGCGCGGAGAGTGATCGGGTCACCCAGCTCGCTTTCTTCGGGCCGGGGTATCCCGGTGTGCCACCGCAGGGGATCCCCGGGCAGGCAGCGCCCGTGCAGGGTTTCGCGGGTCAGGGGGCGCCGTCCGCACCAGGCGGCGGACCAGCATCCAGCTGACCCCCCGTCGCCTGCAGGTCCCGGGGCGGCCGGAGGCGTGCCCGCGGCTCAGTGGGCGTGCGGCGTGTGGTCGGGCACCGGGCGCACGCCGTAGACGCGCATGCTCGGGCCGGCGATCTCGAAAGTGGCGCCCGCGTCCAGGAAGACGGGATCCTGGCCGCGGGCGGGAGGGTGCGCCTCGGCGCTGTCCCAGAGCAGGGAGAACCCCGAGCCCCACGGTGGGCCGGGCAGCGTCACCTCGACGACGTCCGGGACTCCCTGCACGAGCACGAGCAGGGACTCGTCGCTGTGCCGTCCGTCGCTCGTGGGGACCACGGCGTGCAGGTACATCTGCAGGGTGCGCAGGGCGGCGTCGTGCCAGCGCGCGTGGTCCATCTCGACCCCGTCCGGGCCGAACCAGGCGAGGTCCTTCGTTCCGTCGGGGTGCACCGGGCGGCCGGCGAAGAACCGGTCCTGGCGCAGCACGGGATGGTCCCGGCGTAGCCGCACGAGATGCCGCGTGGTGCGGAAGAGATCCTCCTGCGGATCGGTCAGGTCCCAGTCCACCCAGGAGAGCGGGCCGTCGTGGCAGTAGGCGTTGTTGTTGCCCCCCTGCGAACGACCGAACTCGTCCCCGGAGGTGATCATGGGTACGCCGGTCGCCAGGAGCAACGTGCCCAGGATGTTGCGGTGCGAGCGCAGGCGGGCGCCGAGGATCTCCTGGTCGTCCGTGGGGCCCTCGACCCCGTGGTTCCAGCTCCGGTTGTTGTCCGAGCCGTCGCGGTTGCCCTCACCGTTCGCCTCGTTGTGCTTGCGGTCGAAGGCGGTGGTGTCGGCCAGGGTGAAGCCGTCGTGGGCGGTCACGAAGTTCACCGACGCCAGGGGCCCTCGCACGGCGTGGAACGTGTCCGCCGAGCCGGCCAGGCGCGTCGCCAGGTCCCGCACGCCACTGCTCGACTCACCCTGGGTGGCGCGGGCGAGGCCGCCCAGCCAGAAGTCGCGCACGCTGTCGCGGAACCGGTCGTTCCACTCGGTGAACGGGGGCGGGAACTGCCCGGTGCGCCATCCGTGGGGTCCGACGTCCCACGGCTCGGCGATCAGCTTGACGTCGCAGAGCACCGGGTCGGTGCGCAGCGCCACGAGGAACGGGTGGTCCGGGTCGAAGCCGTCGCGGGCCCGGGCCAGCGTGACCGCGAGGTCGAACCGGAAGCCGTCCACGTGCATCTGCTGCACCCAGTACCGCAGCGAGTCCAGCGCCTGCTGGATCACGCGGGGGTGGCTGAAGTCCAGGGTGTTGCCGCATCCGGTGGTGTCGACGTACGCGCCGTGACCGTCCAGCCGGTAGTAGGTGGCCGCGTCCAGGCCCTTCCAGGACAGCATCGGCCCGTCCGGACCGCCCTCGCAGGTGTGGTTGTAGACGACGTCCAGCACCACCTCGATGCCGGCCTCGTGCAGGGTGCGCACCATTCCCTTGAACTCGCGCACGGCTCCACCGGGCGTGCCATCGGCCGCGTAGCCCGGGTGCGGGGCGAAGAAGCCGAGGGTCGAGTACCCCCAGTAGTTGGGCAGGCCCCGGCGGGCGAGGGAGCTCTCGGTGCCGATCGCGTGGACCGGCAGGAGCTCCAGGGTGGTCACCCCGAGCGAGCGCAGGTGTTCGACGACCGCGGGGTGACCGATTGCGGCGTAGCTGCCGCGCAGGTGCGGGGGGACGCCGGGCAGCTGCATGGTCAGACCGCGGACATGGGCCTCGTAGACGATGCTGTGCGACCAGGGGATGTCGGGCGCCCGGTCGTCGCCCCAGTCGAAGCTCTCGTCCACCAGCACCCCGCGCGGGGCGAACGGCGCCGAGTCCCGCAGGTCCGCGATCGCGCCGTCGCCGGCGAATCCGCTCCCGACGGTGTGCCCGAAGAGTTCGGGCACCAGGTGCAGGGGGCCGGACAGGGCCCGCGCGTACGGATCGAGGAGCAGCTTGTTCGGGTTGTGACGGTGTCCTCGGGCGGGCTCCCAGCGTCCGTGGACGCGGAACCCGTACTCCTGGCCCACCCCGACGTCGGGGACGTAGCCGTGCCAGACCCCGTGCGTCAGCTCCGGCAGGTCCACCCGGCGTTCCCGGACAGGGCTCCCCGGTGAGTCCGGTGGCTCGACGACGCAGAACTCGACCCGGTCCGCGTGCGCGGCGAGGACCGCGACGTCCACCCCTCCGTCGCGGATGCGTACGCCCAGCGGGTGAGGGCGATGCCGCAGTGCCACTTGCCGCAGTCTGCCGGACTTCGAGCCCCCGGCGCGTCACCCCTGGGTGGTGTCGTGCATGACATCCCGGCGTGTCGCCGGAATCAGTACGGTACGTGACATTCGCCCGGCCCGTCCTCCGGTGATCATTCGGGGCAGGTGCGGGCGATCGTCGCCCGGGCCCGGTGCCCACCCCTGCGTCCTCACCGATCGATGCCTGTTCTCCCCGGCCTGGGGCTGGACCGTCCGGGTGGGCTAGGGGCCGTCGGGGGTGGGGGGACTGGGCC
>CAZOWW010000162.1:0-10175 GCA_964583765.1 uncultured Kineosporiaceae bacterium
ACGGCGCCACCCAGGAACCGGCTCCGAGCGGCCCGGGAGTGGGGGCGATGCGCGGTGTCCCGAGGTGATCATCTCGAGGCACTCGACGGGTACGCGCAGGCGATCGGCCTCGTGCGCCTGGTGGCCTGGCGCGGCCTGGACCGGGACACCCGGGAGCACCACCTGCGCGAGTGGGCCGGCCTCGCCGGGGACGCCGCCGTCGCCGCCGTCCTGGCCGGGAACCCTGTCCGGGCGGTCGAACTGCTCGACGACGGACGGGCCGGGGAGTGGACGCAACTGCTGCAACTGCGGGAGGACCTCGACGCCCTGCGGGACCGCCATCCGGACCTGGCGAGCAGGCTGGACGCCGCCCGCGCAGTCCTGGACCCGCCGCCGCCGAGGGATCCGGGCAGCCTGGGCACCGCCACCGGGGATCTCGGGCCGGGCGCCACCCGCGAACGCGGGCCGGGTGCCGTCGCGGAATCGGAGGTGGAGGTGGGGCGAGCGCGGGAGCAGGAGCTGCTACGACGGCGTCGACAGGCTGCCGAGGACTGGGACGCCGCGGTGGCGCTCGTGCGGGCGCAGCCGGACTTCGAGGACTTCCTGCGTCCCCGGCCCTTCGCCCACCTGCGACGCGCCGCGGTCGGCGGACCGGTCGTGATGGTGGCCGTGAGCCGCCACGGCAGTTACGCCCTGGTCCTGGCACCGGACACGAGACCGGCCGGAGGAGGTCCGGACGCGACTCAGGTCGCAGCAGAACCGCGGACGGAACCTGTCGCGGCAGCTCCCGACCCGAGACCGACCGACGAGGACTGGGACGCCTCCGGGGTACACGTCGTGGAACTCCCCGACGCCCCCTGGAGTGAGGTCACCCGCCAGGCCGGGCTGTTGCTCACGGCGGTCCACGAGCTCGGGGCCGCGGCCGCCGACACGGTGCGCGAGGTACTCCACTGGACCTGGCGGACGATCGCCGAGCCCGTGCTCACCGCACTCGGGCGGACGGAGGCCTCCCAGGGGCCGGTCGAGAGCTGGCCCCGCGTGTGGTGGTGCCCGATCGGTCCGGTGACGGCCCTGCCCCTGCACGCAGCCTGCGTGGGCGCCGCACCCCGAGCAGCCACAGGAACGGGCACGGGAGCGGGCACGAGCCCGGGAACGGGTACAGGTATGGGCACGGGCCCGGGAGACTCGCTCGCCGATTCCGTCCCCGGCCGGGTGATCTCCTCGTACACGCCGACCTTGACCGCACTGATCCGTGCCCGGGAGCGGGCCGCGGCCGCGCAGGTGCGGCAACTGGTCGTGGGGGTCCCCGGTCCGCTGGCGTACGACCCTCCCGTGCCGCCCCTGCCGCATGTCCCGGAGGAGGTCGACCTCGTCACGGGATTCCTGCCACCTCCGGACCGGTCCACGCCCCTCCTCGGACCGGCGGCCTCCCGAGCTGCCGTCCTGACCGCGCTCGCGGACCACCCGTGGCTGCATCTCTCCTGCCACGGGCTCCAGCACCCCGGAGATGCCGCGCGCAGCGCGTTCCTCCTGCACGACGGTCCGCTGACCCTGGCGGAGCTCGCGGCACTCGACCTGCCGGACGCCGACCTCGCCTATCTGTCCGCCTGCCAGACCGCCACCGGCGACCTCCGGCTCCCCGACGAGGCTCTTCACCTGGCCGCCGCCCTGCAGCTCGTCGGTTACCGGCACGTCCTGGCCACGGTGTGGAGCGTCTACGACGAGGACGCCCCCGGCATGGCCCGCACGGTGTACTCGTACCTCCTGCGTCACGACGCCGCCGACTCGGACCGCGCCGCCCGCGCCCTGCACCGCGCCCTCAGCCGGCTGCGCCGGTCCCATGCCGACGACCCGCTGCGCTGGGTGCCCTACGTGCATTTCGGCCCGTGAGCCCGCTTCGCTGGCACCGGTCGGATACTCGGAGCCGGGAACCGTGACACAGCCCCGATCCGCTTCCCCGGAGCGCGGCCCTGGTCCGTGATCCCAGAGCAACCACGGACCACCTCTCGGGACCGCGACCCCGGACTGTGGCCGTCGTATCACACCCCGTGTCGCTCCGGGCCGACCGGGTGATCCGGGGCGGACGTCCCACGGTGAATCCGGCGGCCGGGAAACACCGCTCTGCCAGACTGCGGCCGTGATCAGGACCTCAGACGTGATGGGTACTGCGGGCGATTCCGCGCAACGCGGCGTCACCGCCCGGTCGGTGGACGTCCTTGCCACCGTGCTGACGCTGATCTGCATCCCCGTACTCACCTGGTGGTGGGTGGGTGACCTGAGCACACGTCCCCTTGACCCCGATGAGGACGACTCCCTGTTCCCGCGCTGGGACTTCGGGCATGACCAGGAGATGGCGGCAGGGATCGTCGCGGGCGTGCTGATCGCGGTCGGCTGTCTGGTCCTCGCCCGCCGCGGCAGCTACGTCCGCCGGGGACCCTGGTGGCTCACGGCCCTGCTCCCCCTGGCCGGGGTGGGGTTCGTCCTCGCCGTGTGGTGGCGGTGGGACACCGCCGTGGTGACCGGTGGGAACTTCGGCGCCGGGTTCGGCCTCTTGCTCGGGCCTCCCATCATCCTGGGCCTGGTGACCTGGTCCCTCTGGCAGATCCAGGCGAGGCGAGGGCTGTTCGTGCGGGCCACGGTCGAGGGGGCCTCGGTCGTGGGGGACGGCGCCTCCCTTGTCACCGGACGACCCGTCCGTTCCGCGGCGTCCACCCCCACGACGCCCATGGCCGCGGTGCGGGTCGGAATCCGCCGTTCCCTGTCGGGGCATGGACGGGCGGGGCGAGCCGAGTTCTGGTGGTTCGTCCTCTTCTGCGTCCTCACCTCGGTGGCCGCGCCGATCCTGTGGATCGTGAGCGGGAAGGGCGCCCACTCCTTCCTTCCCAGGTCCTGGCTCCCCCACCTGTTCGCTCCCGCGTTCTGGCTCCTCGTCCTGGTCCAGCTCTGGCTCCTGGTGGCCGCCACGACGGCCGGCGTCCGGCGTCTCCACGACATCGGTCGCAGCGGGTGGTGGCTGGTGGCGACCGAGGGTGTTCTCGCCGGCGCCGGGATCGTCCTGGATCAATGGTGGCTCGTGATGATCCTCCCCTTCATGGGCGTGATGTTCCAGCTGTGCACGGGCCTGTCTGTCCTGCTGCTCCTCGGGACGCGCAGGAGTGAGCCGGGACCGAACCGCTACGGACCGGGACCGGTCTCGCCCGGAGGCCCCGACCAGGAGCGCTGAGGATCGTCGAGCTCCCGACGCCGGGCCACTTCCGGACCCCACACCTGTCCCATTCCGGACACCACAGGCGCCGACCGGACTCGCGCTGGTTGACTGTGCCCTGTCCCGACCGGGTCCAGGCCCGGCTGCGGTAGGAGCAGAGTCAGGGGCAAGGCACCGGCCGCGCCAGGGGCAAGGCACCGCCGCGACCGGGGCGGGGGGGAAGGGGCGCACATGCTCGACGGGAGACCGAGTCGCACGGCCTGGGCCGCGGCGGTCCACCGGGCCACGCATCAGGTCGTCGAGAACGGTCGGATCTTCACCGATCCGGTGGCGGTGGCCATGACCGGGCTGTCCGTCGAACAGCTCCGTGCCGGAGCCGAGGAACATCCTCGGGCGCTCGGGATGCGCACCTTCCTCGCCTGCCGCCATGCCTTCGCCCACGACACTCTCGCGGCCGAGGCGTCCCGCGGCACTCGCCAGGTCGTCGTCCTGGGTGCGGGACTGGACACCACCGCCTACCGCCCCTGGGCACTCGATCCGCCCCTGCGGGTGTTCGAGGTGGATCATCCGGCTACCCAGGCCTGGAAGCGCGCCCGCACACAGGAGGCCGGGATCGTCGCGACCACGCTCCTCGTCCACGTCCCGGTCGACTTCGAGACCGAGGACTTCCTCGTCGAACTGGCACGGGGCGGATTCTCGGACGGCGAGCCGACGGTCGTCCTCTGGCTCGGAGTGGTCCCGTACCTGACCCGGCAGGCCGTCGAGGCCACGCTGTCGGCGTTGGGGAGGTTGCCTGGCCGGGTGGACCTCGTCCTCGACTACGGCGAACCGCTGGCGGAGGAGGATCCGGGGTCCCCGGCACCTGCGCACCGGCGCACCGGCGCACCGGCGCGAGCGTGCCGAACGGCTCGCCCGGATCGGCGAACCCCTGCTCACCTTCTTCGAGCCCGGTGAGGCCGACGCACTGCTCCGGGACGCCGGCTTCGTGGACGTCGACGACCTCGACGCCACAGCGATCGCGGGGCGCTACCTGCCCAGCATGCCCTTGCGGTCCACCGGTGTCGCGCGGCCGGGGGGGCATCTCGTCCATGCCGCCACCCGGGCTCCCCGGTCACCGACCTCCGCGTAGGCCGGCCCTCTGCGGGCGGGTCCCTCGGCCGGGTCCTCCCGGCCCGGATGCATCCCGCACCCGGCCCTTACGTCGTGTTCACCCGCGACCCCGATGCTGAACAGGGCCGAACGCGAGGAACCGCACCGCGAGGAGCAACCATGTGGCGCACCCGTTCACTGCCCCCCAGCCACGTCACCGCGTCGCCGGGCACGCCGCGCCCTCGCGGCCGCGTTCGTCGTCCCGGCGCTGGTCGGGCTGGCCGGTTCTCGCCCCGGCCGCGGCCTCGACCCGTCCGGCGCCCCCACGGCGAGCACGGACGCGGACACCCCGACCCCCGCTCCCGCGGGCACGGCGCCTGCCTCGGGAGGCAGCGCGTCGCCCTCACCCCCGGGCACCCGTCACGGCGGCACGGAGTCGGACGGTCGATGGCGCACCTGGGTCGTCCACATCCCTCCTCGCCACGGTCCGTCGTCGCCCGCCCTCGTCATCGCCCTGCACGGTCGGCTGGGCACCGGAGCGGGCGAGGAACGGCTCACCGGCCTCGATGACGTCGCCGACGGGCACGGCTTCGTGGTGGTCTACCCGGACGGCGTCGGACGGAGCTGGGCGGACGGGCGCGGCGTGGATCCGGCCGACCGCCAGGGCGTCGACGACGTCGCCTTCCTCAGCCGGCTGATCTCGGCCTTCGTCCACGAGGGTGCCGACCCCGGACGGGTGTATCTGACGGGAATGTCCGACGGAGCCTTCATGACCCAGCGGTTCGCCTGCGAGCGATCCGACCTGGTCGCCGCGATCATGCCGGTGGCCGGGACCCTCGGCACCGGCCTCCCCTGCCGACCGGCGCGTCCGGTGCCGGTGCTCAAGATCCACGGGACCGAGGATCCGCTCGTTCCCTATCTCGGCGGCCCGGTCCGGGGCGAGGGCGCCCAGGTCGAGTCCGCGCCCGCGGCGACCGCTCGGCGGCGGGAGCTCGACGGATGCGGTCCCGGCGTCACGACGTCCGCCCCGGTCCGGGGACCTGACGGAACCTCCGTCACCGTGGCCAGGGGCACCGGATGCCCCTCGGGAGTGGACGTCGAGCTGTGGACGGTCGAGGGCGGTGGACACACCTGGCCCGGCGGCCTGCCGTACCTGCCCGCGGCCCTGATCGGACGCACCTCGGACGCCTTCTCCGCCTCCGAGGTCGGCTGGCGCTTCTTCGCCGGGCATCCAGGGCGATGACCCGTGGCGCACGGCGGGACCGGCGAGTTCCCGCCGTCCCCTGTCGGGCCGCCGTCCCCCGGTCGGGCCGCCGCCCCCGGGTCAGACCCCTGTGTCCACGAACATCGCGTCGAGCTGCCCCACCGCCGCGGTCATCCCCTCGACCGCACCCATGGCCAGCACCTCCGCCATCGCGTCGGTGGAGCCGAAGGTGTTCTCGATGGTCATCACCGTCGCCGCCTCGCCGTCCTCGGTGAGGCGCACCCGCACCTTCATCGTGGGGGCGTCCGGGACCGGACGGCCGGACTCGTCCGCGAACCCGTCCTCGAACTCGAGCAGGTGCGGGAACTCGACCACGAGCACACGCCACCAGCCCCGGTGCTTGTCCCCCTGCGGACCGGTCATGAAGTAGTCGACCAGGCCGCCCGGGGCCAGGTGGTGCTCGAGCACGGTGGCGGGGTAGCTGGGCGGACCCCACCACCGCTCCAGCTGCCGGGGGTCCGCCCAGACCTGCCAGACACGGTCCGGCGGGACGTCGAAACGGGCGGTGAGGGTCAGCGTGAGGGCCTCGGAGTCGGTGCGGACATCGGTCACAGGCATCTCGGGTTCCCTTCCTCGGTGAGTGCGTGGACGGGGTCTGTGGACGTCTGGGGGTATGCCGGATCCGTGGACACCCCGGGTCCTGTGCATACCCCGAATCGGTGGTAGTAACGGTGACGAGCGCGAATACGGAGGTGCGTTCGTCGATCCGGTGGACCGGCTACCGGCTGCCCTCGTGCTGCGGGACCGCCGGGACCGCGGCTCCGGACCTCCCGTGGTCGGCGTCCTGCTCAGGTGGGGTGGCCAGGAGGGCATCGATCCGGTCGACGCGTTCCTGCCACAGACTCGTGAGTCGTTCCAGCAGGACCCGGGCCTGCGTGACGGCGTCCGGGTTGCCCCGGACCCGCTGCTCCCGGCCACGGCGCTGCTTGACGACCAGCCCGGCACGTTCGAGTACCGCGACGTGCTTCTGCACCGCCGCGAAGCTCATCGGGAACCGCTCGGCCAGGTCGGTGACCGTGTGTTCCCGGACCAGCGTCAGGGCGACGATCTCGCGGCGTGTCGCATCACCGAGCGCCCGGAAGAGGCGATCGGCCAGCTCGTCGGATCCCTGACGTACAACCATCGAGTTGTACGTTAATGGCAACCTCGCCACCCGGCAACGCGAGAGGGAACCAAGATCCGATGGATGGGGCGAGGAGGTGGACCATGGCCGAACCGGCGGCACGGACAGCGAGAGCCGCGGACTGGGCCTTGGCTCCGCTGGTCCAGGTGTCATCAAGAATGAGCGCATGGCCGCCGGAGATCTTCTCCCGGTCCCTGTCCGTCAATCGGAATCCGTCCGGAAGTACCGTGCGCTCCCGCTCGCGGCGATGGGCGTCCGGGATCATCCCTGGGCCACGGCCAGCAGTTCCTCGGTCTGCCGGTCCACGTCCAGCACCTGACGCACCGAGTCCATGACGCCAGCGGCAGTGCGGGCCACCCAGACACCGGGTCGGCGCGCGAGGGCCGCCCCCCACGAGGTGCCGTCGACCACGGATGTCGTCAAGATGACCGGTCGACCGTGCTCGACCGCCAGCCACGCCTGGATACGCGCGCCACTTGTCTCCCGCGCCTCGATCACCACGCTTGCCCGACCGTATCCGCTCATCACCGCGTGGCGCAGGGGGAAGGTCTGCCTGGACCCCGTGGCGTCGGGCCAGAACTGGGACAGGACCAGCCCGCGCTCTCCGATCTCCTGTGGCAGCCGCGCATTCCCCGCGGGGTAGCACCGAGTGATTCTGGTCCCGATCACCGCCACCGTCCGCCCCCCGCCGCCAGAGTTGCTCGATGTGCGGCGGTATCCACACCGTCAGCCAACCCGGAAACCACGGTCAGACCGTCAGCGACGAGCGCGGTGGCCACCTCAGCGGCGAGATCCCGACCTTGCGGAGAGACGTTGCGAGAACCCACCACGCACACCCCGACATCATCCCGGCGAAGCTCACCGAGGGTGAACAGGAATGGCGGCATCTGCTGGATGTCCCGCAACTGCTCGGGATAGTCCTCGTCCATGACCGGAGCCTGGGCGCGACCACCGACATGCTGCCCGGGATCAGGACACACGGACACACATCCAGACGGTCGCTCCGCGTCTCGGGCGCCCCACCGGAAGGTGGGCAGGACGAGCCGATAGGGGGCCGGAATCCAGCCACCCGACCCGCCGTCCGGACGCTGCGCCCGCGGCGCGCTCCGCCAGATCCGCAGAGGTCGCGGCATCGGCGATCAGCGGGCGAGCCGCCCGAGCAGGGCCGAGGCGCCGAGGATCCCGGCCACCGCGGCGCCCAGCAGCACGCAGCCGTCCAGCCAGAGCGTGGCCGGCGTCCCCACGAGCAGTCCGCGCAACGCATCCACCTCGTAGGAGAGCGGGTTCACCCGGCTGATCACCTGCAGCCAGTGCGGCATCAGGCGGGTCGGGTACAGCGCGTTCGAACCGAAGAAGAGCGGCATGGTGATGGCCTGGCCGATCCCCATGAGCCGGTCCCGCTTGAGCACCAGTCCGGCGATCATGATGGACAGGCAGGAGAAGAACGCCGCCCCGAGCACGACCACCACCACGGCGCCCAGCCAGCGCAACGGGTTCAGGGTCAGGCCGATCCGCATCAGGAGGCAGAGCACCAGGATCACCACCACCTGGCTGGTGGCGCGCAGTCCGGCGGCGAACGCCTTGCCGGTGACCAGCGCCGTCCGTGGGGTGGGGGTGACCAGGAGCTTGGTCAGGATGCCCGAGTCCCGCTCCCAGATGATCTGGATGCCGTAGAAGATGGCGATGAACAGGGCGGACTGGGCGAGGATGCCGGGTGCCAGGTAGTCGAGGTACGACACGGATCCGGTGGGGATGGCCCGGAGCCGCGTGAACGTCTCCCCGAAGATGGTCAGCCAGAGCGCGGGTTGGATCGCCCGGGTCACCAGCTCGGTGCGGTCGTGGCGCAGTTTCTGCAGTTCGGCCAGGCACAGCGCGACCACCCGGCGCACCAGCACACGCCAGGCGGCCGGGACCGGCACGGAGGTCGCAGGATTGGGCACGGAGGTCGCCGTCCCCTCCACCGGCCCTGCGATGGTGTGGGGTCCGGCACCGGACGCAGGCAGGTGCACCGGCGGCTCAGCGAAGCCGCCCCGCGGTGCGTCGGGTCGCACGGACGTCACGGAATCCCTCCCCGGAGTCGAAGTTGTCGCCGGTCCAGTGGCGGAAGACGTCGTCGAGCGTGGCCTGTGTCCCGAGCGCGCCCCGCAGCTCGGCGGGCGTGCCCACGGCGCGGATCCGGCCCCGGTGCATCAGCGCCACCCGGTCGCAGTTCTGCTCGGCCTCGTCCATGTAGTGGGTGGTGACCAGCACCGTCATCCCGCTCGCCCGCACGAGATCGGTGATCCGCGACCACACCCCGTCCCGGGCCACCGGATCGAGGCCGATCGTGGGCTCGTCGAGCACCAGCAACCTCGGACTGTTCACCAGGGCCTGGGCGAGCTCCAGCCGCCGCACCATGCCCCCGGAGTAGGTGGCCGCGAGCCGGTCCGCCGCCTCGGCGACCCCGACCAGGTCGAGGACGTCGGCGACGGTCTCTGCGCGCCGGGCCCGGGGCACGTCGAACAACCGCGCGAACAGCGCGACGTTCTCCCGACCGGTCAGGGCCCCCTCGATGGAGAGCTGCTGCGGCACGTACCCGAGGCTGCGACGCACGCGCATGGCCTGGCGGCGCGTGTCCCAGCCGAAGACGGTCACCTGACCTTGCTGGGCCGGGGTCAGGGTGGTGACCACCCGGATCGTGGTCGTCTTGCCCGCCCCGTTCGGGCCGAGCAGGCCGAACACCTCGCCCTGCCGGACCTCCAGGTCGATGCCGTCCACGGCGATGTGGTCACCGAACCTGTGGGTGAGACCGGTCACGCGTACCGCGGCGCCGGCGTCCGTACGTCCGTCCTCCATCGGGGTGGGATCGCTCGTTCTGGCTCGCCGACGGTCATCTCCTGCGTCGACGCCGGTCACGGCACGTCCTTCGCTTCCTCCAGGCGCGCACCGGCCGCCCACAGCAGCGGGAGGGCGGTCGCGAGCACCGACGACTCCTGCGCGGTGAGCGGACGCAGCGCCGCCGCCACCGCGGCGACCCTCCGGGCCCGCCAGGCCGCCATGCGGCGCTCGGCCTCGGGTTGCAGCCGGAGCCGCACCACCCGCCCGTCCCCGGCATCCGGGACCCGCTCGACCAGTCCGGCCTGACAGAGCTGCCCGACCAGGGTGCTCACGGTGTTGCGCGCGAGCCCGAGCCGCGCGGCTGCCTCGGCGACCGTGCTGTCGGGCGTCCCCCGCACATGCAGGAGCAAGTCCATCTGTGCCCCGGTGAGCCCGGTGCGCTCCCCTGGGCCGGCTGCCCGCGCCGCGGCCCGCGTGAGGAGACGGGCCGCCTCCAGGAGATCCGCAGCAAGCGTCTCGGCGTCCATACGGTCAGCGTAGACCAATCTGTCTGTCGACAGAACCTTATCGATCGGCCTTCCGGCATCACACGCACCCCGCCCCCCCCCCAAGACCCACCCCCCCCCCCCCCCCCCCAACCCGGCCAAACCCGCAGCGCCCCGGCCCCCCACGGGAAGGCCCCCCCCCACGGGGCCAAG
>CAZOWW010000163.1:0-10067 GCA_964583765.1 uncultured Kineosporiaceae bacterium
CCTGCCCGCCGGGAACAGCCAGGGCGGGTACGCGTTGCTCGACAAGCAGGGCATCACCTCCACCGACTTCCAACAGAACATCGCCTACCAGCGGGCCCTGGAGGGCGAGCTGGACAAGACCCTCGAGGCGATGAGCGGGGTGCAGCAGGCCGTGGTGCACCTGGCGATCCCCAAGAAGGACGTGTTCGCCACCGCACAGGACGCCACCACCGCCTCGGTGCTGCTGTCACTGACCCCCGGCGCGAGCTTCGGCAACTCACAGACCCGTGCGGTGAGCCGCCTGGTCGCCGGGGCCGTGCCCGGGCTGACCCCCGACAACGTGACCCTGACGGACTCCAACGGCGTGCTCCTGTCCGGCGGGGGCAGCGGCGCGGACGCCGCCGCCATGCAGCAGAGCGAGACCGACCAGCAGACCGCACAGTACGAGAGCCGGATCGGTGGCAACGCGCAGGCGATGCTCGACAAGGTGCTCGGCCCCGGCAAGGCCGTGGTGCGGGTGAACGCGCAGCTCAACTTCGACAGCGTGGACCGGACCTCCGAGAACTACCTCACCTCCCCGAGCCCGTTCCCGCTGTCGCAGTCGCTGGAGACCGAGAGCTACACCGGTAACGGCGCCTCCGCCGGCGGGGCGATGGGGCAGACCATCCCCACCCTGACCGCCTCGGCCAACGGCAGTGGCACCGGCAGCTACAACGAGCGCAAGTCCACCACGGACTACGGCCGGGACAAGGTGGTCGAGCGCTCGCTGGTGGCCCCGGGGCAGGTGCAGCGCCTGAGCGTGTCCGTGGCCCTGGACTCCTCGGTCAGCGGCATCACCCCGGCGCAGGTGCAGGCCATGGTGAGCGGCGCGGTGGGCCTGGACGCCAAGCGCGGGGACGTCGTGCAGGTCACCCAGGTGCCCTTCGACACCACGGCCGCCGCCACGGCGAAGAAGGAACTCGCCCAGCAGGCCCAGCAGGCCCAGCTGAACTCGTACGTGTCCCTGGCCAAGAAGGTGGCCCTGGGATTGCTGCTGCTGATCGTGCTGTTCGTGGCCTGGCGCAGGCGCCGCAAGAACCGCCCGTCCGTCGAGGCCACCGCCTCCGACCTGCCCGACTACGCCAATGTGCTGGTCAGCAGGCCGGCCCCGCCGGCCATCGAGGCCCGGCCGGCCCCCGTGCAGCTCGCCCTTCCCACCGAGGAGGAGATGGCCAACCGCGAGCGCATCCGGGCCGAGGTGACCCGGCTGGTCGACAACTCCCCCGACGAGGTGGCCCGCATGCTGCAGGGCTGGCTCGCCGAGCGGAACAGCTAGGCCCCGGCCAGGCATCCGGACACCGCGATGTCTCCCGCGCTCCTGCCCATGACCGGCCTGCGCAAGGCCGCCATCCTCATCGTCCAGCTCAGCCGGGACAAGGCCGCCGAGGTGCTGGCCAGGCTGCCCGAGAAGATGGTCGAGGAGCTGATGGCCGAGGTCGTCCGGCTCCGCGACGTGCCGCCCGAGGACGCCTCGGCGGTGCTGCAGGTGGCCCAGGACGAGCTGAACTCCAGCCGCAACGGCACCCGCGGCGGCTTCGAGCTGGCTCGGGCCCTGCTCGCCGAGGGCCTGGGCAAGGACCGCGCCGAGGAGATCCTGGAACGGCTCGGCGCGAGCCTGGCGGAGATGCCGTTCGAGAACATGCGCCGGGCCGACCCCCGGCAGCTGCTCTCCTTCCTGGCCGAGGAGCACCCGCAGACGATCGCCCTGGTCATGGCCCACCTGGCCCCCCAGCAGGCGGCGATCGTGCTCTCCGGTTTCGACCAGAAGCTGCAGACCGAGGTGGCCTACCGGATCGCTCTGATGGAGCGGGCCGCACCGGACGTCATCCGCATCGTCGAGCGCGAGCTCGACCGCCGGATGTCCGCGGTGATGGGCCCGCAGGAGCTGTCCGCGGTCGGCGGGGTCGCCCCGCTCGTGGCGATCATCAACCGGGCCGACCGCACCACGGAACGCATGATCCTCGAGGGTCTGGAGACCGTGGACACCGAGCTGTCCGAGCAGGTGCGCAAGCAGATGTTCATCTTCGAGGACATCACCACCCTGGACGACAAGGCCATCCAGCTGGTGCTGCGCAACGTCGAGGGCGGCGACCTCGCCCTGGCGCTCAAGGGTGTGCGCGAGGAGGTCCGCGAGAAGGTCCTGCGCAACCTGTCCACCCGGGCCGCGGAGAACCTGCTGGAGGAGATCGACCTGCTCGGCGCCGTCCGGCTCAGTCAGGTGGAGGAGGCCCAGGCCAAGGTGGTCCAGGAGATCCGCGCGCTGGAGCTGTCCGGCCAGATCGTCATCATGCGCGGGGGCGACGAGGAGTTCGTGAGCTGAGCCATGGCCACCATTCCCGCCCCGCGCAAGCCGCGCTCCCCCCGGAACACGGCCGTCCTGCCGCCCGATGCCGCGGCCCCCACGTCGACCGCCACGCAGGAACACCCCCCCGAGGTGCGCACCGCCCGCTGGGACCGGTCCCTGATCAACTCCGGGGGGAACACCAACCCGCGCTACGACCCGCTCTACGCCGACGAGCACCTGCAGGGCCTGTTGCACACCGCCGCCGAGGACGCGCGGCGGGCCGCACGCGCCCAGGGCTACGCCGCGGGCTGGGCCGAGGGACGACGAGCCGCCGCGGAGCAGGCCCGGCTCGAGCACCAGGCACGCGCGGCCGCGGCCGAGACGGCCCGGCTCGACTGGACCCGCCAGGCTGCTTCCACCCTGACCGCCCTGGCCCAGGCCACCCGGTCCGCGCACCGGGCCGGCGAGGCGACCTGGGCGGCGATCGCCGACGAACTCCTGGACGGGGCGTTCGCCCTGGCCCGGGCCGTGCTGGCGCGGGAGCTGGCCACGGTGGACGACGTCACCGCCGAGAGCATTCGCTGCGCCCTGCGCGTGCTCGCCGATCCCGAGGCGCTCGTGGTCCACATCCATCCCGATGACCTCGCCGCACTCGCGCAACTGCCCGCGGACGCCCTCCCGGCGGGGCTGCGCCTGCTCCCGGACCCCGGTGTGCCACCCGGCGGGGCCCGGGTGGGGGACGGGGCACGGCAGCTCCTCGTACACCTGCCCTCGGCCCTCGACACGGCCCGGGAGGTGCTGGAGCCATGACTGGTCCCTCGCTCGCCCTGACCCTGCGGGAACAGGTGCAGGAGTACGTCCGCGAGCTGGCCCCCCGCCCCTGCGGGAGCGTGGTCGAGGTCGTCGGCCTCGGCATCGGCGTCCGCGGTCTCCCCGCCATGGTGGGCGAGCAGCTCGTGGTCGAGACGGACGCCGGTCCCCTGCCCGCGCAGGTGGTGGCGGTGCACCCGGGCGGGGTGACCTGCCTGCCGTTGGGCGGGACCACGGGGGTGCGAGCCGGGGCCGCCGTGCACTCCAGCGGCCGGACGGTCCGGATCCCCGCGGGTCCCGGGCTGCTCGGACGCGTCGTCGACCCGCTCGGCCGGCCCCTGGACGGCCGGCCCGAACCCGAGCAGGTCGAGTACGTACCGCTGGAGGCGTCCGCCCCCAACCCGCTGCTGCGCCGGCGGATCACCACCGCCCTGGCCACGGGCGTGCGTGCCGTCGACACCCTCGCCCCGCTCGGCGCCGGGCAGCGCCTGGGCATCATGGCCGGCTCCGGGGTCGGCAAGTCGACCCTCCTCGGCATGGCGGTGCGTGGCACGGCCGCCCCCGTGCGGGTCGTCGCCCTGGTCGGTGAGCGTGGCCGGGAGGTACGCGAGTTCCTCGAGGACACCCTCGACGAGGCCGCCCGCGCCGCCACGGTGGCCGTGGTGGCGACCGGGGACGACCCGCCACTGCTCCGGCTCACCGCCGCGTTCACGGCCACCCGGATCGCCGAGTGGTTCCGGGACGCCGGTCAGGACGTGCTCCTGGTGGTCGACTCGCTCACCCGAACCGCCCTGGCCCAGCGCGAGGTGGCCCTGGCCGCCGGGGAGCCCCCGGCGACCCGTGGCTACCCGGCGAGCGTCTTCGCCATGCTGCCGCGGCTGCTGGAGCGTTCCGGTCCCGGCCGGCTGGGCAGCATCACCGCCCTGTACACCGTGCTGGTCGAGGGCGACGACCTCAACGACCCGATCGGGGACACCGCCCGGGGGATCCTCGACGGGCACCTCGTGCTGTCCCGTGCCCTGGCGACGGCCGGGCACTTCCCGAGCATCGACGTCCTGGAGTCCATCTCCCGGCTGGACCGCACCGTGCTCACGCCGGACCAGCACGCCCTCACGGTGCGCTTCCGCCGGATCCTCGCGGCCTGGCGGGACGTCCGGGAACTCGTCGAGGTGGGTGCCTACGCCCCCGGCAGCGATCCGGAGGCCGACCTGGCCCTGCGGTTGCGCCCCGCGATGGAGGCGTTCCTGCGCCAGGGCCCCACCGAGGTCGTGCCTACGCAGGTCGCCTGGGGTCAGCTCGCCGCCCTGCTCAGCACGGCCCCACCAGTCCACGGAGGTGTCCGGTGACCCGCCGGTTCCGCCTGCGGGCCGCCCGGCGGTTGCGCGAGCGCGAGTTCGAGGAGGCGGGGACCGCCCTTGCCGCGGCCACCGCGGCGCTGCGGGAGGCCGAGGAACGGCGCCTGTCGTTGCACACGGCGCTGACGGTGGGCGGCCGGAGTGTCCGGCCGCCCACCGTCAGCGCCGGGACGCTGCGTGACGCCGAGGCGCTGCAACAGGGCGCCCTGCACCGGCAAAGGCTGCGCGCCGAACTGGAGGAGGCCACGACCGAGGTCGCCGCCCGGCACGAGCGCGTCGCCACGGCCCGGGGCGCCTGGACCGAGGCGAAGGCGCGGCTGCGCGCCGTCGAGCTCCTCCACGAACGCTTCCTGGCCGAGCTCGCCCGCGAAGACGCCCGGCGCGAGCAACGCGAGCTGGACGACCTGGCCCAGCGACGCCGCTCCGGCCCCGGGATCGGGGCGACCAGTGCGCCGATGTCGGGAGGCGTCCGATGATCGAGTCCCTGGCCACCGTGCAGGCGCGGATCAGCCAACTCCAGGCCCTGGTGTCGGGCAGGACCGCCACGACGTCCACGACGTCCTCGGGCACGACGTCCGGCACCTCGGCCACGACGTCCGCCGCGAGCGCCCTCGCGACGTTGTCCGCCGGCGGCCTCACCACGGACGCCCTGGACTCCGGCTCGACCGGTAGCGGCACGAGCTTCGCCGATCTGCTGGCCCAGGCACTGAGCCAGAACTCGGGCAGCTCGGGATCGCAGACCTCCCTGGCCTCTCTCCTCGGACTCGGTTCGTCGACCGGGTTCGGCTCGTCCGGTGCGCTCGGTTCGTCGACCGGGGTCGCGTCGTCCAGTGCGCTGGCCTCCCTGCTCGGGCTCGGCTCGACCTCTGGCCAGCGCTCCGGCACGGTCACGGGTGCCCAGGTGGGGCAGACCGCCGTGCAGCTGGCCCGCAACTACCTGGGCGTGCCCTACCGGTGGGGCGGCAGCGACCCGGACACCGGTCTCGACTGCTCGGGTCTCACCCAACTCGTCTACCGCAGGCTCGGGGTCTCGCTGCCACGGGTGAGCCGGGACCAGGCACAGGTGGGCACGGCGGTCGCGAGCCTGGACGAGGCACAACCGGGTGACCTGGTCTTCTTCGGGGAGCCGATCGACCACGTCGGGATCTACTCCGGGAACGGCCGGATGGTCGAGGCGCCGCACACCGGGGCGAACGTCCGGGAGCGCACCATCACCGAAACGCCCACCGCGATCCGGCGGGTGGTGTCGAGCACCACGGACGCATCCCAGCTCCTCGCGGCCCTGTCGACCGGGGCAACGGCCACGGCGTCCGACGGCTCGACCGCGTCAGGTTCCGCCGTGCCGACCGCGTACCGGTCCCTCTTCGTGGCGGCGGGACGTCGCTACGGCGTGGACCCGGCCCTGCTCGCCGCCGTGGCCAAGGTGGAGAGCGGGTACACCGCGGACGCGGTGAGCGGGGCGGGCGCCCAGGGGCTGATGCAGCTCATGCCGGGCACCGCCCGCTCCCTCGGCGTCGACGCGCTCGACCCGGCCCAGGCGGTCGACGGCGCCGCGCGGCTGCTCTCGGGCTACCTGCGCGACTACCACGGCCGCACGGACCTGGCCCTGGCCGCCTACAACGCCGGCCCGGGCGCCGTGCGCCGCTACGGCGGAGTGCCGCCCTACTCCGAGACCACGCAGTACGTCGATCGTGTCACCCGAGCCTGGGAGGCCCTGCGATGACCACGACCACGTCCGCCGTCAGCGGCGGCAACACCACCGTCTGGGACCACACCACGACCACCCGCTCCGACGGCACCGGTGGCGCGGACTTTCTCGCCGCGCTCAGTGCGGCGGACGCCGATCTGGCCCGGCGCACCACGCTGCCCGTGGCCGTGGCCGTGGGCGGCAGCGCCGGCGCCGCGCTCCCCTCCACATCGTCCGCCCGGCCGCCACGTGCACGGCAGGGCGTGTCCCCGCGGCTCCGGGAGGATCACGGGTCCTCCTCGCCGTCGCAGGGCTCCTCCTCCCGGCCGGAGGAGTCGACCGCCCGCCGCAACTCTGTCGTCTCCCCCCGCCACAACTCCGTTCCCTCCACGCACCGCGACTCCGTTCCCTCCACGCATGAGGCCTCGGGGAGTTCCCGGTCGACGGGTCGTCCCGGCGGGCCGGACGACGACACGGAACAGGACGACGTGACGAGCACGGCGGACGACCACACCGGCGAGGAACACGGCGCTCGGTCGACCCAGGGCGGCCGCAGGACCCGCGGACACACCGCACGCTGGACCACCCGGCCACGCCCCGCACAGGTCGACCCGCAGACCGGAACCGAGAGCTCTGACGACGACACCCGGACGACGGCAGCCGCGAAAGCCCCAGCTGATCCGGCGGCCACCACCGGCATCCCGGCCACGCCGCCCGGTGTCGCCCCGGACGCCGTACTCGACACCTCCACGGGGACGGTGCCCAACCTCCCCGGAACGACGGGGACGGCGCCCAACCTCCCCGGAACGACGGGGACGGCGCCCAAGTTCACTGGGGCAAGGGGGAAGGCACCCGACCTCACCGGAACGACGGGGAAGGCCCCCAACGCCTCAGCCGAGATGGTGCCTGGCACCTCGACGGGGACGACGTTCGACTCCCCGGTGGGGATGGCACCCGGCTTCACCAGGAAGGCCTGGACATCCCCCGGCATGCCTGCGTCCGGCTCATCGCCACAGAGTGGCGCCGCAGCCGTCACCGACCGCTCTCTGGGCTCGGGCGGAGCCGGTGCACCGGTCGACTCGGGCGCGCCCGGGACGGCCATCGGCACCGGTGGGTCCGGCCCCGCGACTGCTCGCGGCGATCTCGGATCCACGGGCACGACAACCGCCACACCCTTGCCTCCCGGCCCCACCGCGGCAGCCGTGACCACGGACCGACCCGGATCCCCCGCACCGGCCAGGGCCGGCATGGGCGCCGACGGTTCCTTCACCGGGACAAGCCTCACTCTGGACGCCTCGGCATCGGGTGCGGGCAAGACCCTCGCCGCCGGTCCCTCGGTCACCACCGGAGCCACCGCTGCATCGACAGGACCCCGTGCGTCGACCGGGTCCCGTGCGTCGACCGGAACGAGTGGCACGTCGCCCGGAATGACCGGTGTGCCGTCCGGAGCCACGGCTGCCTCGACAGGGCCCGCCACGTCGACCGGAGCCACGGCTGCCTCGACAGGGCCCGCCACGTCGACCGGGATGAGTGGCCCAGACCCCACCGCCGAGTCGGAAGGGTGGCGTGTCGGGGCGGGACAGCGCAGCGCGAGCGCTGCCTCCGGGGCACCCCTCCCGGCCGCCGTCCGCACGGATCGATCTGCCCGGAGCAGCAGCCCCGGAGCGACCGGCCAGGCCGGTGGTCTCCCGGCTGTCGTGGACAGCACCGGAGGGACCACTGACCCGGGAAACACCGGCACCCCGGAACGCTCGGGGGGGGCTGGTGCCTCCGCACTTGTCGGCTCCGCATCGGCGGCGTCCCGGTCCGGGGCCCGGTCGGGAATCGCGGACACCCCGGCGGGGGCGCGCCGGGCCACGGAACTCACCGGACCGGCAGCATCCCGGCCCCCGGCCACGCAGGTGGGGTCCTGGGCCATGAGCGGGACCGCGAACGCCGGATCCTCCGTCGCAGAGGCCTCGACGGCCACAGCCTCAGCCCCAGGAACCCCGACCACTCCGGCCGCAGGCCTCCCGGCCACGGCAGCCCCCGCCGCAGGGACCGCGACCAGCACAGCCCCCACCCCCGGGACTCCGGCCACCACCGCCCCCATCGCCGGCGGCTCGTCCAGAGGCACAGTGAGCGATTCGACCGGCGCCCTGCCCGGAAGCGGCTTCCTTGCGGCAAGCGTCTCCCCTGCAGGAGCGAACCCGGTGAACGCCACCGGAGCCGCGGAGACCGTCGGTGCAGCTGGGGCAGCCACCGCAGCCGGGGCAACCGACACGAACGGGACGGCGGAGGCTGCGGGAACTGCAGGCGCTGCGGGAGCCCCGGTCGGCCCCCCGAGATCCGTCAGAGGTCAGTCGACCCTGGTGGATTCTCACGGTGGCACCGACCCGTCCGGCTCCCCGAGCTCCGTCAGGAGCCCGTCGACCCTCGCGGAGTTCCGCGGCGGCACCGGCCCGGCCGGCGTGACCACTTCCGTTCCCGCGACGCCGGGGACCAGGTCCGACACTTCCACGGCGGGTACGCGTACCCCGTCCGGCGCGACGGGACCAGGGACCACGACCGACCAGGACCCAGGAACCACGGCGGCCACAGCGACCACCGCACCCACCGCAGCCACGGCGACAGCAGCGGCCACCGCAGCCACAGCGACCACCGCGCCGGAGGGAGCCGGTTCCCTCGCCGCCTTGACGGCGCCCCGCTCCGGCCTGGGTACCCGCGGGCGTTCCTCCGCCGGCCTGACTGCCTCCGCACGGGCCGGTGGCCCTGCGACGGCATCACCAATGCCGGTCCCGGCAGGGCCCCTGATCGCGGCCTCGACCACCCCCGCGGCCACCGTCACCTCGACCGCCACTGTGGCCCCGGCCACCCCGGCCACCACCACCCCAACCCCCACCACGACCCTGGCCCCGGCCACCAACCCGGCCGGGAGCACCGTCGGGGGGGCGGCAGCCGGCGCGATCCTGTCACCGGACAGCCCGCCCGCATCCCCCGCCGTTCCGACCGGCTCCGGCTCGGGCTCGGGCTCCGGCACTGTCGGCCGAGCGGACGGCAGGACGGTCCCCACACCGCTCGCCCCGCGAGGCACGGCGTCCCGGGAGGGCTCGGGCATGGCGTCGACGGGACACGGCGGATCCGCCACCACCTCCACCGACCGACCCGCCACCGACCGGATCGGAGGACCGGCTGCCGACCAGGAAGGATCCGGTGCCACCACGTCCGGAACCCCCGGCGTGTCGAGCACCGGCACGTCGGCCGCCACCGGCACGCAGCCACCCGTGACACCCGGTTCGTCCGTGCCCGCGCTGACCCCGACCGGTCGGGCAGAGGCCGCCGGCACAGGGCAGAACGCATCCGGAACCGCGACCCCGGCGCCCCTGTCCGAGCAGGTGGCCCGGCACGTCCTGGGGGTGCGTACGTTGCGCGACGGCACCCAGCACACGGTGCTCCACCTGAATCCCGAGCACCTCGGCAGTGTCACGGTCACCCTGGACGTTCGCCAGGGATCCGTGCGCCTGCACCTCGCGTCGTCGGCGTCGGCGCTGACCGCGCTGCGCGACGGCCTGGGGGACCTGCAGGGCCGCCTGGCCGACTCCGGGTTGTCCCTGGCCGAGGTCCGGCTCGAAACCCGGGCCGGGACGGACGCGGGCGGCTCCCCGGGGTCCGACTCGCGGGGCGGTTCGGGCAGCCAGGGTGGCTCCGGGAACGGTGGCGACGCCGATCGGCAGGGCGCCCGACACGGTGACCGGCCTGCCCACGAGGCCGCCCGGCAGCTCTCGGACGGCGCCGCAGAGGCCGGATCCGGTTCGTCGACGGCTCCCGACCGCACACCCCAGGGAGCCACCGGCGCCGCTCCCGGCACGGGCACCGGTCTCGGCACGGGCACGGGCACCGGCCGCGAGCGTTCCTTCGGGGCCGACCCACGCGC
>CAZOWW010000164.1:0-9994 GCA_964583765.1 uncultured Kineosporiaceae bacterium
CACCGACCCATTGCCCACCCTGCCCACCTACCCCTTCCAACGCCAGCACTACTGGCTCCAGGCCCCGCAGGGGAACGCCGACCCGGCCCGCCTCGGCCTGCGCGGGCTCCCGCACCCGCTGCTCGGCGCGGCGATCACCCACGCAGGTGACGGCTCGCTGCTGCTCACGGGACGGATCTCCACGGCCACCCACCCCTGGCTCGCCGACCACGCGGTGACCGGGACGCCGGTGCTGCCCGCGACCGCCTATGTCGAGCTGGCCACGGCCGCCGGGGACCACTGCGGCTGCGACTGCGTGCTCGAGCTGACCCTGGAGGCTCCCCTCGTCCTGGACAGGACCGGTGGTACGAGCCTGCAGGTGACGGTGAGCTCCCCGGACGACGGGACCGGACACCGCCGGATCGGCATCCACGCACGGCAGGACGACGAGGCCCCCTGGACCCGGCACGCGACGGGCCTGCTCGCGCCCTCGAGCGAGCGCGCGGCCTCCCCCCAGGGACCGGAACACTGGCCCCCGGCCGGGGCGACACCCCTCGACCTCCCGGGCGGCATCGCCGGCGGCTACGACCTGCTCGCCGAGCGCGGGTACGGCTACGGACCGGTGTTCCAGGGCCTGACCGCCGCCTGGCGACGGGGCGACGAGCTGTTCGCCGAGGTGGCCCTGCCCGAGGACACCGACGTCGCGGGCTTCGGCCTGCACCCCGCCCTGCTCGACGCCGCCCTGCACGTGGGCGTGCTCGCCCCCCTCGACGGCGCCCCGACCGGCTCCGGCGACCTCGTCCTGCCGTTCTCCTGGTCGTCGGTGCGGCTGCATGCGAGCGGTGCCCGGCACCTGCGGGTGCTGCTGGTGCCCACGGGCCCGCAGGCCTACCGCCTGCTCGCCACGGACCCCACCGGCGCGGCGGTCGTCTCGGCGGAGGCGCTCGTGCTCCGGGCTCTCCCGGCCGGCCGGATCGGCTCCGGCCAGCAGGATCTCCACACGCTGACCTGGGTCGCCGTGCCCGCGGCGCCGGACCCGCAGGCCGAACCACGGACCGTGGGGGCCGAACCGGGGGTCGCGGGGACCGACGGGTCCCGGCAGTGCGTGGTCCTGCACCCCCGCACCGCCCGAACGGAACTCGGGACCCTCGCGCAGGACCCCCCCGACCTCCTCGTGCTCCCGCTGCACGCCGACGGACCGGTGGACGACGTCCCGGCCGCGGTCCGCACCGTGCTCGAGGACACGCTCGAGATGCTGCGGACGTGGCTGACCGACGAGCGCCACGAGGACAGCCACCTCGTGGTGGTGACCTCCGGCGCGGTCAGTGCCCGGGACGGCGAGGACGTCGCGGACCTGGTCCACGCGCCGGTCTGGGGACTCGCCCGGACCGCCCAGTCGGAGCACCCCGGCCGGATCACCCTCGTCGACGCCGACCGCGAGACCGTCGCCGCCCTCTGGACGGACGGCCCGCGCCCGGACACCGGAACCGCCGGCGACGGCCCGTTGCCGGCGGCCCTGGCCTCCGCACTCGCGACCGGGGAGCCGCAGCTCGCCCTGCGGGACGGCAGGTTCCTGGCCCCCCAGCTCGCCCGCCGCGTCCCGACCGAGCGGGGAGACCGGAGGGACCGGGAAGACCGCGGCCCGTCCGATGTCCTCGAGGAGGGGCGGACGGTACTGATCACCGGCGGCACGGGAGTCCTCGGCCGCCTGCTCGCCCGGCACCTGGTGACCGAGCACGGTGCCCGGCACCTCCTGCTCACCAGCCGCAGCGGAGCCACCGCACCGGGGGCCGCGGAGCTCCTGGCCGAACTGGAGGCGCACGGCGCCCAGGCCCGCCTCGTGGCCTGCGACGTCGCCGACCCGGCGGCCCTGGCCGAGGTCCTCGGGACGATCCCCGCGACGCACCCCCTGGGCGCCGTCTTCCACACCGCCGGGGTGCTCGACGACGCCACCCTGACCGGGCTCACCTCCGAACAGCTCGCCCGGGTGGTCCGGCCCAAGGTGGACGCCGCCTGGCACCTGCACGACCTCACCCGGGACGCGGACCTCCGGCAGTTCGTGCTCTTCTCGTCGGTCGCCGGGGTCATCGGCAACGCCGGACAGGGCAACTACGCGGCGGCCAACGCCTTCCTGGACGCGCTCGCCCACCGCCGTCACGCCCTCGGCCTGCCCGCCCTGTCCCTGTCCTGGGGCCTGTGGGCGGACGCCACCGGGATGACCTCCGCGCTGGGCGACACGGACCGGGCCAGGCTCGCGCGCGTCGGTGTCGCCCCGATCGGTCAGGAGCAGGGCCTCGCGCTGCTCGACACGGCGCTCGACGCCACCTTGGCCGGCAACCTCAGCCACGCCGTGCCCACCCGGCTCGACCTCGCGGCGATCCGCGCCCTGCCGACCCCACCGGCCGTGCTGCGGGCCCTCGTACGCACCCCGGCCCGGCGTACGGCGGCGACCGCCCATGACCCGGGATCGTGGGCGGAGCGGATCTCGGGACTTGCGGTCAGCGAGCGCGAGGCCGCGGTGCTCGACCCGGTCCGCGCCCAGGTCGCGACCGTCCTCGGCTTCGCCGACGGCGAGGGAATCGACCCGGACCTCCCGTTCAAGGACCTCGGGTTCGACTCGCTGGCCGCGGTGGAACTGCGCAACCGGCTCAACGCCGCGACGGGGCTCCGGCTCCCCACCACGCTCGTCTTCGACCACCCGACGGTGCGGGCCCTCACCGCGTTCGTCCTGGCCGAGGTGACGGGCGCGTCGGCCCGTGCGGTCGCCGTCACCGCCGCGGCCGCGGACGACGAGCCCATCGCGATCATCGGGATGTCCTGCCGTTACCCCGGAGGGGTGGCCTCCCCGGAGGACCTCTGGCGGCTCGTCGCCGAGGAGCAGGACGCCATCGGACCGTTCCCGCAGGGCCGCGGCTGGGACCTGGCCGCGCTGTACGACCCGGACCCGGACCGCGAGGGCACCTGCTACGTCACCGAGGGCGGGTTCCTGCACGACGCGGACCGTTTCGACGCCGCCTTCTTCGGCATCTCCCCGCGGGAGGCGCTGGCCACCGACCCCCAGCAGCGGCTGCTCCTGGAGGTCGCCTGGGAGGCCTTCGAGCGCGCCGGGATCGACCCGGCGGCCCTGCGCGGCAGCCCCACCGGGGTGTTCGCCGGCGTGATGTACAACGACTACCGCTGGCGGCTGCGGGAGATCCCGGACGGGTTCGAGGCCTACCTGGGCAACGGCAGCGCGGGCAGCGTCGCCACCGGTCGCCTGTCCTACACGTTCGGGCTCGAGGGGCCCGCCGTGACCGTGGACACGGCCTGCTCGTCGTCCCTGGTCGCCCTGCACCTGGCGGCCCAGGCCCTGCGCCGTGGGGAGTGCTCGCTGGCGCTGGCCGGCGGGGTCACCGTCATGGCCACACCGGCGCCGTTCGTCGAGTTCAGCCGGCAGCGCGGGCTGGCCAAGGACGGGCGGTGCAAGTCCTTCTCCGCCGCGGCGGACGGCGCCGCCTGGAGCGAGGGAGCCGGCCTCCTGCTGGTGGAGCGGCTCTCGGACGCCCGACGCAACGGCCACCGCGTGCTCGCGGTGATCCGCGGGAGCGCGATCAACCAGGACGGCGCGAGCAACGGGCTCACCGCGCCCAACGGACCGTCCCAGCAGCGGATGATCCGGCAGGCCCTGCGGAACGCGGGGGTCGCGAGCACCGACGTGGACGTCGTCGAGGGGCACGGCACCGGGACGACGCTCGGCGACCCGATCGAGGCGCAGGCGCTCCTGGCCACCTACGGACAGGACCGGCCCGACGACGCCCCGCTCTGGCTGGGTTCGCTGAAGTCGAACATCGGTCACTCCCAGGCCGCCTCGGGCATCGCCGGTGTGATCAAGATGGTGATGGCCCTGCGGCACGGCGTCCTGCCCCGGACGCTGCACGTCGACGAGCCGACCCCGCACGTCGACTGGTCCGCCGGAGCCGTCCGCCTGCTCACGCAGGCGCGGCCCTGGACGCGCACCGGGCGTCCCCGGCTCGCCGGGGTCTCCTCCTTCGGGATCAGCGGCACCAACGCGCACGTCATCCTGGCCGAACCGGACGACGTCGAGCCCACGGCGGCCGGGCACCTCCCCGCCGGCGTCCCGGTGGCCTGGCCCCTGTCCGCGAAGACCCCGGCCGCCCTGCGTGAGCAGGCACTGCGGCTGCGCGCGCACCTCGCCGGCACCCCGGACCTCGACCCCGCCGACGTGGCCTTCTCCCTCGCCGCCTCCCGGTCGGTGTTCGGCCACCGGGCGGTGGTCCTGGGCGCCGGCGCCGAGGACCGTCTCGATGCCCTGGACGCGCTCGCCGGGGGACGCCGGCACCCGCAGCTGGTCACCGGCACGGCGACCTCGGGCAGGCTCGCGTTCCTGTTCACCGGGCAGGGCGCCCAGCGGGTCGGGATGGGCCGCGAGCTGTACGCGGCGCATCCCGTGTTCGCCGAGGCGTTCGACGCGGTGCTCGACCGGATCCAGGCGAACCTCGGCCCGGCGGACGGCACGGTGTCGGGCAGCACCCTCCGGGACGTCGTCTTCACGGACCCCGACGGCGTGCTCGACCGGACCGGGTACACCCAGCCTGCTCTCTTCGCGCTGGAGGTCGCCCTCTTCCGGCTGCTGGAGTCCTGGGGGATCACCCCCGATTTCCTCGCCGGGCACTCGATCGGCGAGCTCGCGGCCGCCCACTGCGCCGGGGTCCTGTCCCTGGACGACGCGTGCACCCTGGTCGCCGCGCGGGCCCGCCTGATGCAGTCCGCCCCCGAGGGCGGCGCGATGGCGGCGATCCGGGCCTCCGAGGCGGAGCTGCTCCCCCGCCTGCCCGCCGGCACGTCGGTGGCGGCGGTGAACGGCCCCCGGTCCGTGGTCGTGGCCGGGGACGCGGACCCGGTCGGCCGGCTGGCCCAGGAGTGGAAGGAGTCCGGGGGCAAGGCCACGCTGCTCAAGGTCAGCCACGCCTTCCACAGCGCCCACATGGAGAGCGTGCTCGAGGACTTCCGGGAGATCGCCCGGACGCTGACGTACCACCCGGCCCGGATCCCCGTGATCTCCAACGTCACCGGGCTGCTCGCCGAGCCGGGCCTGCTGCAGGACCCCGACTACTGGGCCCGGCACATCCGCGAGGCCGTCCGCTTCCACGAGGGGATCACCGCGCTCGCCGCGGCCGGCGCGACCACGTTCCTCGAGCTCGGCCCGGACGGCACCCTCACCGCGATGGCCGCCGACTCGCTGGCGGAGCTCGGCACTCCCGCCACCCCGGTCCTCGCGGCCACCCTGCGCGCCGACCGGCCCGAACCGCACACCCTGCTCGCCGCGGCGGCCACCGCGCACGTCACCGGCCGACCGGCCGGCTGGATCAGCACCGGGCGTCTCGTGGACCTGCCGACGTACGCCTTCCAGCGGGAGCGGTTCTGGCTCGAACCGCGCCCCGGCGCGGGCGACGTCGAGGCCGCCGGACTGGGCCCGCAGGACCACGACCTGCTCAGCGCGGTGGTGGAACTGGCCGACGGCGAGGAGACCGTCTTCACCGGCCTGCTCGGTCTGCGTACCCACCCGTGGCTCGCCGGCCATGCCGTGCTGGGCACGGTGTTCCTTCCCGGCACGGCCTTCGCCGAGCTCGCCCTGCACGCCGGTGGCGCCCTCGGCTGCCCCCGCATCGACGAACTGACGATCGAGGCCCCCCTGGTCCTCCCCGAGGACGGGGGCCGGGCCGCGACCGTCCGCCTGCAGGTCAGCGTCGGCCGTCCGGACGCCGGTGGACGGCGCCCGGTGGCGGTGCACTCCCGTCCTGACGGCGAGGACACGACCTGGACCCGGCACGCCGCCGGCTTCCTCGCCCCCCACGCCGGAGTCCCCGACACCGCCGATCTGGCGAGCTGGCCGCCCGAGGGCGCGGCGCCGCTGGACATCGCGGAGCTCGCGATCCTCGTCGCCGAGGCCGGACTGGACTACGACGGGCTCTTCCAGGGGCTGCGGGCCGCATGGCGGCGGGACGACGCGGTGTACGCCGCGGTGGAGTTGCCGCCGGAGGCCTCCGGGCATCGCTTTGGTCTGCACCCCGCCCTGCTCGACGCGGCACTGCGACCCCTGGCCCTGGGCCGCGAACCGGGGTCGGTGCGCCTGCCGTTCGCCTGGTCCGGGGTATGGCAGCAGGGCCGGGGCGCGGGCAGCCTACGCGTGCGGGTCCGGGAGCT
Organism: uncultured Kineosporiaceae bacterium; assembly: GCA_964583765.1. GTDB lineage: Bacteria > Actinomycetota > Actinomycetes > Actinomycetales > Kineosporiaceae > CAZOWW01. The sequence goes on from CAZOWW010000164.1 coordinate 6,184, forward strand.
CGGCGAGAACGCCGTGGCCGTGACCGTCGCGGACACCACCGGACGGATCGTGGCCGAGGTGGAGTCGCTCACCCTGCGCACGGTGCGCGCGGATCGGCTGGCCGCCGGACGGCCGCCCGTCTACGACCTCGAATGGGTGCCCGTCCCCGCCCATGCCACAACCTCGGTCTCCGTCCCGGACTCCGCCGGGCAGGCCGGTGCGGCCGGCGCGGCCGGTCCCGTGGAGCACGGGACCGGGATCACCCTCATCGAGGTGCCCGCGCCGGAGGGCGACCCGGCGCAGGCCACGCACGCCACCCTGGCCTGGCTGCTCGACCTGGTCCAGGGCTGGCTGGCCCAGGACCGCACCGACGAGGACCGCCTGGTCCTCCTCACCCGGGGTGCGGCAGGCAGCGGCCCCCGCGAACCCGCCCACGCCGCCGTCTGGGGCTTCGTCCGCGGGGCGCGGGGCGAGCACCCGGGCCGGATCGTGCTCGTGGACACGGACGGCAGGCTGTCCTCGGACCGGCTGGTCCCCGCCACCCTGCCCGACGACGAACCCGAGGTGCTCGTCCGGGACGGTGCCCTGTTCGTCCCCCGCCTCGTCCGCGCGTCCTCCACCCCGGGCGCCACCGGATTCGGTGCCCGGGGCTCGAGTGCCGCTGGTTCGAGTACGGCCGCCGGTTCGAGTACGGCCGCCGGCTCGGACGTCACCGGCCCCGGGGCGGGGAGCGCGGGGGCGGTCCTGGTCACCGGGGCCACCGGTGCCCTGGGCTCCCTGGTCGCCCGCCACCTGGTCGCCCGGCACGGGGTGCGCCGCCTGGTGCTGGCCAGCCGCAGCGGCCTCGAGGCCCCGGGCGCCACGGCCCTGGCCGAGGAACTGACCCGCGCCGGCGCCGACGTGCGACTCGTGGCCTGCGATGTCGCCGATCCGACGGCCCTGCGCCTGCTGCTGGGGCAGGAACCGATCTCGGCCGTGGTCCACGCCGCGGGAGTGCTGGACGACGGGGTCGTCACGGGACTCACCCCCGAGCGGCTGCACGCCGTGCTGCGCCCGAAGGTGGACGCCGCGTGGGCACTGCACGAGGCCACGGCGGATCTGCCGGACCTGGCGCACTTCGTGCTGTTCTCCTCGCTGGCGGGCGTGCTCGGCAGCGCCGGCCAGGCCGCCTACGGTGCCGCGAACGCGTTCCTCGACGCACTGGCCGAGCAACGCCGTCAGCGGGATCTCCCGGCCTCGTCGTTCGCCTGGGGCCCGTGGGACGCGCAGGCCGGGATGGTCGGCACGCTGGCCGTCCAGGACCGGAACCGCCTCACCCGGGCCGGGCTCAGCTCCCTGTCCCCCGACCAGGGACTCGCCTGCCTCGAAGACCGGCTCGGAGCCACCTTCACCGCGGCGACCGTGCTCAACACCGCCGTGCTGCGGAGCCGAGCCGCCGACGGCGAGCTTCCCGCGGTCCTGCGTGCCCTGGTCCCCGCCCCCGCGGTGGTCCGGAGCACGCCCGACGAAGCGGTGGCCTCGATGCTCGACCTCGTGCGGACCACCGCGGCCGAGGTCCTCGGGCACGCGGACCCCGCCGCGATCGATCCCGGACGCCCGTTCAGCGAGCTGGGCTTCGACTCCCTCACCGCGGTCGAGCTGCGCAACCGGCTCGGCGCCGCGACCGGACGTCGACTGCCCACGACGCTGATCTTCGACCACCCGACCGTGGCGGCCCTGGCGGCCCACCTCGAGGGCGCCGGAACCGTCGAGGCCCCGAGCACGGGCACCTCCACGAGCACGGGCACGGCGACGTCCGACGACCCGGTCGCCGTCATCGGCATGGCCTGCCGCTACCCCGGCGGGGTGCGCTCCCCCGAGGACCTGTGGCGGCTCGTCGCCGGCGAGGTGGACGCGATCAGCGAGTTTCCGACCGACCGGGGCTGGGACGTCGAGGAGTTGTTCGACCCCGACCCGGACCGGTCCGGCACGACCTACACCCGCAACGGCGGCTTCCTGCACGACGCGAGCGAGTTCGACCCGGAGTTCTTCGGGATCTCCCCCCGGGAGGCCCTCGCCACCGACCCCCAGCAGCGGTTGTTGCTGGAGGTCGCCTGGGAGGCCTTCGAGCGGGCCGGGATCGACCCCGCCTCCGTGCACGGCAGCCGGACGGGCGTCTTCACCGGAATCATGTACAGCGACTACGCGGCCCGGATGCCGCAAGCGCCACGCGAGGTCGAGGGCTACCTGAGCAACGGCAGCGCGCCGAGCATCGCCTCCGGCCGCCTCTCCTACACCTTCGGGCTCGAAGGCCCGGCGGTCACCGTGGACACGGCCTGCTCCTCCTCCCTGGTCGCCCTGCACCTCGCCGCGCAGGCCCTGCGGACCGGCGAGTGCACGCTCGCGCTGGCGGGCGGGGCGACGGTCATGGCGACCCCCACCACGTTCGTCGAGTTCAGCCGGCAACGCGGGCTGTCCCCCGACGGCCGGTGCCGGGCCTTCTCCGCCGACGCCGACGGGACGGGTTGGGGTGAGGGCGTCGGCCTGCTGCTCGTCGAGCGGCTCTCGGACGCCGAGCGGAACGGGCACCCGGTGCTGGCGATCGTGCGCGGCACGGCGATCAACCAGGACGGCGCGAGCAACGGCCTGACCGCCCCCAACGGGCCCTCGCAGCAGCGGGTGATCCGCCAGGCACTGGCCAATGCGGGAATCGGTCCCGGCGAGGTCGATGCCGTCGAGGCGCACGGCACCGGCACGCGTCTCGGCGACCCGATCGAGGCACAGGCGTTGATCGCGACCTACGGCCAGGACCGCCCCGCCGAGCGGCCGCTCTGGCTCGGCGCCGTCAAGTCGAACATCGGCCACACCCAGGCCGCGGCTGGGGTCGCCGGCGCCATCAAGATGATCATGGCGATGCGGCACGGAACCCTGCCGCGGACCCTGCACGTGGAGACCCCCACCCCGCATGTGGACTGGTCGGCGGGAGCGGTGTCCCTGCTCACCCGGGCACAGGCCTGGGAGCCCACGGACGGGCGACCGCGCCGGGCAGCCATCTCCTCCTTCGGGTTGAGCGGCACCAACGCCCACGTGATCCTCGAAGAACCGGTCCTCGCGGCACCGGCTCCGGCGCGGGGCACCGAGGGCGGGACCGGCCCCCGGGCCGAGGCCGCCACGTGCGTGCGCACCGCGGCCCCCGCGAGCGCAGCGGCCGAGGCCACCACCGGGGTGCCGGACGAGGGTGCGGACGTCACGCCGGACGAGGCAACTGCCGGTACCCGCGACGTGACAGTTGCCGGTGCCCCGCCGGTCTGGTCGCTGTCGGCCCGCACCGGCACCGCCCTGGCCGAGCAGGCCGAGCGGCTGCTGGCGCAGCTGGACGACGGCGGCAACGGGCGGACCACACCGACCGACCAGGCAGCAGAGACAGAAGGCCCCGCCCCCGACGGCCGGGCGTCGACCCCACGAGGGACCGACACCTGCGAGCGGGACATCCGGATCGCCGCCGCCCTGGCGACCACCCGGACCCTGTTCGACCACCGGGCCGTGATCGTCGCGGCCGGCCCCGCCGAGCGGCGGGAAGCGCTCCGGGCCCTCGGCCGGGGCGAGGCGACGAGCGCCGTCGTCCGGGGCACGGTCCGGTCAGGCAAGCTCGCCTACCTGTTCACCGGGCAGGGGTCCCAGCGGGTGGGCATGGGCACGGGCCTGGCCGCCGCGTACCCGGCCTACGCCGAGGCGTTCGACCTCGCGGTGTCCCACCTGCAGGCGCACCTCGATCTGCGCGCCCCGCAGGGCCCGGACCTCCGGGAGATCATCGCCACCAACCCCGGCGGCCTGCTCGACCAGACCCGCTAC
>CAZOWW010000165.1:0-9959 GCA_964583765.1 uncultured Kineosporiaceae bacterium
CCGAGGCCCCCTGGTACGTGGTGGAGGCCGAGGTCAAACGGCACGCCCGGATCAACATGATCGCTCACCTGCTCTCCACGCTGCCCTACGAGCGCCTCGAACCGCCCCGCATCGAGCTGCCGCCCCGGGCTCCGGCCCAGGACTACGAGCGCCCCCCGCGCGAGCTCTTCCACCAGGTCCCCGACCACGTGGCCTCCCTGCTCGCCTCCGGGGCGAACCAGGCCCGCGACGCCGACGGCGGCCACCGTGCTCCCCGTGCCCGGGGCTAGGCTCGCCGCGTGAGTTCGTCCACCCGCGCCGCCGGTCAGGTGGACGCCGTGGCTGCCGCCGACCCCACGCTGGCCAGTCTGCGGGCCGGGGCAGGCACGCTGGCCCGTGCCGCCCTGACCCGGATGGACGAGCAGCTGCCGTGGTACCGCTCCATGAGCGCACGCAACCGGTCCTGGGTCTCACTGGTCGCCCAGGCGGGCATCGCGGCCTTCATCGCCTGGTACCAGGACCCCGGCAACGCGCCACAGGTCACCGCCGACGTCTTCGGCACCGCCCCCCGCGAGCTGACCCGGTCGATCAGCCTGCAGCAGACCCTCGAACTCGTCCGTACGGTCGTCGACGTCGTCGAGGACGAGGTGGGGGCCCTGGCCGCCGAAGGGGGCCAGCAGCGGCTGCGCGAGTCCGTGCTGCGTTACTCGCGAGAGGTCGCGTTCGCCGCGGCCGAGATCTACGCCGAGGCGGCCGAGACCCGCGGCGCCTGGGACGCACGCCTCGAAGCACTCGTGGTCGACGCCCTCGTCCGGGGGGAGGCCGACGACGGGCTCCGCTCCCGGGCCGCCGCGCTGGGCTGGGCACCGGACTGCCGGGTCTGTGTGCTGGCCGGGGGCACGCCCGCCGGACGGGTCGAGGACGCGGTGGACGACCTCCGGCGGGCCGCCCGCGCCGAGGGCGGCGACGCCCTGATCGGGGTACAGGGCGACCGGGTGCTCATGGTGCTCGGTTCCCCCACCGACCCGCTGGCCCCCGCGGCCGCGCTGGCCGAGCTGTTGGGTCCCGGACCGGTCGTCACCGGACCGGTCGTCCCCGGACTGGAGCACGCCAATCGCTCTGCGCGCGCGGTGCTCGCCGGACTGGCCGCGGCCCGGGGCTGGCCGGACGCGCCCCGACCGGTCGCCGCCGACGATCTGCTGCCCGAGCGGGTGCTCGCCGGTGACACGGTGGCCCGGCGCCTGCTCGTCGAGCGTGCCTACCGGCGATTGGCGGAGTCCGACACGCCACTGCTGGAAACCGCGGCCACCTACCTCGAGCTCGGGCGATCACTGGAAGCAACAGCGAGAGCACTCTTCGTGCACGCAAATACCGTGCGCTACCGGCTCCGCCGGATCACCGACCTCACCGGGTGGGATCCGGTCGATCCCCGCGAGGGATTCGTGCTCCACGTGGCCATCACGGTGGGCCGTCTCATCGGGTCGCCGTCCCGCTCCGACGGCTGAGTGTTGTAGCTTCCCCACAATGTCCTCCCTCCAGGTTCGTCGCTGACGCGATCAGAGAACTGGCCCTGGATCGGAGAACCTGTTCAGCGTGCTTGCCTTCGTGTTTCCCGGACAGGGCGCCCAGACCCCCGGGTTCCTCCAACCGTGGTTGGCCGAACCGGGAGTGACCGATCGACTCACCGCCCTCTCCGAGGCCGCGGGCATGGACCTGATCGCCCACGGCGTCGAGTCGGACGCCGAGACGATCCGCGACACCGCCGTGGCGCAACCCCTCATCGTGGCCAGCGGCCTGGCGACCCTGCCCGCACTGCTGGGGCCGGACCGGCCCGCCTGGACCGTCGCCGGAGCGGTGGCCGGTCACTCGGTCGGCGAGCTCGCGGCGAGTGCGGCAGCGGGGGTCCTCACGGAGACGGACGCCACCGCCCTGGTCGCGGTCCGCGGTGCGGCCATGGCCGAGGCCGCGGCGGTGCAGCCGACCGGCATGAGCGCCGTCCTCGGCGGTGACCCCGAGGAGGTGAGCGCCAAGCTCGCCACACACGGCCTCACGCCCGCCAACATGAACGGTTCCGGTCAGGTCGTGGCCGCAGGAACCCTGGAGCAGCTCGCCGCCCTCGCGGCCGATCCGCCGGCCAAGGCCCGGATCATCCCGCTCAAGGTGGCCGGCGCCTTCCACACCACGCACATGGCTCCCGCCGTCACCGCCCTGGCCGAGCGTGCCGCCACGATGACGGTCTCCCCCGCCCGCACCCGGCTCCTGTCCAATGCGGACGGTGCGGTGGTGACCGACGGGGACGAGGTCCGGAGCCGACTGGTCGAACAGGTGCGCAATCCCGTGCGCTGGGACCTGTGCATGGAGACCATGCGTACCCTGGGCGTCACCGCCGTGCTGGAGCTCCCGCCGGCCGGCACCCTGGTCAACATGATCAAACGTGCACTTCCCGGGGTCGCGACCCTCGCGATCAAGACCCCCGCGGACCTCCCTGCCGCCCGGGCACTGCTGGAGGAGCACGCCGACGTCTCGGATCTGCAGCCTTCCGGAGGTGCCTCGTGAGTCAGGCCGGTGCCCGCATCACCCCCGCGGTGGGGGCTCCCCACGCCCGGATCCTCTCCGTGGCCTCCCACCGCCCCGAGCGTGTGGTCACCAACGACGAGATCTGCGGGCTGATCGACTCCTCGGACGAGTGGATCCGCGAGCGCTCCGGGATCGTCAGCCGCCGCATCGCCGGTCCGGAGGAGACGGTCACGGACCTGGCGGAGAAGGCCGCCCTGCTGGCCGTCGAGCGGGCCGGACTCACCGCCGCCGACATCGACATGGTGATCGTCGCGACGGTGACCCACCCCTACCAGACGCCGTCCCTGGCCTCCCTGCTCGCGCACCGGATCGGCGCGACCCCCGCGGGCGCCTTCGACATCTCCGCCGCCTGCGCGGGCTTCTGCTACGGCGTGGCCATGGCCCAGGACATGGTCCGGGGCGGTTCGGCCACGCATGTGCTGCTCGTCGCCGCGGAGAAGCTCACCGACTTCACCGACTTCACCGACCGGTCCACGGCCTTCCTCTTCGGGGACGGCGCAGGCGCGGTCGTGATCGGCCCGAGCGAGACCCCGGCCATCGGCCCGGCCGTGTGGGGCTCGGACGGCTCGCAGTGGGACACGATCAACCACCACCACTCCTGGATCGACGTCCGCGACCAGATCCGGGACCCCGAGCGCGAGGCGGAGTGGCCCACCCTGGCCATGGCCGGGCAGGCCGTGTTCCGTTGGGCGGTCTGGCAGATGGCCCCGGTCGCGCAGAAGGCGCTCGACAACGCCGGGATCACCAGCGCCGATCTCGATGTCTTCATCCCGCACCAGGCGAACCTGCGCATCGTGGATGCCATGGCCAAGCAGTTACGCCTGCCCGCGCACGTGCCGATCGCCCGGGACATCGAGACCACCGGCAACACCTCGGCGGCCTCGATCCCGATCGCCATGGACCGCATGCTGGCCGAGGGCGAGGCGCCCCACGGCGGCCTGGCCCTGCTCATCGGCTTCGGCGCCGGCCTCGTGTACGCGGCCCAGGTCGTGGAACTTCCCTGATGCTCGTGGAACTTCCCTGACAACCCGTGGAACTTCCCCGGCACCCGGGTGCCGGGGAGAGCAAGGCACACCGCACCAGGTGACTCGATCCGCTCCTGGCGCCGGACCCCGGGTCCGGACACCAGCCGGGATCGCAACCCAACCCAGAAAGGGCCCCGATCATGGCACTGAGCGAGCAGGACATCCTGAGCGGCCTCGCAGAGATCGTCAACGAGGAGACCGGCCTGCCGGTGGACGCTGTCGAGCTGGACAAGTCCTTCACGGACGACCTCGACATCGACTCGCTCTCGATGATGACCATCGTCGTCAACGCCGAGGAGAAGTTCGGCGTGCGCATCCCCGACGACGACGTCAAGAACCTCAAGACGGTCGGCGACGCCGTCTCGTACATCAACTCCGCTCAGGCCTGAGCGTGATGTGCCGCGCGCCCAGGGATCCCGGGCGCGCGGCACGTCGCCCCGGTAACACCAGAAGTCCCGCGCCCCATCTGGGCGCCGCAGGTCCCTTCGCGAGGAGCAGGCGATAGTCATGACCACGACCCGACGCGTTGTCATCACGGGCATGGGAGCCACCACTCCCCTCGGCGGAGACGTTGCCAGCACCTGGGCCGCAGCCCTGGCCGGCACCTCCGGGGTGAGCCCGCTCACCCAGCCGTGGGTGGCCGAGTACAGCCTGCCGGTCACGTTCGCCGGCCAGGTGGCCGTGCCCGTGAGCGAGACGCTCAGCAAGGTGGAGATGCGGCGCCTGGACCCCTCCGGCCAGTACGCGCTCATCGCGGCGCGCGAGGCGTGGATCGACGCCGGACGCCCGGACGTGGAGCCCGAGCGGCTCGGGGTCGTCTGCGCCTCCGGGATCGGCGGTGTCTGGACGCTGCTGACCGCCTACGACACACTCAAGGAGAAGGGCCCGCGGCGGGTGTTCCCGCTGACCGTGCCCATGCTCATGCCCAACGGGGCGGCTGCGGCCGTCGAACTGGAGCTCGGCGCCCGCGCAGGCACGCACACCCCCGTCTCGGCCTGCGGTTCGGGCGCCGAGGCGATCGGCTACGGCCTGGAGATGATCCGCAGCGGCCGCGCCGACGTGGTGGTGGCCGGTGGCACCGAGGCGGCGATCCACCCGTTGCCGATCGCGGGCTTCGCCGCGATGCAGGCGCTGTCCACCCGCAATGACGACCCCACCGCGGCCTCCCGGCCCTACGACACCGCCCGGGACGGTTTCGTCCTCGGGGAGGGCGCCGCCCTGCTCGTGCTGGAGTCCGCCGAGCACGCCGAGGCGCGCGGAGCCCAGGTGTACGCGGAGCTCGTCTCGGTGGGCATGACCTCGGACGCCCATCACATCGCGGCACCCGACCCCGAGGGACGTGGCGCCGCCGCGGCCATGAAGCTGGCCCTGAGCAACGGCGATCTGTCCCCGCGCGACGTCATCCACGTCAATGCGCACGCCACCTCGACACCCGCCGGGGACATCGCCGAGGCCAGGGCGATCCGCCTGGCGCTCGGGGACGCCGCGGACGGGGTCGCGATCTCGGCGACCAAGTCGATGACCGGGCACCTGCTCGGTGCCGCCGGCGCGCTGGAGGGCATGTTCTGCGCTCTCGCCCTGTACCACCGCACCGCGCCGCCGACGATCAACATCGACGACCTCGACCCCGAGATCGACCTCGATGTCGTCCGCAAGGACCCGCGGCCGCTCCCGACCGAGGGCGTCGCCGTGAACAACTCCTTCGGCTTCGGCGGCCACAACATCGCCCTGGTGCTGCGTAACGCCTGACGGCAACAGACAACGCCTGACGGCAACAGCCAGTCCGGCCGGGCCTCCCTCGGGAGGGCCGGCCGGACCGACGTTTCCCCGGGGGTGGGCCAGGACGCCACCTCGTCCTCGCATCCGGCAGGCTCGTCCGATCCCGGCCGTCCGTACACTGCCGTGATGATGCAGGCGGGCACCATGGCGGGTGAGTACGACCAGGGATGGCTCAGCCACCTGCGCGCTGATCCCCTGCCCTGGTTGCTCGACGAGGGTGAGCCGGCCGTTCGTCACCTGACCCTTCGTGATCTTCTCGGCCGCGTGGACGACGATCCCGAGCTGGCACGTGCACGTCACGCCGCGCTCACGAACGGTCCCATCGCCGCCATACTCAGCGCTCAGCATCCGCATGGTTACTGGGAGCATCCGGGATCGGGATACGCACCGAAGTACACCGGCACGCTCTGGCAGGTCATCTTCCTGGAGCAGTTGGGCGCCGACGGTTCGGACCCCCGGATACGCGCCGCGTGCGACTACGTACTGCGTCACGCCCAGGTGCCCGCGGGCGGCTTCGGTGTCTCCCGTTCCGAGGACCGTCCGCCCCCGCCGTCCGCAGGGCTGCTGTGTCTGACGGGCAATCTCGTCCGGGCTCTCGTCGGGCTGGGCTACCTGGAGGACGACCGCGTGCAGCGCGCCGTCCAGTGGCTCGCGCAGATCGTCACCGGGGAGGGGGTCGATCGCTACTACTCCCTGACGTGCGGGCCGTTGTTCCGGTGCGGGAACAACGAACAGCTTCCCTGCGCCTGGGGCGCGGTCAAGGTGCTGGGCGCGCTGGCCCGGGTGCCGGAGGGACGACGTACGCCGCTGGTCGAGGAAGCGGTACGCGTCGGGGCGGGCTTCCTGTTGAGCCGGGACCCTGCGGTGGCGGACTACCCGATGGGCTACGGCAATGACGCCCCGAACAGCTCATGGTTCAAGCTGGGATTTCCCCTCGGCTACGTCACGGACGTCCTGCAGAACCTGGAGGTGCTGTGCGAGATCGGTCACGGCGGCGACCCGAGGACGGCCGCAGCCAGGGCCTGGGTTCTCTCCCTGCAGGGCGACTCCGGCCGGTGGCGGAACCAGTACCCGTATACCGGCAAGCTCTGGAAGGACATCGACGCGAAGAACGCGCCCAGCAAGTGGGTGACGTTGCGAGCCTGTCGCATGCTGAGGTGGAGCACCGGACGCGACGGCGCCTGAAGGACCCCGCGCCGGAACCAACTGGGTCGGTGCGGGGACCTGGGCCAACCGGGAGCTGCTACCCCACCCGGTGGAGCCAGCGCACGGGTGCCCCGTCCCCGGCGTGCCGGAACGACTCCAGTTCGTCGTCCCAGGCACGTCCCAGGGCGAGATCGAGTTCGGCGACCATGAGGTGCGGCTCTCCCGTCTCCAACGCGGTCCGCACGCGGTCCTCGGGCACCACGATGTTGCCGTGGACGTCCGTCACCGCGTGGAAGATGCCCAGCTCGGGAGTGTGGCTCCAGCGGGCGCCGTCCGCACCGGGACTCGGCTCCTCGGTGACCTCGTAGCGCAGGTGCGACCACCCCCGCAACGCGGAGGTCAGGCGCGCGCCGGTGCCCTGCTCCGCCTGCCAGGACAGCTCAGTACGACAGGTGCCGGGAGAGGCCGGCTGAGGTATCCAGTCCAGGCTCAGACGCACGCCGAGAACCGCACCGGCCGCCCACTCGACATGCGGGCAGAGCGCGCGCGGCGCGGAGTGCACGAACAACACCCCGCGGGTGATGGCACCGGACATCCGTACCTCCTGCACGACCCGAGATTCGTCTTCCCCAACGACCTCGGCCGCAATTCGGTACGCTCCGGCACAGAACCTACGTGATGGTGATCGAGCCGATCTTCCGGAGGACGGGAATCGGCCTGTGACCTGCCGGTCAGCACCTGCCGTCCACCGCTGTTGTCGCTGACCAGTGTGCCCGACCTGCGACGCCTGCACCAGACGGACACGATCTCCCGTCAGGAGATGGTCGTCCTCCGTTCACCGAGTTGATCTGGAACGACGAGCGATTCGACCTCGAACGACAACCGATTCGACCTTGAACGACGACCGGGGCGACCTGGCAGGTGCCGCCAGGACGACCCGGCGAGTGCCGCCGATCCGCGGTCCGGAGGTGGGCATGGCAACCCTGCAGTGGCAACTCGCACACGACTCCGCCCGCAGTTACGAGGACGTGCTCGTGCCCACGTTCCTCGGGCCCGCGGCGGAGACAGCAGTCGCCCAGGTACCGGCACTCACCGGCACCACGGTGCTCGATGCCGGCTGCGGCACCGGCGCGGCAGCCCGAGCGGCTCTGGTCCGTGGCGCCGCCCGCGTGGTGGGAGCCGACGTCAACCGGTTCATGCTCGCCGTGGGACGGGAGAGCCTGACCGCCGCCGAGTTCTGGGACGCCGACGTCCGCGCGCTCCCCTTCCCCGACGGCAGCTTCGACGTGGTGGCCTGCACCCACACCCTGCAGTTCGTCCCCGAGCCGGAGCGGGCCGTGCGTGAGTTCGCCCGGGTCCTGCGCCCGGGCGGCCGGCTCGTCCTGACGACCTGGGTGGCGCTGCCCCGCCTGCCGTACTTCGCCGCGCTCGCGGACGCCGTGTCACGGGTGCTGGGACGCCAGATCGCCACCGCCCTCACCTCGGCCTCGGCATTGCCGTCCGGAGACGCCCTGCGCCGGATGCTGGCCGCCGAGGGCTTCGGCAGGATCACCGCCGGCACGCAGACCCTGCAGGTGGCGCTCGGGGACCTCGAGACGTTCGTTCCTCGGCACCTGGCATCGACCCCGATGGCCGGTGCAGTGCGCGCGGCCGGATCCGCACTCCTGGGGAGCGTCACCGAGTCCGTGGTCGAGGCGCTGGACCCTGAGCGCACCGGCGACGTCATCAGCCCGTTCACCCAGAATCTCCTCCTCGCGGCACGGTGAGTCCCCCTGCCCGCGACGACCCACGGTAGTTGCGCGGGCGTCCCGTGCGGTTCCCGCGGGCGGAGCGGGACGCCCCGCCCGCCCGGGCGTGGTCCCTGCGGCGGCGGATCACGGCCCCTCACCGTCGCGCCGCCCCGTGGCGTGCGGGAATGTGGGCGCGGCGCTCTCCCCACCCGGTTGGCACCCGATCCCCGGGCCGGCATGGGACCCCTTCTCGAATTACCGTGAATCACCCACGGGGGACCTCGCAAACATGACCTCAATGCGCTCGCGAATTCACGCTGGGTAACAGGCGAAGGCCCTCTTCACCTCCGGCCCGACCACTGCTAGCGTCCCCGCGCAATTGCATCGTTGTCCGGCGCGCCACGTGGAAGGAAAGATCATGGAAATGCCTCGCAGGAGGCAGGGAACCCGGGGCGTGGCGCGAGCGATCGTCGCCACGATCTGTGCCTGTGCCACCTTGCTGCTCATGACGCAGCTGCCTGCCCGTGCGTTGGAGGTGACGGACATCTCGACTCCGGTCACCGGGAACGCCACGCACTTCGACGGCCTCGGCTCTCCCTACGGCGGCTGCGGCCTGCCGCAGACCGCGATCGACTCGCAGGATTTCGTCGCGCTCAACGTGTACAACACGCCGGGCGACTACTCCTTCTACCCGCGGCCGCTCACCGGGAGCGACCTCTCGAAGCTCGGCCTGTGGAACAACGGCCTCAACTGCGGCCGCTGGGTGCAGGTGTCGATCGGCGACTACTGCACGGGCACGAACGACGGCGCCCCCAGCCAGGCGTTCTGCCGCAACGGTTCCTGGGTGGCCGACTCGTTCAACGGGGCCACGCTCAACATGGTCGTGGCGGACAGCTGCGGCGACTCCAACGCCTGGTGCCGTGACGACCCGTACCACCTGGACCTCGCCACGGACTCCCTTGCCCGGTTCACCCTCAACGGGTCGTTGACCACGGGTCTGCCCAACAAGTGGAACAACCGCCACATCTCCTGGAAGTTCATCACCGCCCCGAACTACTCGGGCGACATCAACATCGGCTTCCTCCAGGGCTCGCAGGCGTGGTGGACCGCCGTCGCGGTGTCCCACCTGGCCAACGGCGTGCACAGCATCGACTACTACACGAACGGCGCCTGGGTTCCGGCAGCCATGGACAGCGACATGGGCCAGGCCTACCTCATCTCCCCGCTCACGGCGGGCGGGACCTCGTACCAGATCCGCGTGCGTGACGTGAACGATCAGCTGATCAACGGCGGTGAGGTCTACTCCTTCTCGCTCCCGTCGTCCTGCGGCTCGCAGTGCAGCCCGGCCTACACCGCCGCCACGTACACGACCAGCGGCGGCACCACCACGACGACCTCGCCCGTGACCACGACGACCACCACGACGCGTCCGGTCACCACCACGACCACCACCACGACGCGCCCGGTCACCACCACGACGACCACGACGACGCGCCCGGTCACCACCACGACGACGCGCCCGGTCACCACCACGACGACCACCACGCGTCCGGTCACCACGACGACCACCACGCGCCCGGTCACCACCACGACCACGACGCGGACGACCACGACCACGGACACGCGGGACACCTACACCACCACGACCAGTGGCGGCACGGGCAAGACCTGCTCGGCGGCGTATGCGGTGACGGGTCAGTGGACCGGTGGGTTCCAGGGCAAT